>CAYLXL010000017.1:0-37502 GCA_964387745.1 uncultured Gammaproteobacteria bacterium | reverse complement strand
TGATAGAGGCAGATCTGTTTAGACTATCATTAATCCAAGCACAACAAACTAGCATTACCACCTGAAGCAGTAGTATCTATAGATATAGTCTTTTCAGTACATAACCTGGCTAAATAATTATCGCCACCAGCTTTAGGCCCTGTACCAGAAAGGTTACTACCACCAAATGGCTGCACACCTACTACCGCCCCAACAATACTACGATTAACATAGCAATTACCCGCATTTACTCGAGAGCAAAGATAATTTACAGTTTGCTCGATGCGGCTATGCACCCCAAAAGTAAGTCCGTAACCTGTGCTGTTAATATAGTCAACAACTTGATCTATTTCTGACGACTTATATCTTACTAGATGTAATATTGGACCGAAGAATTCCTCTTTTAATAATTCCGGACTATTCAATTCATATAAAGCTGTTGGTACGAATGTACCTGCTTTATCTGTAGCTGGTTCAATAATAGCTTTGTATAACAATTTGGCTTTATTAGCTTTAACTAAATCATCTAGATCATTAATATGACCTAATAACCTTTGTTGCGCTTCGCCATCTATCACTGGACCTATATCAATAGATAAATTTTCTGTATTACCAATAGTTAACAATTCCATCGCACCTGTTAACATTTTTATCAAGCTATCTGCAATTTCTTCTTGAACAAATAACATTCTTAATGATGAACATCTTTGTCCTGCACTATCAAAAGCAGAAATAATAACATCACGCACAACCTGTTCTGGTAGCGATGATGAGTCAACGATCATAGCATTTAAACCACCCGTTTCTGCAACTACAGTGGCAATGCTATTAGGAGTTTTACGATTAGCTAAAGACTTATTAATCACATTAGCAGTTTCGCAAGATCCCGTGAATAACACGCCAGCTATTTTTAAGCTGCTTGCATAAACCTCACCAACAACACCGCCATAACCAGGTACAAAATGTAAAGCTGTTTTCGACACACCAGCTTCATATAATAAATCAACAGCCAGTTTAGCAATTACAGGTGTTTGCTCGGCAGGTTTAGCTATTACTGTATTACCTGTAACTAAAGCAGCAACAATTTGTCCTAAAAAGATAGCTAGTGGGAAATTCCATGGGCTAATACATACAAAAACACCTTTTGGAAGCATTTGTATTTCATTATGTTCACCAGTTGGCCCTGGTAATAATTTTGGTGCGCTCATGATTTCCTCGCTACCATTAGCGTAATAACGACAGAAATCTATTGCTTCTCTTACTTCCGCGATTGCGTTACCTAAAGTCTTGCCTGCTTCTTTAATACACAAAGCCAAAAATAAAGCCATGTTATGTTCTAATAGATCAGCCATCTTGCGCAGGCAATCAGCACGATACTTAACAGGCTTACTGCTCCACTCTTTAAAACCTTCGCCTGCCGCTTCAATACTTTTAAGTGCAATCTCTTTATCGGCTAAAAAGCATTGACCAATGATTTCAGCACGATTAGCCGGATTAGTAACATTAATACTTTCTAATACGCCATAATTATTACTAGTTAATTCTTGACCATTGATAATAGGATTAATAATGTACGCATCACGTTTCTTTTCGAATATCTCTAAGAAATCACTTGACAGCTTGTTTAAAACTGCGACATCGCTAATGTCATAGCCTTTACTATTCCATCTATCGATAAAAATTTCACGTGGAGATTTGATTTTGTCGTGCGGCATACAATTATAACCCTCTACTTCATTGATCGGACATTTTGTTATTTCAGCAATCGGTAATTTCTCATCCGCAATGCGGTTTACAAAAGAACTGTTAGCACCATTTTCTAATAATCTTCTGACTAAATAAGCTAAAAGATGTTTATAACCACCTACAGGCGCATAAATTCTGCATTGTCTTTTGCCATACTGTGAGCTTTCAATTACTTGTTCATAAAGATTCTCACCCATGCCATGTAAACGCTGGAATTCAAAATCTTGTTCAGGAATATTTTTACTATTGGCTAAAGCAATCACTGCGCTTAATGTATAAGCGTTATGTGTAGCAAACTGCGGGTAAAAATATTTAGTATTGTCTAGTAAGAAATTAACACAGGCTAGATAGGAAACATCTGTCGATGGCTTTCTTGTAAACACTGGATAACCAGGATGCCCATTGACTTGCGCGTGTTTAATCTCACTATCCCAATAAGCGCCCTTAACTAAGCGCACCATAATTTTTCGATCATATTTTTGGCTTAATTGCTGTAAATATTGTAAAACTCGATAAGATCTTTTTTGATAAGCTTGCACAGCCAAACCTAAACCTTGCCAATTCTTAAATACAGGATCTTTAAATACCTGTTCAAAGATGTCTAAAGATAGATCTAATCGATAAGATTCTTCAGCATCTACTGTTAGACCAATATTTGCATTCATCGCCATAATACAAAGCTGGCGTAGTCTGGCAATAAGATTAGTATATACACGATCTTTTTTACCTAGCTCGTATCTTGCTTCTAAAGCGGATAATTTGATCGATATCCCCGGATTAGTTCTAAGCTCAGCAAAGCTACCAGATTTCGCTACTGAGGCTATACTTTTGATAGCATCTGTATACTCAGCAAAATAATAATCACTATCTTGATCAGTCTTAGCAGCTTCACCCAGCATATCATAAGAATAGGCATAGCCCTTTGCTTCCCACTTTTTAGCTCTATTCAGAGCTTTTTCAATAGTTTCTGCCATGACGAACTGGCGGCCTAAGATTTTCATGGCCTGACTCATAGCCTGTCTGATTACAGGCTCACCACTCCGTTCTACCAATTTTTTAAGAGAATCTTTTAAGATATTACCGGAAACATCGCTACGCTTAACCACTTTGCCAGTTAATAGCAAAGCGTAAGTGGCAGCATTAACGAATACAACTTTACTCTTGCCAACATGCTGCTCCCAAGCCGCACTGCCAATTTTATCTTGAATAAGCTTATCGCGGGTGGCACTATCAGGAATACGCAATAAAGCCTCTGCTAAGCACATCAGGGCCGTCCCCTCATTACTGCTTAATTCATATTGGAGTAAAAAAGCATCGAGGCCTGACTTGCCAGTACGCTCCTTACGGATGTTTTGCACAAAGGTACCAGCATACTCTTTTGCCTGTTTAGTCACTTCTTCAGGCATTTTTGCCAAATTTAATAACTCTCTGACCACTAGCTCTTCATCTGCGTGATAAGCTTGATTGATATATTCTCTGAGCTCTAGCAAATCAGGATCGCAATTATAAATTAAGCTAGTACTAGAAAATAAATTCAACATTTGGTTAGACCTCTGATTAATCTGCTACAAGTCCGTTTTTTGGGTAAACTTAGATAAAAATGCAATATATATAATTTAACTAAGCAATTCAAGTCTAAAACATATAGCAGAGCGCTAGGATCAGATAAGCTTGAGATATAATTGACTTTTCAAATGAGAATGATTATCATCCGTGAGTTATTTAAAAATTATTATACAGAGAAGTACCATGTCTACACTAGAATCCGAAGTAATTATTCCCTCAGCTACCACAGACGGTAAGCAAATACCTGAGGCAAACAAGCCTTTACCTCTGTGGAATAGAATTACAGCAGGTGCTTTAGCCTTAGCGGCGACTTTATCCGTGGGTATCTTAAGTGCTGCAGGTGCAATCGCTATTGGTGGTGCATTGCCATTTGCTATACCTGTTATTCCATTTGCAATCTTTGCATTTATTATCACGGCAGCTGTTGAAGCTCAAGTTTTTTTTAATAACATCAAACAAGCAATCCAAAGATTAACTGATGAGAGTATTAACATCGCTCTATTATTGATATCAATAATGGCCGCTATTGGTTTTGCTGCTTATACCTTAACATCTGCAGCAGCTTTGCTACCTGCTTTTTTATTCACAGCAGCTTTAGCAATTGCAAGCATCTCAGCTGTTTCATTTGGTTTAATTGTTTATAACACTCTATGCTCCGAAACATTGAGCTGGGCTAATCTAAAAAAATGTTTTAAAGACCATCCCTTTTTGGGATCTATGTTATTAATTGCTACAGTTGCACTAATAGGCTTAACTGCTAGCGGTTGGTGGCTAGAATCACTAGAAGGATTTCAACTACTAACTTCATTACGCTTGGCGACGGTTCTTAACGCTATTACCACACCTTTTACTATGCTAGGCTTTAATTTGTTTTTATTTATAAATTCATTTGAAACTGTAATGACTATTAAAGAATCAGATATTGATGAAAAAACGAGTGATTACCTTACAGAGCTGAAAGCAAATCCTCCAGGACTTAAATACAATCCCTTCTTCTACGGTGCCGAGCTGGTAGACATCATTACCTCAGGAATACTACAAGTTGCTCATTCTGCTTGCCAAGCATTAATCGCAGGTAGAGCAGGAATTTCTAACTATTTTGCCTTCGCTTCAATTGCAATCGGTACTAGTTTAGACTTACTTTGTGATGCAAATGCTAATTCTTGTAGCGGCGACCACTTTATTTTTGATTGTATTGTATTCGGTACAAAAATAGTATTCACAGCACCATTTCAACTGTTTGCTGTACCGACTAATTATATAATCTCTAACAGCGGCGGCAATCAAAAAAGTCTTAGCGAATGCTTAAAAGAAAACTTTAAGTTTGTTGTTAAATTTTATGAACATAACATACTCCCTCATCGTAAAGATAATGGTAGTAATGATGCAGCTTCTGTCACGACTGCACCAGCAATAACAGCAATAGCACCAAATGGCGCTAGTGATTTCCAAATAGTAGCACAAGGCGTACTACCTGCATCTAGCGTATCACCAGCAGTACCTGCGAATGATGCTCAACATGATCAGGAAAATGCAACCAGCTTGCGACGCCTTAGTAATTCAAAAAGTTAATTATTTTATCTTTGATTAGGAGTATCTATGATTTCAAATAATAATTCACAACAACTACGATTTCCTATATTTACTAGGCAGTTAGTTTTAAACCTGGGGCCAAGTAGTCAAAGTAGCGATCATCTTAAAAAACCCACAGTCTCAGCAGTATCCCCATCAATATTAGAAAAAAAAACTGCAGTTCCTCCTATTATTTGTAGCCCCAAATAATTACCAATAAAAAGACTGCTGCTTATAGCAGTCTTTTTGCAACCCCATGCAATCACACCAACGTTGTTTATGTATGATAATACATTCTTGACGTTGATCGATTTCAGAATAATTTGATTTACAAAAAGTAGTAGCTTGATACTTATAATATTCACATTGCAATCTTTGATCAATGTCGGATAATGTTCGATGGACTTTAATATTCAAGTTTGGAGCTGTTTTAAAGCTACTAGCAGCGTCAAGCGACAGAGTTAATAACACCAGCATGCCCACTAGCATATACACCAGCATTAACGTTCTTTTATAAGACTTAAAAATTCCGAAACTCATATATCAATTACATACACTTAAAAGTCATATAGCTTTAGTATAGTAGATTATAAAAAAAATTTATGACCCGGGCTTATATTATTTTTCAACCCCTTGTTTTATAGATAATTTTTTCTCGTAAATTAAATGATAATAATTTAATATGATAATAAAAAATTAAAAAAAAATAAAAGGACTAAAAATTATGCATATTTTGATCACCGGTGGTACAGGATTTCTTGGTTCATGCTTGTGTAAAAAATTTAAAGAACTAGGATTCAAAGTTTCTATATTAACTAGAAAATTAACAAGCGCGCCTAAACTTACGCAAAGTTTTGAATTGATAAACAGCTTAGACAACACCAATCAATCTTATGATGTAATTATTAATCTTGCTGGTGAGCCTTTAAATAAAAGACGCTGGAACGATAATGTAAAGCAAGAAATCTATAACAGTAGAATTAACACAACTAAACAAGTTATTAACTTTATAGAAAAATCTCAGATAAAACCAAAATTATTAATCAGCGGCTCAGCTATAGGCTACTACGGTGAAGATTTACATAAAATGTTCACTGAGGAGACTACGCCTGCTGATAGCGGATTTACCCATAAGCTCTGCCATGATTGGGAACAAATAGCATCACAAGCCACTCAATCTGGTGTTCGAGTTTGTTTAATACGGACAGGCATAGTATTAGATAAAAATGCAGGTGCATTAAAAGAGCTATTGATAACGTTTAAATTTGGTTTAGGGTCAATATTAGGAACAGGTAAACAATGGATGTCGTGGATTCATATCGATGATCTAGTTTCAGCGATTATATTTTTGATAAACAATCAAGAACTCAGCGGACCATTTAATCTTACTGCCCCATCTCCTGTAACTAATCGAGAATTCAGCAAACAATTAGCCTACGCGTTACATCGCCCTTGTTTTCTACGACTTCCTGCAATGATAGTAAAACTTATGTTTGGTGAAATGGGAGAAGCATTGTTGTTAAATGGACAAAATGTTGTTCCGGATAAATTAATTAAAGCTGGGTATAAATTTATATTTCCGAATCTTACTGAAGCATTAAAGAAGTAATTGTATGTGTTCATACGTATAGGAATCCCCGGCCCTGTCAATCCCGAGCTTTTGCGAGGGATCTCAATAGCTAAACATTTACCGTCAATAAACATGGTGCCCCGGATAGGATTCGAACCTATGACCTTCCCCTTAGGAGGGGGACGCGCTATCCCCTGTGCCACCGGGGCAAAACTTAACCAAACTTCTTATCTAAGTACTCTAACGCTGCTTTGAGTCTTTTTAATACAATTGGTCTTGATAATAAAACCATTGTTTCATTAATTGGTGGCGAATTAGTATTACCTGTGAGCGCTACTCTTATTGGCTGTGCGAGATCAGGCATTTTTAGATTTAATTTTTGCTGAATCTCATTTAAAACTGTATGTAAAATTTCAAGCGACCATGCACTTCCATCTATCGATTGAGAAGCAGTTATTACGTTATTTAAAACTTCTTTGGCTTTTATAGTAAAAAATTTATCATCTGCCTGCGGATCATAAGTTATTTGATTTAAATAAAAACAAGCTGACTTTTCAGCCAGTTCTTTCAAATTCTTTACACGAGTCTTCAACACTTCGACTACTTTGACTAATTCTGGCTTATTCTCTGGATCAGATTTATAGTCAATATTTAATTTATCTAAAAATGGGACAAGGTGCTCAACTACAACTTTGCTCTCTAAAGTCTTTATGTAATGCTGATTAAACCAATTTAATTTAACAGGGTCAAAAACAGCTGGTGACTTATGCACATCATCGATTCTAAATAGATTAATCATCTCTTCAAGAGAAAAGATTTCTTGATCGCCGTGTGACCAGCCCAAACGTACTAAGGCATTTAATAATGCCTGAGGCAGAATGCCTTCATCCCTATAAGCCAAAACACTAGCTGCTCCATGACGTTTTGAGAGTTTTTTGCTATCTGAACCCAAAATTGCAGAAACGTGGGCAAACTGTGGTGGTTTAGCTCCCAACGCTCTAAATAAATTAATTTGACGGAAAGTATTATTAATATGATCATCACCTCGAATAACCATAGTTACATCCATATCCAAATCATCAACCACTACAGCAAAATTGTAAGTAGGTACACCATTAGAACGCATAATTACAAGATCATCTAGCTCTTCATTATTGACTCTAAGCTCACCGCGAATCCGATCAGTATAAGTGGCATCTCCAGTCTTCGGAGTAGCAAATCTTAATACAAAGGGCGCATCAGCTGCATGTTCATTTTCAGGGTGGAAACGGCAAAAACCATCATATTTTGGTTTTAGATTGTTTTGCATTTGCTCTTCGCGCACTTTTTCAAGGCGTTCTTTAGTGCAGTAACACTTATAAGCATTCCCGTTATGCAATAATGTATCAGCAACTTGTCTATAACGCTCATAGCGATCAGATTGATAAATTGGTCCTATATCGTAATCCATACCTAGCCAATTCATCCCTGCCAAGATCCCTTCAACTGAAGCTTTAGTAGAACGCTCAGTGTCAGTATCTTCGATTCGAAGAATAAATTTGCCTTTGGCTTGCTTAGCATATAACCAGGCGTATAAAGCCGTACGTACGCCACCTATATGCAAATCACCTGTAGGACTAGGAGCAAAACGAGAAACAACCATAATTTAATTTATCTAAAATTTATCTAAATGAAATAAAATAACATTATATACTTTTTTTTTGGTAATACTATGATAAGTGCCTTCTTATCATCAGACAATCATTTACAAATCGCTTTAATAGAGCTAAAATCCCAAATTAGCTAAGTTATTCAAGTTATTTAGAGTGAAGGTTCTATATGCATTCGGAACATGAACAAGTAAGTTTGACTCTCGCTAATGGCGTAGTTGTAAATATAGAGACAATTAACTTTGAATCCCTAAAACTGCCTGAAAACTTTCGCCCCGTAATTGAACAGATCCTATTCACGAGTTCTAAGTTTAATTCATTATCAGTTCTGCAAATTAAACAAATAATTACTAAACTAATCCCTGATATAGCACCTGCCGCTAAACCTGAAAGCTGCGTCGCAACTCAGCTTCTGCTTAAAATCAGCTATTATATCGTTAGTCTTAAGTATGAACTGTGTCCTCCTCTAGATAAAGTTTTATTGCTCGAAAGTATACTTACATTATATGCTGCAAGTGTTACAAAAGAAATTCAAGCTGAGCCATACTACGACTTAATAGCTAATATTATTAATCGTTTAATTGCAGATATAACTTCCGGATTAGATCTTAAATCTAGAGATACACCAAGAATACTTATCAATTTATCAACTATTTTGAAAAATGCCAGCGCATTAGAGCCAAAGAAGATAAAAATTACAACCGATGCAGCAACAGTTTGTATTCGAGAGGCATGCTGTTATTCTTGGTCACATTTCAAGGCGTTGCACGACTCAAGATTAGATTTTATCAGTGGGATTATTACTCATAATCTTGACATGATTATTAATAAAATATGCAACGATGCTGATACGATTCGTGCTCTCTATATATTGGGTTTCAAAGATCACATCTTAAAAAATCTTTCTATGATTCTTTCAGAAATCTCTAAATCAAAAGATACAGAGAAATTTCTCTCTGTATCTGAGTGCAATACTTTAAAATCAATGTGTGTTGGACCTTTAGGTGTAGTTCCTGAGAAGTATGATCGTATCATAGACAAGTACACTGACTTCCCTCAGCGTAAAATAAGCACTCCAGTCATCGTAGCTTTTGGCTAGAATTAACCAAAAGCATTATAACCTGTTATGTGCCTACCTATAGCAAGTGTATGAATATTATCTGTACCTTCGTAGGTAAATACAGATTCTAAATTATTCATATGTCTTATAATATGATATTCTAAACTTATACCGTTGGCGCCTAAAACATTCCTACAGGTCCTGGCAATCTGCAAAGCCTGTGCACATGAATTCATTTTGGCCATAGAGACTAAAATAAAACTAGCTTTATCCTGCTCTTTTAATCGACCCAAATTCAAATTAAATAATTTTGCCTTGCAGATTTCTGTATAACAATCCACTAATTGTTTTTGGATTAACTGATTGCATGCAATAGGTTTATTAAACTGCTTTCTAGTCTTAGAGTATTCTAAAGCTTGTTCAAAACAAAATTCTGCTGCACCTATAGCACCCCAGGCAATACCATAACGGGCTTGCGTTAAACATCCTAAAGCAGCTCCTAAACCTTTAGAGCTTCCAGGTAAAAGACTATCTTCAGGAAGCTCTACGTCTGAAAAACTCAATTCACCTGTAATTGATGCCCGCAAAGACATCTTGTGTTTGATAATACTAGCACTAACTCCTTTAGTCTTCGTGTCTACGATAAAGCCACGAATTCCATCATCTGTTGATGCCCAAACAATGGCTATATTAGCAATCGTAGCATTAGTAATCCACATTTTACTGCCGTTTAATAACCAACCATTGGATGTTTTTTTAGCATTAGTTTTCATGCTGCTAGGATCTGATCCTGAATCTGGCTCAGTAAGACCAAAACACCCTATTACTTCGCCACGGCTCATAGGTAATAAATATTTAATTTTCTGTTGTTCTGATCCATAAGCATAAATTGGATACATACACAAAGAACTTTGTACCGATACAAAACTGCGTATGGCGCTATCACCACGTTCTAACTCTTGACAGGCTAGGCCATAAGCTACAGGACTCGCCTCCGAACCACCAAAGCGCACTGGTAAAGTCATACCAAACAAACCCATCCCTGCTAATTCAGTAATTAAGTTTTTGGGCATTAAAGCTTCTTCGTAATTATAAGCAATATCAGGAATTATTTTACTATCAATGTAGTCTCTGACCGACGTTTTAACCAACTTTTCTTCTTGGGATAATTGATCATCGAATAATAACAAATCATCAACTAATGAGCTTATCTCAGTCATAACAACTCCAAATTATTTAATATATTGTCAATAATATTATTTACGCTTGGTAAAACATGATCAGCTGCTGGGCCTAGAGGTATAAAGCTATCGTAAGCCGTAATCCGTTTTATCTTTATAGTACTTAAAAGATTTTTTATTGCTAAGAAATCATAGAGCTTACATATTAATTCTTCACTCACTGAACCCGTTTCACGACATTCATCGACTATCAATATATAAGTACTCTCAGACTTAGCTTGAGTAATATAATTAGTTATTTCTTCCAAAGGCAAGGGTTTCAACCATCTTATATCAACGAGCGTTATATCATCTACTCTTTGACCAATATTAAATTTATTGATCAACGAATACATTGCTTTCTGTGCCATAAAGTGACCATTAGCATAAGTTAGAATAATTATATTCTTGTTTTTTTTATTGCCTTGATTATTTGGCTTATATTGATCTTCAGTAAAATTAATTTTTTTAACCCCTATCTCCCCTATAGCAAGTTTATCATCATGGCTTGGGAAATTTGATAGCATTAAATTGTCATCAGGCTTATATAAATCTTTAATAAAATATAGTGCTATCGGCTCTAAAAAAACACATATCCTAAACTCAGTGTAAGCAGCTTTAACTACTGATCGCCACATACGCACAGCATCATGGCTATTAGATGGACAGGCAATAATGATTCCTGGGATATCTCTTAAAGCTGTAATCGAATTGTCATTATGAAAATGCCCGCCAAATCCCTTTTGATACGCCAAACCTGGCAGCCTAATAATCATTGGATTAGCTAATTTACCCGATGAAAAAAATGATAATGTTGCAGCCTCACCACGCAACTGATCAATAGCATTGTGCAGATAAGCTAAAAACTGAATCTCAAGAATAGGCAGTAAACCATTTTGCGCAAACCCTTGACCTGTACCCAAGATGGTCTGTTCATCTAAAATTGAATCAAATATTCTTTTACGCCCAAAGTACTTTTGCAGATTTGCTGTAACCCGGTAAACTCCACCTTTTTTACCCACATCTTCACCCAAAAAAACAGTATTGTCATATTGTGCCAGCGTTTGCGCAAACGCTAAATTTAATGCCTGAGCCATATTTCTTGGTGTTTGCCAAGTAGGCATTATTTTATCAAAAATTGTTTTAGTTAATTTTTCACTTGCTATACGCGGTGACTTTTCTTTCGGCAGGCATGGTATGATGCTTGCCATCACTTCACGAGCCGAACCTAGCTTTGGCTCATTAAGAATTTTTGTACACATTTGTGTAACTTTTACTCGTATAGTTTCATAAATCTCTAAAATCTCAATATTACTTAAATAATTTAACTCTATTGCTAAACGAGCTGAATATAACAAGGGGTCACGGGCTTCGTTGGCCATGATTTCTTGATCTGTTAGATAATGTTGCTCGATGTCCGAACCTGCATGCCCGATTAATCTTACTGTTTTTATGTGTAAAAAAACTGGTTTTTTATGAATGCGAGCGATAGCTTCTGCTTCTTTAGCTTTGCTGATCACATCTAGTAAATTTAAACCATCTGCATCAATATAATAAATATTTTTATTATTTTTAATATCAAAGTTAGAAGCAATCCAGCCAGAAGGCGTTGGAACCGAAATACCAATATTATTGTCCTCGCAAACAAAAATAATAGGGAGAGGTATATTTTGGTAGCTTAAAATCTTTGCTGCATTAATAGCCCCTTGCGCGGTAGAATGATTAAAACTAGCATCGCCAAAGCTGCAAAGTACTACGCTGTTATTTTTTAAAACAGCTGCTTTATTTTTTAATATTTTATTCTGGTTTATGGATAAAGCTAAGCCTACCGCTTTAGGCAGATGTGATGCAATAGTGCTTGTTTGTGGTGGGACATTTAGCTCTACGCTACCAAAGACTTTATGTCGACCATTACTGATTTGATCTGACTTTGCTGCTACTAGAGATTTAAGCTGTTCTATTATTTGCTTATCTAGACCACTTTGATTGCTATGTTTATATGCCCTATTCAGCATAAAAGCTGAGCTTCTATAATGCAATAAAGCAATGTCACTTAAATTCAAAACATAAGATAACGCTATGTTATTTTCATGACCAGAGCTCGCTATAGTATAAAAGCCCAAGTTTTTTTGCTTTAATATTCTAGCTTGTAGATCAATATGACGGCTGGTAAGTTGAGCAGTAAATAACTGAACAAAATCCGTTTTAGTAATTAACTGGCTGTCATCGATAACTATCTCTGGTAAATCCTGACAACTAACTCTATCAGTGAAATTTTTATCTATAATTTGCCATCGTTCAAGCTCTGTAGCCATAGGTTCCTAATGCCGCCTGATATGATATAATCCGTTCAATAAATTATTAACCTTATTATTAATCATATAATTAATTATGGCCAGAAATAAACAACTGATGACATTAGCATGGACAAAACATTTGGCCCCCAATGTCTTGCACGTCGCATTAGAGCCTGCAAACCCAGATGAAACTTTTGAGTATATACCTGGTCAATTTATTACCTTACATTTTAATAAAGATGGCAAAGAATTTAATCGAAGCTATAGCATTGCAAACCCGCCTAACAGCTCAAAATATATTGAATTTGCTATTTCTTATTTACCTGAAGGTATCGCATCTGAAGAAATTTTTCATATGAAAGTCGGTGACCAAGTTAGCGCAAGTGGACCTGCTGGTAGATTAGTTCTGCTGGACCAACATCCTAAAAGATATATCTTGGTTGCAACCGGTACCGGAGTAACCCCTTACCGTTCGATGCTAAACCAAATAACAGAAATAACCAAAAATTTTAATACTAAATTTTTACTATTATTTGGTGTCAGAACTCCACAAGAATGCCTATATTACGACGAGTTTATGGAAGTAAAAAGAACGAATAAGAACTTTGACTTTCATGTATTCTATAGCCGTGAAGTGCCGGTTAATACAGATCCTAATTTGACTGCTGATAACACACATATTCATAATGGGTATGTACAGTCAGGTTTTGAACATATTCATTTGGATACTGAAGGAGACATGGTTTATCTTTGTGGTAATCCGAATATGATTGATGATGCTTATCCGTTGTTGATTTCAAAGGGGTTTACGGCGAAGAACGTTAGGCGGGAAAAGTACATATCTTCGAAGTAGCACTAATTCTACCTATCAACCTATCATAAGAGCCGCGCAGTAATTGTTCACGGGGTACGTCATCCTAAGAAAAAGTCGTCCGAGAACTTGAAAAAAATAGATTACCCTCACGACTTTTTTGAAAGGATCCAGTGCAGATTTCTCTTAGTGGTACCATTAATTCAAACTCGTACATATGATAGCATTTTTTTCTCTTATAAATCAAAATCTCAACTGGATCCTGACGCTTTTGTCGTGTGGTTAAAATGTACTTAACTATAACTGTGGACGACAAAAGCTCAGGATGACGGACCTCTAGCCCCTGCGTGAACATTTACGCCGCGCGCGGCTCTGAAACAAAAAAAGCGGCTTAGGCCGCTTTTTTTGTTTTAAAAATACTAAACTACTAAATCTTTAAGAGCTTTTAAAGCTGTAGCACGAGCTGCTTTACGCGCTGGCTTAGCTTTAATAGTCATTGGCTGACCAGTGAAAGGATTAACACCCTTACGAGCTTTAGTGGCTTTCTTGTTCACACGACGTACTTTAATTCCTAGTCCTGGTAAAACCATTTCACCTGAACCGCGGTTTTTAAGATGGCGTTGGATTTGATTTCTGATAGCTTCAAATAAATTTCTTACTGCTTTTTTCTCAAGAGAAGTTGCATCAGCTAAATCTGCAATGATTTGAGCTTGAGTCTGCTTAGCTGTGATTGGTGAATCTTTTAGATTTAAAGCTGAACCTTTGCTTGCAGTTTTGCTAGAAACTTTCTTTTTTGCACTTACCATTTTACGGGTTGTTTTTTTGGCAGTTTTAGACTTAGTTTTCTTAGCAGTTTTTTTTGCTGCGGCCATTTAGTGATCTCCAAATTATATTATGTTAACTTATATACTAAATATATTAAAAGAAAGATATAATACATCTATAAAATCTAAATTACTACAAATTATCTAAAAATACAGCTCTATTTTAACGTTTTTGTAAAAAAACATTGAAAAGTTTAAAATTATAGCATTTTCTGCTATATAATATGGCTAATTTCCTAAACCTAGTTAACACATTATTTGAACAATTATGACTAATTCTACCGACTTCCGTATTGAACACGACAGCATGGGTGAGCTTAAAGTACCTAGTAATGCCCTTTATGGCGCGCAAACTCAAAGAGCAATTGATAACTTCAAAATTAGCAATTTAACCATGCCGGCCAATTTTATAAAAGCTTTAGCTTTTATAAAAGCTGCCTGCGCCAAAGCTAATTTTAACCTTGGATTACTATCCAAAGAACAAAATGAAGTGATTAGTAAAGTTGCCTTAGCAATCACTAATAATCAATATTCTGACGCTTTTCCTATAGATGTATTTCAAACAGGCTCAGGCACTAGTTCTAATATGAACATGAACGAAGTGATTGCTACTATTGCCAATAAATCAAATCCAAAAGATTCAATTCATCCAAACGACCATGTAAATATGAGTCAAAGCAGCAATGACACCATCCCAACTGCTATAGCGGTTAGTGCTAGCATTGCTCTTAATAATCAACTATTACCTAATTTACGACATCTTGAAAAAACTATTTTGAATAAAGCAGCAAAACTAAAGCATATAGTCAAAACTGGTCGTACCCACTTAATGGACGCTATGCCAATCCGGTTGGATCAAGAATTAGGCACATGGGCAAAACAAATCAATAGCGCTATCAAAAGATTAGAGGCTTCATTACCAAGATTAAACAGTCTTGCTCAAGGCGGTACTGCCATTGGCACGGGTATTAATGCTCATCCAGAATTTGCCAAAGAATTCTGTAAAGTCTTAAGCGACTTCACCAATCTGCCATTTACTTCTAATGATTGTTTATTTGAAAACATTGCTAGCCAAGATTCAATAGTTGAAGTCTCCGGGCAACTTAAGGCTCTTGCGGTCGCTTTAATGAAAATAGCTAATGACTTAAGATGGATGAATAGCGGACCACTTGCAGGCCTAGCAGAAATAGCTCTGCCTGCACTTCAGCCAGGCAGCAGCATTATGCCTGGTAAAGTTAACCCGGTTATACCTGAAGCGGTATGTATGGTTGCAGCCAAAGTCATTGGCAATGACACAACTATAACTATAGCCGGACAATCTGGTAATTTTCAGCTAAACGTCATGTTACCAGTTATTGCATATAGTCTGTTAGAAAGTATAGAAGTTTTATCTAATAGTGTACTAGCACTAGCGAATCAAGCCATAGAGGGCTTTACTGTAAATACAGATATCATAGAACAGGCTGTTGCAAAAAACCCTATTATTGTCACTGCGCTTAATCCTGTAATTGGCTATGAAAAAGGTGCAAAAATTGCTAAGACAGCTTATCAGAAAAAAATGGCTATCAAAGACATAGCAAAAGAAATGACCGATTTATCGCAAGCTGATCTTGATAGATTATTAGACCCTATGTTATTGACGACTGGTGGTATTCACAAGTAACGCCTAGACAAAGTAAATCCACCATTAAGATCGTAGTACAATTCTTTGTACTGCGATTATAGTCATTAAGCAATTTTTAGCGATCGTTTAACAACATCTCGTCACTTAAACCTTCTTGTTTGAAGATCTCACGCAGACGTCGTAAAGCATCCACTTGAATTTGTCTGACCCGCTCACGCGTTAAGCCAATTTCGTTACCGACTTCTTCTAAAGTAGATACTTCGTAGCCTAATAAACCAAATCTTCTAACCACGACTTCTTTTTGTTTTTCTGGTAATTGCTCGAGCCAGCAAGTGATGCTCTTTCTAAGATTTTCATTCTGTAGCCATTCAGCAGGATCTGTGGCTCTTTCATCGGATAAAGTTTCTAATAAAGGCTTATCAGAATCTGTACCCATAGGGGTATCAACGGACGTTATACGTTCGTTGAGACCTAACATTTTTTTGACATCTTCTAACGGTCTATCTAGTAAATCAGCTATTTCTTCTGGAGTAGGCTCATGATCTAATTGCTGAGTTAATTCCCGAGCAGCACGTAAATAAGTGTTTAATTCTTTTACAACATGAATCGGCAATCTGATAGTACGTGTTTGATTCATGATTGCACGTTCAATCGTCTGCCTAATCCACCAAGTAGCATAGGTAGAAAATCTAAAGCCTCTTTCCGGATCAAATTTTTCAACCGCCCTAATTAATCCCAAGTTACCTTCTTCAATTAAATCTAATAACGCCAAACCTCGATTGACATAGCGACGTGCTATTTTAACAACTAGCCGAAGATTACTTTCAATCATGCGTTTGCGTGAATCGATACAGCCTTTTAGAGACTTTCTTGAATAATACACTTCTTCTTCCGGAGATAATAATGGTGAAAAACCTATTTCACCCAGATATATTTGCGTTGCATCTAATTCCCTTTTTTGCGGTGCACCACGACCACGTTTAGATTTACGCGAGGTAGCCTCACGTAATTCTTTATCATCTTCTATATCATCAACCGGTTCATCAAACTTATTATCAAATTCATCATCGATTTCTATATCGTCATCGACAAGATCCAAATCTATATCCATTTCCAAATCGGTATCATTTATTTCAAAAGCAGCGGCTTCCATTCCCATTATCTCATCATCCATGTGTTTAAATTTGCTGCTAGCAACCAGATCATCAGAACTATTTTTTTCTTTTTTTGGTTTAGCGTTTTTCGCAGTTTTAACTTTTTTAACTTTCTCAGCTTTAGCTACTTTTGGCGCTTTTGCTTTTGAAATTTTTTCTGTTTTTTGAGCCTTTTGTGGTTTTGATATTTTCACAGTTTCATCAGGATTATTAGCACTCGACTTATTGATAGCAAGAATTTCTGATCGAAGTTCTATATTCTTTTCTTGATAATCTTGTATAGTGGGATGATTATGTGGCTCAGCTACTTGATGCGTAGAATTTTGAGCACTAAAATCTGTTTTAGTAGCACGCCCTAAAAAAGAGCCAGTAAAAGTTTTGAAGATTCTATCGGTAAAACTGCTGCCACTAGATTCAATACTAGAACCATCCGTTTTTTTAACCATTGTAGTCCTCTTATTATGTTATACATACTAATTGGGCAGGTACATTAATGGATCTACTGGTTTGCCATTTTTACGGATCTGAAAATGCAACTTTTTTTCATACTGCTGACCGATATAAGCAATCTGTTGTCCTTGATTCACCCACTGCCCTTCGTTAACTAACAGCCAGTCATTGTGCGCATACGCACTTAAATATTCCTCACTATGCTTAATGATAATAAGCTTTCCGTACCCCTTTAATCCAGCCCCTTGGTAAACCACTTTCCCTGCTGCACTTGCAACGACAGGCGTAGTAGTTTTTACGACAATATCAATACCATTATTAAATGCAGATTTTGAATTAAATTTAGCAGCTAGTATTCCTTGGGATGGCCATATCCAGCTACCTGGGGTAACATATTGATATTTATCATTTTTATACGAAGGTCGCGATGCTGTAGTTGTCTTGGTATTAACACTATGTGTAATAGATCCTTGATTTTTACTAGTATCTAAAGTTTCGTAAGTCTTTCTATCTAAAAAGATTTTTTGTCCTGGCTCGATATTATAAGGTTCTCTTATCTTGTTTATGGCTGCAATCTCACGAAAGTTCAGGTTATAGCTTCTGGAAATTGAATACAAAGACTCACCCTGACCTACGATGTGATGCCATCGACGATCTTTTTGAGCTGATTTATTTTTGGAGTTCTTATGTGTTCTATCATACACTTTTGCATATCTTTTTGGGTGATCCGTATAATCCAGAGAACATGATGATAAATACATAATTATTAACAAACTGCAGATACAATAAGTTATTTTTTTAAATTTCTTGAGTCGAGTATCTATAATCATCAACAATTATAATGGCTATTTAATTCAATGTGTTATTATATGGCAATTTTTAGAATAATAAAATTGTAATAAAAAACCATATTTTTCATATAGTTAATAATGTCTCAAAATTATATTAACTAAACTATGCTATAGTTAGTTTTAAAGTTAGTTAATATTCAGTTAATCATAAATGCTTAGAGTAGCTTTAATGATTAATAAAACAATTGGAGAATATCATGGCTACAACTAAAATCACATGCGCTGACGGAACTACTTTGGAACTTGATCTAAATAATATAAATGATTGTCTTAAGTTATTCGAGAAGATAAAAGAATTCATTGATAAAGATAATATTTTAGACTCTTGGATATCCAAAGATCTAAAAGAGACTTTTATGGAAGCTAAA
This sequence comes from uncultured Gammaproteobacteria bacterium, assembly GCA_964387745.1. Classification (GTDB taxonomy): domain Bacteria; phylum Pseudomonadota; class Gammaproteobacteria; order JAGOUU01; family JAGOUU01; genus JAGOUU01. The sequence continues at coordinate 18,761 of CAYLXL010000017.1, read as the reverse complement.
AAGATTTTTAAAATGGCATCAAAACGCAAGGACGTAGATGCAAAGCTCCTAGATAATGGTGACGAGTTAAGAAGAGAAATCAAAAAAGCCATCGAAAAGCAATCTAAAGTCAAGTATGCTTTCGCATTTTTATGGCACAAAGTTATAAAAGCAGCTGCCCTGAGTGTGGCGGGGTTTGTAAAAAAACAAGTTGATAAAGTTACGCGAGCCTGGGCAAGGCGCCAATCACGTAAGGCAGACGAAAAGGTAGCGAAGATAGAGAAAGAACAAGTTAAGGCACAGGAAAAGGCAGCGAAGATAGATATAGAACTAGCGAAGGCAAAAGAACAACAACAAAAATGTAGAGAGAGATTAGATGAGCTTGATCCGCCCACTGTTGATCCAGCTTTTGCGGCAGAAATAAACGCTGCGTTAGATGTATTCGTAGAAGATCTGCCAAGTTCACCGTCTGCGGGTTCTACAGTAGCAACTCCGGCAAGTCCAGCTCCAGCAGAGCCAAGTCCAGCTCCAGCATCACCTCCGCCAAGTCCAGCTCCAGCCCCAGCAGCAGTGGCTGCGAGTCCTGTAGTAAGTAGTACCGCAGATCCTTTAGCAGGAGGAGTTGCATCTTCAAGGGCAAATACACCACCGCCGTCTCCTTCTCGCTCATCCGGTACACCATCACCGCCTGCGAGTCCTTCAGGAGGAGCAGTAGTTCATACCGTGGCCGCTTCCCCTACAAATCCAGCTACACCACCTCACGGTTCTACTCCACCCTCTCCGTCAGCACCAAGCTCTGGTGCAGGCGCTGCGGCTAGCGCGGGTGTGCCGGCAGCAGATAAACCAGGTACTACTCCACCACATAGCCCTAGGTAAGGAGCATGAGTAACAGCAGAATAAATCGCAATATTAATTTTTGACTATACCCAAATGCTGATAACATAAATCAGTAACTATTCTGCCACGAGGGGTACGCATCAAATAACCTTGTTGGATTAAATAAGGCTCTATGACATCCTCAATAGTGCCTTTTTCTTCACCTATAGCGGCAGCTAGACTGTCTAAGCCCACAGGGCCACCAGCAAATCTATTAATAATACTGAGTAAAAGATTTTTATCTTGCGCATCAAATCCAGCATTATCAACTTCTAGTAATAATAGGGCCTTGTCAGCAGTATTTTTATCTATTATTCCATTGGCTTTTACTTGCGCATAATCTCTTACTCGACGTAACAGACGATTCGCAATACGTGGCGTGCCACGTGAGCGCTTAGCCATTTCAACTGCCCCGCCTGTATCAATTTTCACTTGTAAAATTTTGGCAGAACGTTCAATAATTTTTTGTAATTGATCAGGGGTATAAAAAACTAATCTTTGCACAATACCAAAACGGTCTCTTAAGGGCGAGGTCAAAGACCCGGCTCTGGTAGTTGCCCCTACTAAGGTAAAACGAGGTAAGTCTATTTTGATTGAACGAGCAGCAGGTCCTTCGCCAATCATAATGTCTAGTTGATAATCTTCCATGGCTGAGTAGAGAGTTTCTTCGACTAGAGGGCTTAAACGATGAATCTCGTCGATAAACAATACTGAATTAGGCTGTAGATTGGTTAACAGCGCGGCTAAATCACCAGGGCGCTCAAGTACAGGGCCCGTAGTCTCTTTAATACCTACACCCATCTCATTAGCTATAATGTGTGCTAGCGTCGTTTTGCCCAGGCCTGGCGGGCCATAAAGTAAAACGTGATCTAAAGCCTCTCCGCGACCACGAGCGGCGTCGATAAACATGGTCATTTGTTCGCGTACTTTAGTTTGGCCTAGGTATTGATCAAATTTTTTGGGGCGAATTGCTTGCTCTATAGCTGAATCCTGAAAACTACTTTCAGATTCTGATAATATTGGGGAAATGATGCGTTCTTCGGTCATGGAATATTATTCCTATAAATCTGTTTTTCGTACACGTTCACTGAAGGTGAATGATCTTCCCCTTTAGGGGAAGTACCCGCAGCATAGCGAAGGGGGATGGGGTGATTTTGTCAATGCAGAATCTTTAATAGACCATACCAAACCACAATCAACCCATCCGCCTCGTTGCACTCGGCACCTCCCCTATTGGGGAGGATCCTAAAGCTACTATCGGTGAACATTTTTCTACATTTGATTAAGCAAAACCACGCGCTGTTCTGATTACATAAACTCTCTTAACGCGTCTTTAATCAACATCTCGCTACTAAATTTGTCTTTATAATTACTAGCTATTTTAGTCACAACATTTTTAGCTTCATTTGCTTTGTAACCTAAAGACTCTAAAGCTGAAATAGCATCACTAATAGTCGTATCATTCTGTGATACAACATTAAAGTTACTATTTTTGTCTTTGCCAAAAACTGATTTAAATTTATCACGCAATTCTAACAATAATCTATCAGCTGTTTTCTTCCCTACTCCTGGAAGCTTTACTAAAGCGTTTAAATCACAACTTTCAATAATATGAATAAATTCAGACACAGAATAATTTGATAATACAGTCAAAGCCATTCTCGGGCCAACGCCATTAGTTTTTAATAACTCTGTAAATAATTTACGTTCTTCTAAGTTATTAAAGCCATATAAAAGATTCATGTCTTCACGAATGTACTGATGACAAAAAAGTTTTGTGGGGTGATCTATTTCAGGCAAATTATAATACGTCGACATAGGTACAAGTAGCTCGTAACCTACACCTTGTACATCAATAATAATATTAGGCGCTTGTTTATAAATTAAAGTACCATTTATAAAAGCAATCATCGAAAACGACCTCGGGAAAATTTAGTAGATCTGAATATCTTACCAGCATTAGTACTGCTTGGATATTGCTCTGATTCATATTTCTTGATCAGACTAGTATTAGCATGACAAATAGCGATAGCCAAAGCATCTGCTTCATCATTTTTAGGCAGATAGGTTAAATTTAATAAAATACGCACCATCTGCTGTACTTGGTATTTATCCGCTGAGCCCCTGCCTACTACTGCTTGTTTTACTTGCCTTGCCGGATACTCAGAGACTGGCACATTACTATTACATGCAGCTACAATTGCTGAACCGCGTGCTTGACCCAGCTTTAATGCACTTTTAACATTCTTATTAACAAAAATGTCTTCTATCGCAAAATGATGTGGTTGATACTTAGTTATCAAATTTTCAATAATTTTATAAATAAATCCTAGGCGATCAACAAACTGAGCTGCTGGTTCTAACAACTCATCGGGATCTAATGGTTCCAAGGGTATTTTAATAACCCCGCTATCGAGATAGGTCAGGCTATTTTGCGTGATTGCTATAACGCCAAAACCCATTTTTCTGGAACCTGGGTCTATTCCTAAAATTATTTTTGTATTATCTTTGTTGTTCATAGGGTAATTATACATCAAATGTGAATTTGATATAGTGAACAAAAAAGTTGGTTTTTTATTAAGTCGGGAAGTTTACTTTTATTATACTCTAGAAACAGTATCTACTGTATGAGGTTGAGATATGGCACTTAAATATTTACGTGAGTCTTTCATACATTCTTGTAAAGCTAATCTTTCTTCCCCCTTCTCTAAAACCAATTTATAACCCAAGGCATGGGCAATTTTTAGCAAGTTTGTAACTTTTATATCTGACTGTTTCCCTGTACGTAAATCTTGTATTACTGAAGGAGAAATGTCCGTTTCAGCTGCTAGTTTGCGAACAGATTTATTATCTTTCTCCATGATAGCTATAAGCAATTCTGAAAAAAGCAATTCCTGATAACTTTTCTCAAACGCTTTTTTGAACGCAGGATCTTTCATCTTACGTTCATAAGTAGATAATCTTTTAGTCATAATATCTGCCCTGTTCAGTTCTCATTTCATATTCTTCTTTGATCCTTAATGCCTTTTCTTTTTCTGCATTAGGCAATTTAGAAGTTTTTTTAATAAAAGCATTAGTGATAATAATTTTTCCACCTTTAAAGAAAAAGCATAAAAACCTATGTGGTTGTGGTTTAAAGGCATATATTTTATCACCTTCAAAGTGAAATTTAGTTTTATTTTTTATTTCACCCAAATTTGCCATTAATTTGAACAACTCTAAAACTTTAATTTGTTCAAATATATTTAGACTTTCAAAATACTCTAATGAACGGCTAGTTCCTCTTTTGTCAAAATACCATTCAATTACAAATTTTTTGCCTTCAAAAGCTACAAATTCTTTTTTACTACTCATATTAAGTGTACTGGTAAAATATTACAATGTCAATTATTTCATAAACTCTAAAATGTATATTAATTGAAATTGATAATGTTTTCAATGGGATAAGTGAAGAAGATATCTTAAATTATTTTTAATTGTAGGCATATTAAGCGTTCAATGAAATTGCCAGTTCAGTGAACGCTTTCTAAGGATCGCGGCTCAGATAAGAGATAATAGATTTACGAATCCAGCTGCGCCATTATTTCATCAGAAATGGAGACATTAGTATAAACATTCTGTACATCATCTAGATCCTCAAGAACATCGATAAGCTTTAACATCTTTTGTGCTGTTTCTAAATCTAATGCGCACTCGGTACTCGCTATTAAAGTAACTTCTGAGTTAGTTGGTGTAAGCCCTTTGTCTACAATAGCCTTTTTAACCGCTTCGTAATTATCTGGGCTAGTTAATACTTCAATAGAGCCATCTGTTTCTGTACTAACGTCATCAGCACCAGCATCAATAGCAATCTCCATAATGGTATCTTCATCAGCACTCTCCGGAGCAAATTGGATAACGCCTTTTTTTTCAAATAAATAAGCTACCGAGCCATCTGTACCCAAATTGCCACCGTGTTTAGTGAACGCATGTCTTACTTCACCAACCGTTCTATTTTTATTATCAGTCAAGCACTCAACCATCACCGCTACACCGCCAGGCCCATATCCTTCGTAAGATATACCAAACATTGCTTCGCCATCTAGGCCGCCGACACCTTTTTTGACCGCACGATCTATCGTATCACGTGTCATGTTACTACTAAGTGCCTTGTCAATCGCTAATCTTAAACGTGGATTAGAACCAACATCACCACCAGCAGTGCGCGCCGCTGTAGTAATCTCACGAATTAATTTAGTGAAAATTTTTCCGCGCTTGTTATCTTGAGCGTTTTTTCTATGTTGAATATTAGCCCATTTACTATGACCTGCCATTGTTCCTACCTCTGTTCCTACATCTAGCTGATTAGTTTGTTTTGCTATCTTGTTTTTCGACGTTAATAACTCGAATATTTAATTCTTGTAATTGTTTAGCATCAATAACTGATGGCGCATCTGTTAATAAACAAGCCGCAGTTTGTGTTTTTGGAAATGCTATCACGTCTCTGATCGTCGCACTACCCGTCATTAACATTATCAATCTATCAATACCAAAAGCAATACCACCATGCGGCGGACAACCATAACGTAGGTTAGCTAATAAATGGCCAAATTTTTTCTCTGCTTCTGTATCATCAATACCTAATATATTAAATACTGCTGATTGCATTTTATCATTGTAAATTCTTATTGAACCACCACCTAATTCGGTACCATTTAATACTAAATCATATGCATTAGCTAAAGCACCTGCAGGATTGGCTACTAATTCTTCTACAGAACATGTCGGTGAGGTAAATGGATGGTGCATAGAAGATAATCTTTTTGTAGCTTTATCAACTTCGAACATTGGGAAATCAACAACCCATAAAAACTGCCACTCAGAGCCCGTTAATAATTTGCGATCATGGCCTAGTTTAACACGCAGAGCACCCATAGATTCGCTTACTATAGTTGCTTTATCAGCGCCAAAGAAAATTAAGTCGCCATTTTCTGCTTGTGTGCGAGTTAAGATTTCTTGTACTTTATCTTCAGGAATAAACTTTATAATAGGTGAAGATAAACCTTCCATCCCCTGCTCTTTATTATTTACTTTAATATAAGCAAGACCTTTAGCACCAAAGATACCAACTAGTTTAGTATAGTCATCAATCTCTTTACGGCTCAAATCACCGCCCTTTGGTAATCTTAAAGCAACTACACGGCCATTAGCGTCATTAGCGGGGCCTGCAAAGACTTTGAAATCCACTTCTTTTAATAAATCTGCAACGTCTACCAGTTCTAAAGGTATACGAAGATCTGGTTTATCAGAGCCATATCTTCTCATAGCTTCGCTATAAGTCATAACTGGAAATTTGCTTAATTTTACATCCATGACGTCGCTAAAAAGTTTAGTGACCATTTCTTCCATAAGAGTTGTTATTTGATCTTGCGTCATAAATGACGTTTCAATATCAAGCTGGGTGAATTCTGGCTGACGGTCAGCTCGTAGATCTTCGTCACGAAAGCATTTGACCACTTGATAGTAACGGTCGAAACCAGCCATCATCAATAATTGTTTAAAGATTTGTGGCGATTGTGGTAATGCAAAGAAGCTGCCAGGGTGGGTACGGCTTGGTACTAAATAATCACGTGCACCCTCTGGAGTTGCTTTTGTCAAACATGGTGTTTCAACATCAATAAAATTATGTTTATCTAAAAACTCACGCAAAATTTTAATAACTTTTGCACGCTTTTTAAAATTTTCTTGCATCTGCGGGCGTCTTAAATCAATCACGCGGTTAGCTAAACGTACATCTTCATTAACAGTCACATGGCTGCTATCAATAGGAAATGGCGGAGTCTGGGCTTTGTTTAAAACTTCTAAATCCGTTGCAATGATTTCGATTTTGCCACTGGTTAACTCTGGATTAACTGTACCATCAGGCCTCGCAATTACTTTACCAGTAATTTTTACGACGTATTCAGAACGAATACTCTCAGCTAGATTGAAAATACTTTTATTTTCTGGATTAATAACAACCTGAACAAGGCCAGTGATATCTCTGATATCTAAAAAAATGACCCCACCATGATCTCGACGCTTATTTACCCATCCACAGACAGTAACATTTTGACCTAAAAACTCTTCTGTGACTTTGCCGCAATAATGCCTCTGCATGGTTATCCACCTATCTTAATAAAAATATGAATCTATGTTTGACGAAGATTAACGATTCTAACAAAATCAATAAGTTTTAGCTAGTGTCGGGCAGGCACTGCTATCATAAAGATGGCAGGCAACTTCTTGGTTTATAGCCACAGATCTAGTATTTGGTTCTGCTAACAGGGGTTCTTTTACTGCACACTGTCCAAAAACATACGGACATCTAGTCCGAAATCTACACCCCGAAGGTGGATTAACTGGAGATGGCATCTCGCCACTCAATAACTGTATTTTTTTGTTCCGTTCTAATCTGGGATCAGGAATGGGCACTGCTGATAACAACGCTTTGCTATAAGGATGCAATGGAGAGTTATAGATAGAAGACGCACTACCTAGCTCAGCAATCTTCCCTAAATACATTACCATAATCCGATCAGATATATGCCTTACAACGCTTAAATCATGAGCTATAAAAATTAAAGCTAAACCAAATTTCTTTTGTAACGAGATTAACAAGTTAATGATCTGTGCCTGAATAGAAACATCTAAAGCACTCACCGGCTCATCACAGACTATAATCTTGGGCTTTAAGACTAAGACACGTGCGATACCAATACGTTGACACTGCCCTCCTGAAAACTCATGCGGATAACGATTAAGATGTTCAGGGATCAAGCCTACTTCTTGCATAATTTGAGCTACTTGAGCTTTTATTTCTTTTTTGGATAACTTAGGGTAAAAGTTTTTTAAGGGCTCAGCAATAATCTGCCCGACTGTCATTCTTGGGTCAAGGGATGCGAGTGGATCTTGAAAGATTATTTGGATATCTTTACGTAATTCTCTAATTTGCTTTGCATCTAGTTTGGTTAAATCCTGATTGTTATAAATAACTTGTCCAGCAGTGGCTTTGGTAAGCTGAACAACAGCCCGACCTAAAGTAGATTTGCCGCATCCTGACTCACCTACTACTCCCAAAGTCTCGCCAGCTTGCAGAGTAAAACTTATATCATCGACAGCTTTTAGCACTGCGCCACTTTTTATTGGGTAGTAAACTTTTAAATTTTTAACTTCTAATATGTTATTCATATATTCCTATTTTAATCTGAGATTCCTCGACAAGCTCGGAATGACAACCCCCTCGGAATGACAAGTACCTTCAAAGCACATGACAAGCTTTTTTATGTTCAAAGTTACTATTTAATGGCAATAAATCTGGCATCTCACTAGCACAGCGATCTACTTTATATTCACAACGCTGATAAAACGGACAACCCTTAGGCAAGTTCAATAAGCTTGGTGGTTGCCCAGGTATCATAAACAAATCTTTTTTATCTTGTGTATCTTGTTTATCTGAAGCTGCTGCATAAGCTGGTATCGAGGCCAGCAAACCACGGGTATAAGGCTGATGACTGTTATAAAAAATACTATCAACGTCTCCCTGCTCCATAATCCGACCACCATAAAGCACAATCACATTATCACAACTGCCTGCTATGACACCTAAATCATGCGTAATTAAAATCATTGACATATTTAAGTATTTTTTTAAATCTCTTAACAACACCATGATTTCTGCCTGCACAGTTACATCTAAAGCTGTGGTAGGTTCATCTGCTATTAATAATTGTGGTTTACATAACAGCGCCATCGCAATCATAATTCTCTGCCGCATGCCACCAGAAAACTCATGAGGATACTGGTTGAATCTATTATTTACATCGGGAATTTTAACTGTATCCATGCACTGTAATACTGTTTTTTTTGCTTCTAAGTGTGACAAGTTTTTATGAATCAACAAGCCCTCTATAAGTTGATTACCTATTTTCATATAGGGGTTTAAACATGTCATTGGGTCTTGGAAGATCATTGATATCTTGTTGCCACGGATATCACGTATTTGTTTTTCTGGGGCTGTTAATAACTCCTGATTATTGAATATTATACTCCCTGAATAGACTGCGTTTTTAGCTAGTAAACGCAAGATTGCCAAGACTGTTTGGCTTTTGCCTGAGCCCGATTCACCGACTATACCTAATGTTTCACCTTGCTGTATTTGAGCATTAAAGCCATTTACGGCCGTCACTAAACCGTCATTAGTTTTAAATTTTATAATTAAATCTTTTATGCTTAGTAACACCATTTTTTATCTATCCTATCTATCTTTTGGATCAAGCGCGTCTCTTAAACCATCACCGATAAAATTTAAACACATCAATGTAATCGATAAAAACATTGCTGGAAATACTAAAGTCCACCAGGCACCTTGTATATTTTGTGCGCCTTCATTGACTAATACACCCCAGCTTGTATCAGGTTCTTGCACACCTAATCCTAAAAAACTTAAGACTGATTCAGCTAATATAGTCGCCGGAATCGTCAGCGTTATATAAATCACCACAATCCCTAATAAATTAGGAATAATATGCAGGCAAATTATTTTAACAGTGCTAGAACCCGAAGCTCGAGCTGCATCAATAAATTCTTTATTTTTTAGACTTAGAGTTTGTCCACGCACGATACGGGCTAGATCTAGCCAATTAGTCGCTCCAATGGCTATAAAGATTAATAAAATATTTCTACCAAAAAATACCGTTAATAAGATCACGAAAAACATAAATGGCAGAGCATATAATATATCTACTACTCGCATCATAAAATTATCTACTCTGCCACCTAAAAAGCCTGCAGCCGCGCCATAGATAATACCAATGATCACGCTTACAATCGTGGCAACAACCCCAACCATTAATGACATCCGCCCACCATAGAGGGTTCGAGCAAATATGTCTCTGCCCAATAAATCTGTACCAAAATAATGTGAATTGCTAAAACTTGGCGCCTGTAGCATTGCTGCCCAATCTGTGTCATCAAATGGATACTTAGTGATATAAGGCGCGAGTAAAATTAATAAAATAATGATCCCTAAAATAATAAAACTAGCTATAGCTAGTTTATTTTTTAATAACCTATAATAAGAATCTTGCCACAAACTACGACTGGCAAACTGTTCTTTAAGTTCTTCAGGATCTTTATTCATAGCGAATTCTCGGATCTAAATAAGCATAAAATATATCAGTCAATATATTAAATAATATAATAAAAACAGCTGATACAATAACTACTCCCATCACCAAAGTATAGTCACGGTTAACAGCGCCCTTAATAAAATGCTGCCCTATTCCAGGTAAACCAAAAATTTGTTCTATGACAATTGATCCAGTAATCACCGCAGCAGAAGCAGGACCTACAAAAGAAATAACTGGCAATAAAGATGGCCTTAATGCATGTTTAAGCATAACCTGCCATTCTGGTAAGCCTTTAGCACGTGCAGTGCGAATATAGGGCGAGTTTAACACTTCAATCATGCTACCACGCATAATCCGAGTTATATAGGCTATTAATGGCAAACTAAGCGCCATAATAGGCATAATAAGATTGCTAAAACCCAAAGGCCCTTCCCATTGCCCGGCAGGTAAGATATCTAATATAACAGCAAAAAATAAAATCATAAGTGGCGCTGTAACGAAACTGGGGATTGAAATCCCAATCAAGGCAAATACCATAGCACCATAATCAAATTTAGTATTTTGTTTCATAGCTGCGATTGAGCCCAGAGTTACACCAAAAAATAATGCTATCAACATAGCGTACGCACCCAGAATCATCGAGACTGGCAAACCATCATAAATAAGCTGATTAACCGTAAAGTCTTTATATTTAAACGACGGGCCAAAGTCACCATGCAATAAATCTTTTAGATAGTAACCGTACTGGATGTAAACAGGTTTATCTAAATGGTATTTTTTTTCTAGATTTGCTTTAATAACTGGATTTACTACTTTTTCACCATCAAAAGGTCCACCTGGTACTGAGTGCATGAGAATAAAAGATAACGTGATAATAATCCATAGAGTTGGAATGGCTTGAAGTAATCTTTTGAGAATGTAATATAACACTACTCTATTCCTCATTGTGCATAGGTCAAAACAATCGCAGAACTATTTCGTGTGATCTTGCTCTAAGGGGAAGATCACATGCTTCAACCCAATTTAAAAGTCAGGTTCAGTTTACTCATCCTAAACATTCAAACAGTTTTACTAACAGAAATAAATTTATCAAAAGTCCTATCTCTATTATCCACATTAAACCCTTTAATATATGGCTTTACTAAATGATAAACCTCAGGAGTATAAATCGGAACCACAGGGTTTTCGTCTAATAAAATCTGCTCAGCTTGATTTAATACTTTAGTTCTGTCATTGATATCTTTAGTATTTTCAGCTTTCTTAATCAAATTATCATACATTTGATTATTAAAACCACTAGCATTTTGCACATTATCACTTACGAATAAGCTTAAAAATGTCAAGGGATCATCGTATTGAGCTATCCAGCCTTCCCGAATAACTTGAGTTGTACTATGATCTAATCTAGTGCGCAAAAAAACTTTCCATTCTTGATTAATTAATTCAACCTCTACACCTAAAGTTTTTTTCCACATAGAAGCAATAGCCGCAGCTATAATTCTGTTAGCTTCATTAGTGTGAAAAAATAACTTTACCTTAAGAGCTTTTCTGCTATTGGGATCATAACCAGCTAACCTGAAATTATCTCTTGCTAGTTTGAGTCGTTGTTGCTCACTCATTGCAGCTGGATCAGCTAGACTTTTATAATTGCTAATACCCTTAGGTACAAAATGATCAGTACCTGATCTATCACCACCTAAAATTTTCCTAGCAATAATATTTTTATCGATTGCTAAAGCAAACGCTTTACGCAAATATTTATTATCAAACGGCGGCTTAGTAACATTAAAGCTGTAATAATAACTAGCTAACATTGGTTTGCTGTATAATTCCAGAGGTATATTTTTTCTAACCCAGTCAAATTCTGTGAATAAAACTTTGTTAGTATAATCAAGATCACCTGCACGATAACGTTTTAATTCTACAGATTGTTGGTTAATCGGATAAAATACTACTTTATCTAATTTCACTTGATCAGCATTAATATATTTTTCATTTCTAACAATACTTATATGGGAATTAACTACCCACTCTTTAAGCTTAAATGGCCCATTAGTTATGTAGCTATTAACTTTGCCATCTTGGTTAATATATACCGGTACAAAGGTAGGACTACTTAGTAAATCTAATATATATGGCGTTGGACGATCTAATTGGACAATCAAAGTTTCATCATCTAAAGCTTTAACACCTAATTTATTGACCGGCAATTTGCCGCTATAAATTTCTTTGCTGTTTTTAATTGCATCTAATAAAAAATAATTAGTCGAACCTATCTTAGGATCTACTGCTCTCCTTATTGAGCGCTCAAAGTCAAAAGCAGTTAGTTTTTTACCGTTAGACCATTGTAAATTATGTCTTAATTTAAACGTATAATTTTTATGATCTGCTGATATCTTATACCTTTCTGCTTGACCCAATACTAACCTACCTTGGTTATCATAAGTCATCAGCCCTTCATAAAGATCATAAAGTATATTAGTATCTGAAACAGCTAGTGCCTGTTGTGGATCCAAAGTATCTGGTTCATCAAAATTGCCACGTTTGAATATTTGCTCGGCACGGCAATTTAAACAAGTTACAATTAATAATAAAATTGTCATCCCGAGCTTTGCGAGGGATCTCAGTGCTGACAAGGGAGATCCTTCGCTACGCTCAGGATGGCATACGCGATCTGGATGACAACTACTAGTTAATGTAAATATATTTATCATAAGTCCTATCCAGAATATTTGGCTCAAAACCACCCACCCTAGGTTTAACCAGATGTCTAGTTACTAAAGTATACAATGGGATAACTGCTGCCTCGTCTAATAATACTTTTTCTGCATTTAGTAATAAATCAGCACGCTTTATACGATCTGGTTCATTAGCTGCTTGTTTTAACAAATTATCGAATTCTTTATTATTAAAGCTAATATAATTTTGCGGATTGTCAGAACTAAATATATCTAAAAAAGTTGATGGATCATTATAATCACCTGTCCAACCACCACGAAACAATTGCGTGTCTTTTTTCTCTTGGCGTGAATGCATAAAAACCTTCCACTCCTGATTCACTAGCTCAGTTTGTACATTTAGTACTTGCTTAAACATAGCAGCCAGAGCAATCGCGACGTTTTTATGCGACTCTGATGTATTATAAGTAATTTTAATTTTTGCCGGCTTATCCAAACTATATCCTGCTAGTTTATAATACTCTCGAGCCTTCTGTAATCTTTGCTCACGAGTAAGATTTAAGCTTTTAATTAACTTTGTTTTTTTGTCACGCACGTCTACAGTATCATAATTAGCAATCTTATCAGGAATAAAGTAGTCATTAGGGATTTGACCTGAACGTAAAACTTTTTGAGCAATTACTTTTTTATCAATAGCTAAAGCTAACGCCTTGCGCAAATTTTTATTATTTTTAAATGGTTCTTGTTTTAAATTAAAACCATAATAATAATTAGCTAAATTGGGATGAATATATAATTCTTTGCCTAAATGCTTTTTAATCCAATCAAACTGGACATCAGGCAAAGAATAGGTAAAATCAAGACCACCTGCACGATAACGATTTAACTCAACAGATTGCTCCTGAATAGGATAGAAAATAACTTTATCTAGCTTAACGTGCGCTGCATCAATATAATTTGGGTTCTTGACTAAACTTAAGTGTGAATGAACTACCCACTCTGATAACCTAAAGGGACCATTAGAGACTAAGTTACCAGGTTTAGCGAAATCACGGCCATATTTTCTTAAACTAGGCTGATGAATTGGAAACATACTAGAATGGCTTAGCAATTCTAAAAAATAAGGCGTAGGTTTTTCAAGTTCTATAATTACTGTTTTATCATCTGGTGCTTTTATACCAAGATCTGTAACTTTAAGTGCTCCTGTTATAATTTTTTCAGCATTCTTAATCGGCTTTAAGATATCTGAGTAAATAGAACCTACTTTCGGATCAACTGTGCGGCGTAAACCAGCAACGAAATCATCGGCAGTTAATCTATCGCCATTTGACCACTTAAGATTGTCTTTTAGAATAAACGTAAAAGTTTTTAACTCTTTGGATATACTATAACTTTTAGCTTGACCCAAAATGACTTTGCCGCCTTGATCTAATGTAGTTAAACCTTCATAGAGATCTATAAGTACATTCAAAGCCGGTAAACTGGTTACCTTTACAGGATCTAAAGACTCAACTTCGTCACTATTGCCGCGGTGAAAAACTTGCGGTACCGCTGCATAGGACAAACTAGTCAACAATAAACTGACTAATCCTAGGATAAATCTTTTTTTTAAGCAATCCATAACCATATACTTCTAAATTACAGTTAACTATCTTTGATATAAATATAGCGATCATAAGTCTTATCAAGAATATTCGATTGATAGCCACCTATTCTTGGTTTAACCAGATGACGTGAGACATAAGTATACAATGGAACGATCGGGACTTCATCTAATAATATTTTCTCAGCTTTCAACAATAATTCAGATCGCTTAGTCAAGTCCAGTTCTAAACTTGCTTGCTCAATAATCTTATCATAATCATTATTAAAAAAAGCACTGTTGTTCTGTGGATTACTACTGGTATATAAATCTAAAAAAGTCGATGGATCATTATAATCGCCTATCCACCCCTCGCGGAATAATTGAGTTTCTTTACGCTCCGTACGAGTTCTTAAGAACACTTTCCATTCTTGATTGACAAGTTCAGTTTGTACATTCAGCGCTTTTTTTAACATTGCTGCAATAGCTACTGCAACATTTTTATGTGACTCTTGTGTATTGTAAGTTATTTTAATTTTAGCAGGATTGTCAAGACTATAACCCGCTAACTTATAATATTCCAATGCCTGTTTTACTCGTTGATTATTATCGAGATCTACAGTTTTGACAACATTAACTTTACTATCACGGGCAATCAAATTATCATAATTAGCAATTTTATCAGGAACAAAATAGTCTGATGCTATTTGGCCTGAACGTAAAACTTTTTCTGCAATAATTTTTTTATCAATTGCAAAAGCTATAGCTTTACGGAGATTAAGATTATCTTTAAAAGGCGGCTCTGCCATATTAAAGCCATAATAATAACTGCCTAATTGTGGATAAACATATAATTCTTTAGCCAAGTTTTGTTTAATCCAATCAAATTGCACATCAGGAATGCCATACGTAAAATCCAAATCACCTGAACGGTATCTATTGAGCTCAACTGATTGCTCAAATATAGGATAAAAAACAACTTTGTCTAATTTAACCCGTGATGCTTCACGATAATTTGCATTTTTAACTAGTGCTATATGAGAATTAACCACCCACTCTGCCAATTTAAATGGCCCGTTTGACACCAGATTACCTGGCTTAGCAAAATCATTACCATGTTTTTTTAAACTTGGCTGATGGATAGGTAGAGAGGTCGTATGCGCTAATAGCTCTAAAAGATAGGCCGTAGGTTTCTCTAATTCAATTATTACCGTTTTATCGCCCTCTGCTTTGACACCCAGCGATTCGACTTTCAATTTACCGGCAATGATTTTATCTGCATTCTTAATTGGTTTTAATATATCAGAATACACTGAGCCAACCAGAGGATCTACCGTTCGACGAAAACCAGCAACGAAATCATCAGCGGTTAATTTATCACCATTAGACCATTTTAAATTATCATGAAGGGTAAAAGTATATGTCTTTAAATCTTTGGAGACTGTATAACTTTTAGCTTGCCCCAGGATTAGTTTACCACTCTGATCAGCCGTTGTTAGCCCCTCATAAAGATCTATAATGATATTAGCCGCCTGCACACTCAATACTTTTGCTGGATCCAGTGATTCTACTTCTTCACCATTACCACGATGAAAAACTTGTTCTTCAGCACCATAAACTAAGTCAATACAACACCAAAAAAAAACCATATGTATACAACAGAGTTTAAATTTAGACATGACGATCATCCCTAATCGTTAATATATATTATTATATACACCATACTTTATAACCTAAATCAATAGCCTATCTCGCCATTCTAGACAAGCAAAAGTAAACGAGTATAATCGTCTTATTTGACTATCCTTAATATTATGATCCCTATTCAACCTTTAACTTCTTTGTATACTGATTCAGCTACTATCCCAGTGAGCAGCACTTGTGAACAACCCGAACCAATCGTCCTAGATCCTGCTAGGCTGATTAAGCAAACTGAGAGATTGCAAAAAAAGCTATTACACTATACTGGAAAAGCTATCGCTGACTATAATATGATTCAAACGGGTGACCGGGTTTTAGTCTGTCTGTCTGGCGGTAAAGATTCGTTTACCATGTTAGAGTTGCTCAATAATCTTAAAAATAAAACCAACAATAAATTTGAGATACTATCTTTTACGCTAGATCAATCCCAGCCCGGATGGCAAGACCAACAGTTAAGATCATGGTTAGAAAACAAAAAAATCCCCTATGAGATTTTAACCCGTGACACTTATTCTGTAGTCAAAGAAAAGATTCCTGAAAATAAAACTTATTGTTCTCTATGCTCACGCTTAAGACGAGGCATTATTTATGATTACGCGAAAAAACACGGCTTTAATAAAATAGCTTTAGGACACCATCGTGAAGATTTAATCGAAAGCCTAATGATGTCTATTTTATTCAATGGCGAAATCAAAAGCATGCCACCAAAATTATTAACAGATGATAAACAACATATCGTCATTCGACCTCTTGCCTACTGCCAAGAAAAAGATATTATCCAATACTCTAAACTAAGACAATATCCCATAATCCCCTGCAATCTTTGTGGCAGTCAGAAAAACCTATCTAGAAATAAAGTCAAAAAACTTATAAAACAACTAGCCTTAGATAACCCTAAGATACCTAGTAATATGTTACATGCCTTAGGTAATGTTAGGCCTAGTCAGCTGATGGATGATAAGCTTTGGGATTTTAAAAATTTGCAAATAGGTTAAATAATTGCAAAAATACCAAATATGAACAATAAAACTATTCGCTGGCAACAACGGTTCGAAAATTTAACAAAAGCTTACGGGCAGCTAAAAAATAATCTTAATATTGCAAAACCTAACGAGGCCGAGCAACAAGGAATCATTAAAAGCTTTGAATTTACCTTTGAGCTATCTTGGAAAACCTTAAAAGACTATTTAGAAAGTCAGGGCGTTATCGCTTTATCGCCTCGAGAAGTTATCAAACAAGCATTCCATTTGGAGTTTTTACAAGATGGCGACATTTGGATTGAAATGTTAGAAAATCGTAACTTAATGGCACATACTTATAATGAGCAGTATGCAACAAAAGCGCTCAATCTCATAAAAGCCCACTACTTCACTAGTATCAGTCATCTTATTATCTTCTTTGAGAGTAAAATTTCTAGTGACAGATAAATATAACCAATTTGGTATTAGTGAAAAAAACTTGAATCTCATCTTGGATGTCTTGCGATCATATCCACAAATTAGCAAAGCTGCTATATTTGGATCCCGTGCTATGGGAAACTTTAAGCCTGGCAGTGATATAGATATAGCCCTCTACAGTAAATCAAAGATAAATTTATCATTGTTAGCCCAGATCAAGTCAGCGCTAGAAGACGAGATTCCAACGCCCTATCTATTTGATGTTATCCTCTATGAAGATATTGATAACCCCCAATTTAAGCTGCACATTGATACTTATGGTAAAATTTTAGCTCTTTAAAATATTTATTCTTAACTACTTACAAAACAGGCTTTTAATATATTATACTTACTGTAGTTACTAACTACTAACGTACTGATTTATCTTGAGCACACACTCTAATGGCCCTATTGGCATCTACGACAGCGGCGTTGGCGGCCTAACAGTTTTAAAAACGCTTATTGAGCGTCTACCGAACGAACAATTCGTTTATTTTGCAGACACTGCAAATCTGCCCTATGGCAATAAACCCCCTGAGCAAATTATTGAATTTTCTCACAATATTATTTCTTGGTTTCAGAATACTGTAAAAGCCAAAATGGTTATCGCGGCTTGCCATACCAGCTCAGCAATCGCCTTAAGAGATGCTGCTCATGGCTATGATATCCCTGTCATAGGAACTATTTACCCAATGTTGCCCACAGTACTAGGCACAGAGCATAAAAATATAGGTATACTAGCCACGCCAGCTTCAGTTAAAAGCCGTATCCATGAGAATATTTTTAAAGCTTATGGATTTGGCGGCAAGATAGTTTCGATTAGCTGCCCTAATTTTGTGCCCTTAATTGAGGCTGAACAAATGGACTTTGCTACTTTAGATTTTCATATTCAAGAATATTTAGCTACATTTAAACAAGAAGAATTAGATACTCTAATATTTGGTTGTACACACTACCCTCTTATTAAAGCCAATATAACAAAATTTTTACCTGATAATATTAAATATATCGATCCGGCTGAATATATTACATCTGAGGTGATTAATCATCTACAAGCTAATCAATTATTAAATAATTCCCAAACGAAGATATTGCCACAGTTTTATTGCAGTAAAGATACTGAGGTTTTTTCAAGTAAATTAAGAAAAATTCTTAATGTTCATTCAGATGTGGGCTTGCATTTGCCTGAATCTAGCTTGATCAAATTATAAACAATAATCAGTTACGATGCCTGATATCAAAATCTCAGTATAAAGTGATTTTACCTCACCCCAGCCCTCTCCTAGAATGAATTCAGAAAATTATTGATGTGGTCTAATAAAAGTAGACACCTAAATAGAGAGAGATTATGTTATAATCT
>CAYLXL010000016.1:24615-42796 GCA_964387745.1 uncultured Gammaproteobacteria bacterium | reverse complement strand
GTCTGAATTTTTAACAGCCCTTAAACTTAATGTAACGCCTACTAATATTAATCGTAAACAATCTTTTCTTTTATCTCATGTAGACTCCGCTATTTATAACGAATTTAAAGCTCACCTAACTGAGGAAATTGAAAAAGTCCAAAAAGATGACATTAGCACTGTGTTTTTCCCAACTGATATCAAAGTTGTAAACAAAGAAAAAATGACAACGATGGTTACAGGAGTACTAAGAGTGTTTATAGGCAATGAAATAAATAGCGAGTCTCAGATCAGCTATCAGCTGCAATATAAATTAACCAATAATAATTTGCTACTAACCAGCTTTAAGGAGTTAGCTAATGCCTAAGAAGCTATTGATTGTTACTCTAGTCTTGATGACATTTAATATTACTTATGCCGGCCAAATTAAAAAGGTTGAACATATGCAAACTTTGAGTGTCGATTTATCAATAAAAGATCCGAATATTATTTCTGTTGCGAACGATAGGATTGCGCAATACTCAGTAGTCAAGGGAGCGGTTAGTGCCAATATAGATGAAGATTCGCAATTTTTGAGTTTAAAGCCAAGTGCCATGTATTATGAAAAACCATTCTCAATGATAATTTTCACAGAAAAAGGTTATAGATACACCTTGCTTTCCAATCCTAAAAGCATACCTGCCCAAGATATAGTGCTAGACAACAATCAGACAATTGTCGATCAAGAAAAATTTAATAATGACTACCAGTCAGAAATCGCAAGTTTAGTCAAAGCAATGATCAATAATACCAAATTAGATGGGTTTAATATAGATAACGTTGATATTAATGTTGTTGATGCACAAGCTAAATTAGCAACAGTGTACCGAGGCAAAAATTTCAATGGTGAAGTGCTGCTGTTTAATAATGATACAGATGAAGATATAGCTTTAGAACCACAAATATTTTTTAATCTCAATACTTTAGCAATCAGTTTTACGACTGTTAAGATTAAGCCAGAGCAAGCAACAAAGGTATATAGGGTGGTCAAAAATGAACGGGTTTAAAGATTTGATCGATGCTGTAAAAAGTAAAGAGAAAAATCAGTGGATTATTATAGGTATAGTACTACTAAGTGTTTTAATCGCTGTGTACTATGTTTTTAGCCTGAATGATATTGCTGAGATAGTTGAGCAAAAAAAAGAGCCTGTACAATTTGCATCAAGCCTTAAGCATGGTGATTTAAAATCCTATTTTACAAATCAAATTAATAAACAAATCAAAGAACAAAAACAAGCTGTTAAAGCAGTTGAAGAAAATATTGCCTCAAATACTATAAGTAATGAAAAAGAGATGGAAGAGCTAAGGCAGCAAAACCAAAGGCTAGAAGAAAAGCTAAATGAGCTGATAACCAAGCTCGATAACAATAACGCTCAAACCAATAATCATTCTTCTGTTATAAACAGTGACTTTGGTAATGCTGATTACGATCCTAATATTATACCATCGCAGTATGGACAGATTAATCTACCACCACTTAACAAAGTGCCTGCAATGAGTCTTGCCTCAAGTGATGAAATAGAATTGGTTTCTACAAACCTTGTAAATAAGCAACCTAAATTTAAAAATATCAAAACCTATGTCCCAGCAGGAACATACATAAAAGCTGTGGTTATTGGTGGTGTTGATGCTAATACTGAAGTCAATGGTGCATCAGGACAAACTAAAGTAGTCACGGTAAGACTTATTGATAGTGGCAATATTCCTGGAGGACACAAGTCAGTATTAAAAGATTGTACATTACTTGCTTCAGCATATGGGGTTGCATCTAGCGAAAGAGTGGCTTTAAGAGGGGAAAGATTAACTTGCGTCGCTTCAAATGGCAATGTGCTCGAGACTGATATTATTGCCTCAATTTATGGGGCAGATGGTAGACAAGATGCCCGTGGGCGTATGGTTTATCCAGAGAGTAAATTATTGAGTCGTGCTTTTGTGGCTGGCTCTTTATCTGGAATTGGTAGTGGAATTGCTAATAGTATGAGCTCTCAATCAATATCTCCACTGGGTGCGACTAGTGTAATACCTGGTGAAGATATCTTTAAGTATGGCGCTGCACAAGGTGTGGGCAAGGGCTTAGATAAACTTGCGGATTATTACATTAAACGCGCTGAGCAATTACAACCAGTGGTGCAATTGGGTAGTGGTAGTTTGGTCACGGTAGTTATTCAAAAAGGATTCTATTTAGATGGGCAAAACCATACGGAAGTGGCATCAGAAACACCACAATCACCATTTGATAAGACAAAGAGTAATAATAACCGTCAAGAAGCTAATGACGTGTTAGCTAATATTAAGGAGACATTTTAATGATTTTTAGAAAAAAATTGGTGCTTTTAGCTCTTATTCTTGGTGCTTTAAGTGGTTGCGAAATGATGAATTCTAATTATGATTGCCCATTATCTGAAGGCGCATCATGTATGTCTTTACATGATATGGACGAGGCAGTATCAAGAGGCATTTACCCCAAAGAACTCAAACACACCTATAATGACAATCTTGATAGTGGGTATGTTTCAAAAACAGATGCTATACCACAAGGCTATCCGTTACGAACTAAAGATAAAATAGCTAAAATATGGGTGGCACCATACATGGATAGTAATGGTAATTATCATGAGCAAAGTAATATCTATACAGTTATTGAAAATTCTTCCTGGGTTTTAAGAGAAATGAATGCATCAAATGCACAAGGTACCACCGTATGAGTTCAATCAATCAATTGGGTGAAAAGATAGCACATTTAGCAGGCGATGATAATAGTTATGGCGCAAAACCTATAACAAGCTTCAAAGAATTTAATAGACTAGTAGAGCATTCACCACTAGAGCATATTTTACCATATCAAGCCTATGATAGCGCAAGGCAGTTATTTTTAAATGATGACTCTATTGGTTTTGGGCTGGAGCTCATGCCGTTGAGTGGCGCTGATGAAAATCAAATTACGCGGTTAGTTAATATTTTTAATGAAAAGCTACCAGAGGAGGCTAATCTTCATATTCAACTAATTGCAAGCCAAAAGATAGGACAAAGATTAGATGAATACTATAAGACCCGCTCACATTTTAACGAAAGCTTAACTAGCCTGGCTTCTAGGCGTGTTGATTATTACAATAAGGGAGCAAACACTTCATTAAGTAAATCGATACCGCTATTTATACGAGACTATAAGCTTTTTATCTATTATTCAGAGCCTTTATCTAATAGCATTGAAATGCAGTTTGATGAGATTAATCATTTGCGTGAAACCTGGGTGACAGCGCTATCATCGATAACAAGTTGCCAGAATTTAAATGTTGAGTATTTTATATCAGTAGTTAAAGAAATATTAAACCCAAGCGATGAAATTAAATGGCCAACAGCAAACTATAACGAGCTAAATCGCCTATCAGAGCAAGTTATTAATATCGATACATCTTATGATTTAAATGACACAAGTCTTGCGATTGAGTCAAATAATAACAAATATGCCATACAAGGGTATTGTGTTGAAAACTTTCCTGATAAAACCTCACTCTGGCAAACATCAGAGAATATAGGTAAATACTTTGAAAGCTCGTTGCAAATGCAATGTCCCTTTATTATTAATTTTCATATAAAGGCTCTCAATAGAGCAGATGGCCAACAAAAAGCACAAAATCAATTTGTGATGAATGACAAAAGCGCTCATAGCCCATTGGCTCGCCTGATGCCGACTTTAAAAAAGAAGCATGATGAATGGGCAATGCTTAGAGAAAATCTTGTGGGTAATGAGCGATTAGTAAAAGCATTTTATCAAGTGACGCTGATATCTAAAATTGAGAATAGCAAAAAAGATGCAGCGAAGTTCACCGATATCATGTCTGCTAATGGTTGGATTGTAAAGATAGATAAATTCTTACAGTTTGCAGGGTTTTTGCAGAATCTACCATTTATGATGACATCAGGCTTAGAAAAGGACTTATTTTATTATAAAAGATTTCGCACAATGACCATGTTTAATGCAGTTAATTGTATGCCATTAATCGCTGAATGGAAGGGTGTTAGTGATAGCAGTGGGTTGATGTATGTAGGTAGACGAGGACAGCTTATTAATTGGAGTAATTTTGGTGGCAATGTTAATAACTTTAATATAGCAGTTGCTGCTACCTCTGGCGCCGGCAAAAGCTTTATGATGCAGGATATTATCAACAATGTGCTGGCAGAAGGCGGCATTGTTAGAGTTATTGATATTGGTAATTCTTACAAGAAACAATGTAAAGAGGTTAATGGTCAATATATAGATATGCAGCCTGGTATATGTATTAATCCCTTCACTAATGTTAAAAATATCCAAGAATCTATTAATCAGCTCAAAGGTATTATCTGTACAATGGCTCACCCTAATGGCGGGACAACAGATAAAGAAAAGCAGTTTATAAGTCGTGCCATACTAAGTAGTTTCAAGCAGTACGGTAATACTACAACCATATCTAGAATTATAGAGGAGCTTGTTACTTACGATGATGTTCAAGCCAAAGACTTAACCATATTGCTAGAAGGATTTGCGAAAGGTGGTCAATATGAGCAATTCTTTGAGGGGGATTGTAATATAAACTCTAATAATCCCTTTATGGTATTAGAGCTTGGCGCGCTGCGTGAAATGACCGAGCTAAGAGCTGTTGCAGTGGTGTCTATCATCCAGCAGATTAATGAAGAGTTCTATAATTTGCCTCTTAATATCAAAAAGCTTCTGGTAATTGATGAAAGTAAAGTCATGCTAGATGAGCACGATCAGGCTGCAAGTCAAATAGATGATGGTTATAGAAGGTTTCGCAAACTAAATGCTGCAATTGCCGCTATTACTCAATCTCTAAATGACTTTGATAATCCTGTAGGTAAAACGATTATTGCTAACTCAGCTACAAAGTTATTACTTGCCCAAGATAAAGATACCCTAAATGATTTAAAGAAAAATGGCTTACTTGAGCTAACACCATTTGAAGAAAGGGCTATTAGAAGCTTTGATGCATTAAACCCTAATTATAAAGAATGCCTTATTAAAACATCGGGTGGCTCTTGTGTAGTTAAGACTATTGTTGACCCTTATTGTAGAATTCTTTATTCAACTAAAGGTACCGAAGTTGAGGCGGTCAAACAGTTAATGGCACAAGGCCTAACCCAGGCTGAGGCAGTTGATATAGTGGCTAAGCAAGTATTTGGAGATTGAGGAGATAAAATTATGTGGAATTTAATTGAAAAAAACATGGTAAAAATCAATCTAGTTATGATGATCACCATTGCATTATTATTTTGCTCACAGATATATCTTTATAATAAAACATCCTTAAGAATGCAACAAACAGTATCTATTGATATCAATGACATTATTACTGACTTTATTGAAATCAATAAAAATCTAAATCTATCAGAAGCAGAATTAAATGCTCTAGTTGATAAATTTAGCACAAACTTGGGTAAGTTTATTTCAGAGCGTGCCAAAAATGAACATCTGATTATTTTACCAAAGCAGGCAGTTATTGCTGGTGCTAAAAACTATACCAAAATCATCAAAACAGATGTGTTAAAAGGACTGTAGATGAGAATATTAATTTTATTATTTTCACTGCAATTATCTCTGCAAGTTTATGCAAAAGATTTTGGTCATCGTGGGCAAACCTATCCGATTATCGAGCAAAACTTGATGGAAGTAATTTATCAAAAGCTAACTATGTATAAGAAAACAGGTCAACTAGATACAATGCAAAAAGACTTTCAAGCACAGGTTGAGCGCACAACTGTAAGACCCAACGGCAGTGAATTAAAGAAAGCCTTGAGTACAAAAGTTAGGTTTTTCGATCCCAGTTTAACTCTTCAAAAAGTTATTAAGAATCATAAAGGAGAGATAATTGCTGATAAGGGTAAATCTGTTAATCCTTTGGATTATATACAGCTTTCTAAGGAATTAGTATTTATTAACGCTGATAGGGTAGAGGAGTTAGAGTTTGCTGCTAAAAAACTTAAAAGTAATGCTGATAACAAGATAATTTTAGTCAATGGCAATATTAAAGAGGCCAATAAGTTTTTAAATAACCCTGTTTATTTTGACCAAAGTGCACGCTTAATAAATAGGTTTAATTTAGAGGTTACCCCGACTGTAATAAGCCAAGAAGGTAAATTGCTTAAGATTAGCGAGGTGGCTTTATGAGCAATACTATCACTAAGGTTATCATTTTTACAATAATACTTATAAGCTCTCAAGTAACTTTAGCTGTATCTTGTACGGGTAAATTTACTAATCCTATCACCGATGTTTGTTGGAGCTGCCTATTCCCATTAACGATAGGTAATATGCCTGTTGCCAAATCATCAAATCCAGACACGGCAAATCCTAGCTCGCCAATATGTGCCTGTGGTACTCCTGTACCGAGGATTGGAGTTACCGTTGGCTTTTGGGAACCAATGGCATTAGTTGATGTTACTAGAAAACCATTTTGTTTTGTTAATCTGGGCGGTTTTCAAATGAATATGAATGCTGAGTATAAAATGGGTAAAGTTGAAACGAATGCTGGGATCAATAAAAGCTTTTATGATGTGCATTGGTATAAATTCCCGTTGATGTATTGGCTAAACTTGCTTACTCAAGGCTCATGTATGCAGGAATTGGGAGATTTTGATATTTTGATGCTCTCAGAATTAGATCCAACCTGGCGTGATGATGAGCTGGCATTTATTTTTAATCCAGAGGCTTTGTTATTCGGCAATCATCTTGCTCAAGCTTCGTGTGCAGCTGATGCAGTTGCAAGCTCAACAGGATCTCTACCACTGAATTCACTTTTTTGGTGTGCAGGTAGTCAAGGCAGCATGTATCCATTGAGCGGTACAGTACAAAATCACATTGGAGGTATTCAAGCCTCTACTCTTTTAACGCAAAGAATGGCCTATAAATTACACCGTTTAGAACTTCTTTGGGACAGTGTTGGTAGAGATGGACTAGTTTGTGAGCAATATCCAATGCCTATTATGCCCAAAGAAAGATACCGGTATCAGTTAACTAATCCTGTGGCGAGTACTTCTAAAAAAGATGGTTGCAGACCATTTGGGTATTCAACAGCTTTATGGGAGGCAGGGCATGAGATACCTGTAAAGGGAGAGGATTATGGCTATTTAGTATGGAGGAAGAGAAATTGCTGCGCATTTTAAGATTGGTGTTACCAACTATTTTTATCATTGTAGCTATAACCACATATGGGCTTAGCTTTGAGCAAAATTCTGAAATTAAGGCTATTGAGAAAATAGCAATCAGTAATTCAGAAAAGTATTTGGATTATGTGATTGGAAAATCTGATGAGCTTAACAAAATTTCCAGCAATGAAGTTCAAAATATCAATGATTTTGTGAATAATCAAAAGATAAAACTTGATTCTGCTTTCACTGAGGGGAAGCCGAAAGAGACTCGCGATATTTTAGTCTTTGTTTCATTTTCAATGTCAAAAAGTGCGCTTATAAGCATTTTAAAACAAAGCCAGAGATATAATGCACAAGTCATCCTCCGCGGCCTTAAAGATAACTCTTTGCCCAAGACTGTGGCTGAAATATCAAAGCTGATAAAAGAGTCTAAGACTAAAGCCGGATTTCAAATCGATCCCAATTTATTTGCTGAATATAACATTAATAAGGTGCCAGCGATTGCTAAGGTTAATAATGATAACTTTGATGTGGTTTATGGTTTAGCTAATATAGAGGATGCACTTTATGTATTTAAATCTTCTTAAAATCCTTCTGCTTACTATAGCTTTAGCCAATGGTATTTATGCTAATAATCTTGATGGTCTGAATATTGATACCCCTAATGAGGTATTAAAAGGATTTGGTGATTTTCAAGGCAATCCTAATAAATTTTTTGATAGTTACACCTCAAATCCTAAAGAAGCAGCGTTGAACAAAAATACTATTAAGGATGAGTCTTTAAAACTTTCTTACAATAACGATACAGCACAAGATTTACGTGTAAATTTTGACAAACGAGCCGAGTATAAATTATCAGCTAAAGAGCTCATTAAATCCGAAAAGGTATTATCCGAATCAGATAAAATAGCCCAGGGCATTGCCAATCAATATACTGATTGCAAAACAGTCAAGAAGTGCTTCGAGAAGCTAAACGATGAAGTTCAGTATTGTGATGCCAAATTGACTAAAAAACAATATAAATGTGAGCGTGAGCGCAATGTTGAGGTAACTATTCCTAACCAGGTGACAACTAAAATTAGATTTTCTATTACTGTGGCATCAAAGTTTGGTGGAACATTTAAATATAGCTTAAAACAACAAAAGCTAATTTATACAGATTCAACAGGCTTGACAAGAGTATCAGCCAGACAAGATAAGCCAATCAGTAATGGTGGTTGTAATAATTATCATATCAGTATTGCAGATATTGGCTTTTTGCCTAATACCTTTAGTTATCTTGTGACTAAAAGTGTCGTTATAGAAAACCCACAAGATTGCACTAATCCGATATTGGTTATTCATTTGGATCAAGGGGAATATAAAAAATACCGCCATCAGACCAGAGGTATTTATGCTGATATTGTCATTAACTCACAAGATAATCCGGTAGTTAGCGATAAACTGGTTGGTGATTGCTCAGAGCTAAATAAACGTGTTGACAGTGGTATTTGCAAAATTGGTAAAGAAATCTGTGTTAGTGGGCGTGACACCAAAACAATTAATGGCGTTGAAATTACTCGTGACTGCTGGCGTTATAAGACAAACTACAGCTGTGGAGAAAGTACTGATACTGATAACTGTAGTAATTTGATGGCTCAAAGTTGTGTGCAAATATCAAGTGAGTGCCGTAATAATGTTGATGGAATTTGCACCTCATTTAGTAGAGGCTACAAATGCCCCATTCAATCATGCCAGGATGATACCAATATTATTTGTGGCGATAATAGTATTCATTGTCTAGATGGTTCTTGTGTATCAAAATCTCAAAATGATTCATCTGATTTTAATGAGTCTATATCAAAGCTTGCTGTTATTGACGCGGCCATTAAAGATAAGCCACAAAATTTTTCAGAAGACACTAAATTTATCTTTAGCGGCAGAGTTTTAAGTTGTCGTAAAACTGGCTATGGGTTTTCAGACTGCTGCAAAGATGGTGGCTGGGGTGTCGATTTGGGACTTGCACACTGTAACAGTGAAGAAAAATCATTAGGTGAGAGCAAGGAAAACAAGCTTGTTATTTATGTTGGTAAAAACAGCCATAAGACATCAGAGTTTGAACCTGAGCGAGTTGATAAACGGTACTGTGTTTTTAGCTCTAAAATTGCCAGAATTATCCAAGAGCAGGGTAGGTTTGGTCAATTAGGTATCTCATTTGGTAGTGGTAAGTATCCAGATTGTAGTGGCATCAGTGCCAAAATGTTATCGCAAATTGATATGGATAAAATTAATCTTGCTGAGATAACAGATGAGATAGCAGGTGCGCATAAGGACTATGATAGTAGTGCAGTTGGCAATAAGCTCACCAATCGTATCAAAGATTATTACACCAAAGAGGCAGCATTTAATGATTAAAGCATTGCTATCGATTTGTTTATTATTTGTCAGTTCTTGCTTTGCGATAGATGATAACTCTTTAGCTTTAGGTTGGTATTGGGGCAAGAGTAAGCCTGCTCCGCAAAAAACCACAGAAAAGCCAAAGGAGGCCAATGATGCCACCGTAATTAGCAAATCTAATAGCGATATCTTAAAAGACATCAATATGGAAGTTGAAGAGAAAAAAGCAACTGCGATACTTGAGCCAACTGTTAAAAATATCACCGATTATGTTGCTGCACAAAATAAAGTAGTCAATCTTGCATCAGGCTTTACGCAAATGTGGTCAAAGGCGATGCTCTATAGCCCTGAGCTAAATTATATCGCCAAGCACCCAACCGATAATTATACCCAACAAATTATGCGAGAAGATAATCATAAGTCTATAAGAGAATCGATAAATACATTTGCCAAAACTCATGGGTTTCTCTTTTTGTTTGAAGGTAATAATTCAGTATCAACATTTCAAAGTAAAATCATTAGTCACTTTGCATCTAAGTATGGCATCGCAATTATACCTGTTTCTTTAAACAACCTGCCTAATCAGTATTTTAATCAAAATATCGCGGATAGAACTAAAGCTCAAAAGTTAGGTATAAAAGTTACACCAACCTTAATGGCAATGAATATCAGAACAAAGATGATTACCCCTCTTGCTGTTGGCGTGATCTCCGAGTTTGAACTGGAAGAAAGGATTGATGATTTTGTAAGACAAGGAGCAAGTTATGGCTAATTCAATTATCTATAGATATCAACTAGCAATGCTTGTATTAATATTAAACATATCACCAAAACTATCAGCTTTAGAATTAAATAAGTGGGTTGACACTATAGATAATTCACTTGCTAAAAATACAGTGGTGATGGACGAAAAACAATCCAACCGCATTGAACTCGTGTTTATCTATTCTTCTGGGTGCGGTTATTGTAAAAAGTTTGCTCCTATTTTTAAAAGTTTTGTCAATAGTAAAAAGTTTAAATATTCAAGCATAACTATTGATGGTGGTCTTTTGCCTGGATTTGAAGATGCAGAGTACCTGCCTGATATAGCGAAAGCACTAAATGTATCAATGTATCCAACAGTGCTAGCGATTAATCCTATTAACAAAAATATGATGACATTAAGTCAAGGTTACACATCCTTTGAGGAATTAACAGATAACTACTTAAATGTCACTAATTATTTAGCAAGGAGTAATAAGCTATGAGAAAAATACTAATACTATTATTTGCTGTTAACTGCTCTTTTGCAGGTGGTATTCAAAAAGACTTAGAAAAGGCCTTTGATTCACTTGATTATAATTATAATGTGACATCGGCTTATAAATCACAATCAGCAGGCTACTATTCAGGTGGTAGCCTGTATGCTCGTAACCAAATCCGCAATCAACAAATAGCTTATATAAATTTACCCAAAATCTCCTCTGGTTGTGGCGGTATCGACATGTATCTAGGCGGTTTTTCCTACATTACTAAAGACCAAGCAGTAGGTCTTGCTAAGCAGATTATGTCTAGCTCAGGCAGCTATGCTTTTCATTTGGCATTAGAGTCGGTTAGTCCCTTAATCTCTAATACCATGAAGGACTTGTCTAGAAAGGTTACAGAATTTACTAATCAAAGCATCAATAGTTGCGAAGCTGCAACAGGTCTCGTTGGAAGTATCTTTCCTAAAACTGAAGAGGCGCAAAGAAATGTTTGCCAGTCTGTAGCAAATGGCAGCGCTGGAATTGCAGGGGATATTGCAGCAGCAAGAATGAACTGCTCAGATTACAATAAACGCAGTGAAGTATTTAATAGGTTAAAAAACACTCCTGGATATGAGCAACAACTATTGGGAAGCATGAATTTTGCTTGGAAGGCCATTAGGAACAACGCATTATTCAAAGATGATGACGAGCTATCTGAGCTTATGATGAGCTTGTCAGGTACAATAATTTACCAAGACAGGGCAGAGCACCAGGGCGCTAAAAAATTACAACTACCTTCACTAGCAACAAACAATGATTTCATAAATGCCTTGATGAACGGTGGCAAGCTAAGAGTCTATGGCTGTGATGATGCTGAAAATTGCCTTAATGTAAAAAATGACAAATTTATTGAAATAGCAAAAGACAAATCATTTATTAATCTAGTTAAAAATAAATTGACATCGATTGTTGTTAAAATAAAAGCAAATGATGATTTAGATCAATCTGAGATAAAGTTTATTCAATCTACAACGTTGCCTGTTTATAAGATGCTTAACGTCCAAAGCGCATTTACTCGTGGGCTTAGTACATTAGATGTAACATCTTATAGCGAGGTTATAGCAACCGACATGCTTTACTTATACCTAGAAGAATCTTTACAAGAAATTATTACTAAAGCTAAAGCTCTTGAGCTACCAGCTGATGAGTATCGTGAATTTATAACAGGTATCGAGCATGCTAAGCAAAATATTCGCAATAGGAAACTTGATACCTATGAGCAGCGCGCATTAACTATGCAAATGATTGAGCAAACAATGCTAATTGAAAAAAGACTGGCGCAATCATTACAAGGCTCAATAAAAGATGCTGCTAGCTGGGCTGACGGATTATAAGGAAATATTATGAGTGAACTATTAGTCAGAACATATGGAATGGGTGAGTTTACAGCGCAAGTTTTTAATGCTGTTGCATTAACCATCGATCACCCTGGATTTAAGATAGTCTTATCAGGTGCGTTTTTAATATCTATGGTGGTTGCCATCTATCAGTTTACCAAGGTTAAAGACATATCAATTTTAGCTAAGAACATATTTCTTTATGTAGGGGTAATCTCGCTACTGGTTATACCCAAATACAAGGTTACAATTCATGATGATGTAGTAGGTAATAATTATGGTGTTGATAATGTACCCATGGGATTAGCTGCACCAGCTTATTTGATAACAAATACTTTTTATGGTTTGACATCTATAGTTGAAACGATGTTTCATTGGCCTAATGATCAGTCTTATAGTAAGACTGGATTTTTATTTGCTTCTAGCGTTGTAAGAAACTCAACTCAAATGAAAATTAATGATCCTGATCTTAATTTATCTATGAATAGCTACCTTAGCCAATGTGTATTTTATGATATTTATCTTGGTAGGTATACTTTGGATGAATTATTAAAGTCTAACGATATATGGGAAATTATAAAAAATAATGCTGCTAAAAACCGAGCATTTCTACTAGATAATCAAGTAACCATGTGTAACGAAGGTGTCAAGGTTCTTGATGCGAAAATTAACAAATCGTTAGATAATACATTTGTTAGCTATGCCAAAATCTTATTTCCAGGTGTCTCATCGAAAGACTATGACAATAAAGTGTTAGCTGGCAAATTATTAACCAGCGTGGGTGGCAGCTACAACTATTTAACTGGTGTATCAAAAGGTGGTTTCGATATACTTAAGCAAAATATTATGGTCAATGCGATTCAGGATGCAGCGCTGAATAATCCTGAGCTTGGGATGTACTCCTATGCAGTTACTCGTGCTAATGCGCAAAAAGTTGTCGCCAACACAACTACAGGAATTATGATGGCTAGATGGTTACCCATAATGACTGGCGCTACCGAAACGATGATTTATGCCTTGTTTATTCTAGTTGTCATCTATGCGTTATTCACCAATGGCGAAAAAGTATTTTTTAACTATGTAATGACCATGGTTTGGGTAGGTTCATGGCCAGTTGTTTACGCTATCTTAAACTTTGGTTTTACCTGGGCTATTCGATTAAAAAGTTATGGAGCAGGGTTATCATTTTATGACTCAAATTACTTGTCACAAACTCAGTATGATATGTCTTCACTATTTGGCTATTTTACAATTCTTGTGCCTTATATTTCTTGGGGCATGATGAATCTAGCCAAGCAGGGTTTAGGCTCAGTATTTACTCAGATGAGTCAACTTGTAGGCAGTTCAACCCAATCACTTGCTATGGCTTCTAGTGGTGAAGCCGTAACTGGCAATATGCAGTTTGGCAATACTGGATTTAATAATCACTCAATGTTTAATACTAGTGGATTTAAGCATGATACCAATATGGGTTTTCAGTCTGGCAGCATTTCGACCCAGCTAGCAAGTGGTTCTAGTATAACTCGTACTATAGATGGGACAGGAGTGGTAAATATGGAATCAGGCATATCAAGACTTAACACGGGTATTAACTACCATGAAAAAATTGGAACGTCTTTATCTAATCAGTCTGACAATTCTATGAGTGTTACTGAAGGAAATCTATTAACGCATGTAGAAAACAAAATATCAGCTGTGCGTCAAGTTGCAGATGTTGGAACAGCTTTGAATAATAGCATTAACTCAGGTGAAAGTTACAGTTTAAGCAAATCTAGTGGCTTTCAAAAATCTGCCACTGAGTTTGATTCGGCTATTGAAAAATTTTCTCATGATACTAACATGTCTAAACAAGATGCTGGAAGATATTTAACTGCCGCCTATGTTAATGCCTCTGCTCATCTTGAATTTGGCACTGATAAACAATTAATAGGAAAAGTTGTGCAATTAGCATCAGGTACATCAGGGGGCGCTACTCTAAGTACAGGAGTGAGAGGGGAAGCAGATCGCACATGGACAACGACTGATTCTGAAAATTTCCAAAAAGCTCAGGAGTTTTTAAGACAAAACAATTTGAGTGAAACTATCGATAAAGCACTTAGAGGAGTGCAAGAAGAGCGTTATCAAACAGATAATCGCAGCGGCTCACACGTTAATGAGAATATTGCTGCTAGCCTTGATGCCGCCAAACAAGCAAGTATTAATTATTCTAAAAACTATCAAGAATCACTTTCATATAGA
The DNA here is from genome assembly GCA_964387745.1 of uncultured Gammaproteobacteria bacterium. Lineage (GTDB taxonomy): Bacteria > Pseudomonadota > Gammaproteobacteria > JAGOUU01 > JAGOUU01 > JAGOUU01. Next base: position 28,398 of record CAYLXL010000016.1, on the reverse strand, counting down.
GAGGCAGCTAATTACGTTAAAGACAATGCTGCGAGTATTAATATCAATGCTAATCAAGAATTTATTGAATATGTTGCTAACCAGCCCCTAGGTAATTCAAGTAAGCCCATGGGACTCCATCAGGCTGAAGCATTATTAAGATCTGATCATCAATTACGCAACCTGTATGCTAATAATTTTATCGAACAACAGACCAACAAATATTATCAAGAGTTTAAAACAAACCATCATTTGGATGGTTCTCATGTTAAAAAATACGATAATTTAGATAAGGAATATCAAAATCTATCCGGTCAAGTTGATAAAAATAACGTAACAAATAAAAATGCCGTTACTAATGATCCGAGATCCATAAGTCTTAACATCACTTTCCATGATGAATCTTTAGTATCAAAAGTTAAAGATGACGTGATAAAGCATAACAAATCGATGAATGAAATAATTGATCAACAAGAGAACAGGCGAGAAGAATTTAAACAAATGGTTGGCACTAAGGTTAAATCGAATAAAGATTTAGATAGACCCGTCAGCAAAATAGTCGATATGGCGGATTGATATATGATTTACCAACTCTTAGGTGGCATATACTCTGGACTACCAGGTGTAAATCTTGGCCAAAGTGGCTCAGTTCGTCTGTATTCAGTAGCATATTCTCTAAATCGGTACTCTTCATGGGGCATCTTGAAACCTTTAGCTTGTTCTTTTTGCTCATCTATAGCCAGTGGATTATATTCGCCATTAATTGCAATCATAACAATAGTTAAGTATAGAAAATACCCTATGTATGCACCTATGGTAGATGAAGGGAATAAGAAGAGTTGCACACATAAAAAGGCAATAAATGACAATAAAAATAATACCGATGTTTTTATACTGATTAATCCATCTATAACTAAAGAGTCATTAGTTTGTCGATATAAATCAACTCGATCTCTAATTTTACCGTATTCCTTTTCAGTATTATTTATAGCCCACATAAGAGTTAATATGACAGCAAATATTATGCTCAACTCTTTGTATGCTCCGAAAAAGATATTGAATAGTGTACATCCAATATACGACATTAATAAGAATTTAATACTCATTCTACGTCTTATGCTATTAACATCGCTTTTTAACTGTTCAATCATTACCAACAACCTCATATATAAGGAAATTTAATATGAAAAATATATCAAAATATACTCTAATTATAGCTTGTTCTAGCGCAATTATGCTAGAAGGGTGCACAGCTTCTAAAAATTTAATGGAGCATTCTAGCCTCAAAACTGAGACAAAAATGTCTTCAACAATATTTTTAGATCCTATATCACCTCAGCAGAAGGTTGTATTGGTACAAATTCGCAATACTTCAGACAAAGCAAATTTTAACCCTAAGAATATAATAGAAACAAAACTAACAAACTCGGGTTATAAGGTCACAAATGACCCGACCAGGGCTCATTATTTATTACAGGCAAATATTCTGAAAGTAGGTGAAGCCAAGCCTGAAGATATTAATACGGCGTTATTAGGTGGTTATGGCGCATCAATTGAAGGAGCAGGCGTAGGAGCTATCGCAGGATTGTATTCTAATAATCGCATGTCACCATTAACAGGTGGTTTAGCAGGAGCTGCAATTGGAATGGTAGCCGATTCTATGGTTAAAAATGTCACCTATAACGTAATTACTGATATCCAAATTTCTGAAAGAGCGGGTAAGGGTGTTAAAGTATCGGAAGTAAATAATGCTGTGCTTAACCAAGGAACAAGCGGAAGCAAACAGATCACATCTAGTCAAGAAACGAATTGGAAGCGTTATCAGACGCGTGTTATAAGTAGTGCCAATAAAGTTAATCTTTCATTCGAGGATGCGGAACCTGCGTTAAGTGAGAGTATTGCACAATCAGTGTCGGGTATTTTTGGTTAGACTGCATTCAACTACCCTAATACTAAATGTTATTAGGGTAGTTATAATCTTTTTATTTCTAAAACCATACTATCAATTCAACTTTGAATAATCGTCTTACATGGGTTAAACTAAAATAGACAATCTTTATAAGGATATAATACCAATGGCTACTCAAAAAAAACGTTCATCTAGTAAATCATCATCTTTACCAGGATCCAAGCTCCTTGACAATTTTCAAGTCGCAAAAAAACAAACTAAAGTTTTGCTTGATAAATCTAAGAAAAAACTTGCTACAGCTAAAGCAGGGGAACAAAATCATGCTAAGAAATATAAGTTGGCGGAAGTAAACTTAAAAAAGCATGAATCAAATCATAAAAATAAACCATCGAAATCATCTTCTAAAAACATTGCTTCTGCTAAAGTGAATTTGAAAAAGGTTGGTGATTTACATCAAAAGTCTCAAAGTATTCACAAACAAGCCAAAGAATATCATGATACCCATCAAGATCATTATGATAAGTTAAATCACTTGCACAGCACTCTTCAAGCTGCTCATAAGAATTGGAAGCCTTCAAATAAACGTTAATTTTCTACACTAAAACCTGATAGCAAAGGCTATCAGGAATATTGCGATGTATGGAATGGCGGTCCCTGTCCTTCGGTACTTCATCACTTATTAAAAATTGATCCGCTGACTGGATAAATTTACATCCCCTCATTATTAGTCATCGTAAGTCATATACTCGGGATAATAAGCAAGCTTATGACATTTTCATGTTTTGCTACAAAATAAAGCAATAAAGATTATTTAATTTCCTCAAATATATAAAAGCTTACAAATGACTAGCTTTATATTGTTCAAAATTAGTTGTATTTTCAAAGTAGTACACTTTACCGTCTGATGCAGCACCATATATAGCCGTTGACTTATCAACTTCATTTCCGCTAATTGGATCTTTGGCTGTACGAATTGTAGCATCGTTATTTAAGCGATCTTTACAGCCAGCACAGCAACCATAATAAGTTTTATTTTTGACTATTACGGGGATTTGAGGCTTCTCAAACACGGTGTTATTTACCATGCAAACATATTGCGCTTCAACTTGTTTTATACTCGCCCAAACTAACACTGTAAAAAACATTAAAAACAAACTAAGAATAATTCTTTTCATATTTCCTCCTCAAAATAATTTATTACTCATCAAGTAATTTAGTACATATTAGTAATATTTTCATGTAAGATAAGGAATTTGTTAATTAATTTATTAATTGGGGCTGTATGATCCAAATTATTCCTAATTGGCACCCAATTTTTGTTCATTTTACCTTTGCTTTATTCTCCACCGCAATAGGATTTTATACTTTTGCTTATTTATTAAAAAAACTAAAACTCTATCCAAGCTTGGCATTTGAGTTCGAGATTGTCGCCAAATGGTGTATATGGATAGTTAGTATTATAGTAATCGGAACAATATTAACGGGGCTGTATGCTTACTACACAGTTAACCATGATGCTCCTTCCCATGTAATTATGACTCTACATCGTAACTGGGCCTTAGTAACGGCCGGTGCAATCGTGTTGGTTACTTTTTGGTCGCTATGGTCTAGCTATAACCGCAAAATTATTACTAGTTATTTCATATTTGCCTTATTTGTTTTACAAGGGTTATTATTATCCACCGCTTGGCACGGTGCTGAGCTAGTATTTCGTTATGGTATTGGAGTGATGTCTCTTCCTCAATCGAAAGTCAGAGGTCATCATCATGACCCAGAAAATAACGTTAGAAAGGGCAAAATACTTCCTTCTAATGAAAACCACGATATTCACCAGCATTAACATTAAAATTTGTATTTTGTAGGAGTAGTAGTGAAAAAATCTTTATTTATGTCTC
>CAYLXL010000016.1:0-24605 GCA_964387745.1 uncultured Gammaproteobacteria bacterium | reverse complement strand
ATTTTTTATAACAAATATCTTTGCCACTGACCATGTAGTAGATTTAGTAGTAGCTTATAGAACTGTTGATTTTGCTGGTGAGCCTGTAAAAGCAATAACTGCTAATAATCAAATTCCTGCGCCTACTTTGCATTTTAAAGAAGGTGATAATGTTACTATAAATGTTCACAATCAACTAGATGAAGAAACTGCCATTCATTGGCATGGTATAATTTTACCATGGCAAATGGATGGAGTTTTGGGGATTAGTCAACGTGGAATATCACCTGGTGGAGTATTTAATTACAAGTTTACACTTCATCAATCTGGTACCTATTGGTATCACGCGCATGCTGGGTTACAAGAACAACAAGGCTTATATGGTGCATTTTTAATTGATCCACAGCAAAATCCAAATTACCAATATACCAAAGATCACGTTATTGTTTTGTCAGATTGGAGTAACACTCATCCCGATCAAATTCTGGCTAATTTGAAAAAAGAAGGAGATTATTATTCCCCATATTTCCCCATCCAACCATCTCTTGTGAAATTTATTCAGGATTACAAAAATTCAGATGCAGATGAACGCAAAAAATTAATTGAAGATTACAAAATGATGCAAGAAATGCGCATGAGCATTTATGATCTAAGCGATATTGCCTATGACTCTTTTTTATTAAATGGTAAACCAAAAGCTAATCCTTGGACGGCATTGGTAAAAATTGGTGATGTAGTTCGATTACGTTTTATTGGAGCAGGTGGAAGCACTATTTTCCACGTCAAGATACCCGGCACCACCATGAAAATGGTCCATGTAAATGGTAATGATGTTAAACCTTATAGTATTTCAGATTTTACTATAGCGCCAGGTGAGACATTCGATGTATTAGTTTCCATAAAAAAAGATGAACCATATATTATTTACGCAGAATCCACAGATACAGTTGGCGCAGCTTATGGCGCTTTGATAACCTCATCAACGCAATCCGTTAATTATGATGGGATCACTAGATTTCCAGAACCAAAACCTGTGACCAGAGAAATGATGTCTTTTATGATGGGCGATATGAAACATGGTTCATTACCATTATTAAATATGCCTCATCCAATGGCTAACCACAAAATGGGTCCAGGCTCAATGTTGCATGAAATGCCCATGCCCCATGAAGATCATAAGAACAAAGCTAAACGCTCTAAAGATCATCAACCAATGACTTCGAGCATGAAGATGGACAAAACCATGCCTATGAATCATGTACTGCCAATGCAAACTGACAAAGCGCAAGGTACATCTGCTGCTACTAATAAAAAATCAGCAGATGGAATGATCGATATGGACCATTCTGCACATTCAATGAAAAAGAATACGAGCGCGTCGCACACTATGCCTATGGTTAATGGCATGAATAATGATATGCCAATGGATCATGCAATGCCGCAAACTGAAAAACCACAAAGCAAGGCTTCTAATACTAATCAAAAATCAATAGATGACATGGAAGGGGATATTGGCCATTCTGCAAATTCAACGCCAATGAATAGTGCGAGGAAAATGGATCATGATAATATGCCAATGGATCATTCTTTGCCCATGAGCGATAAGGACAAGAAAACGACCAAATTCTCTGCAACTAAAGAATCCCCAGATAACATGAATATGACTAAGACTAAGAATTCAGCTTCGCATGCTATGCACCTGGGTAGTACTATGAAGATGGACCACAGTATGTCTATGGATCACTCCATGAATATGAGCATGCCTACTGAACCAACCATAATTGGTGATGAGATATTATTATCAGACTCTAGTTATAAAACCTCATTTGGTACAAAATATGAAAATTTAATAGCTGCTGTTAAAACTAATGATCCAAATAAACCAGTAGCAGGGGTTATTAATATGGAATTATTTGGCTACATGGAGAGGTTCATTTGGTTTATAAATGGTGTACCAGAACATGATGCAAAACCAATTATTTTAGAACCTGGCAAACGCTATCGTATGATTTTTACTAACACATCAATGATGCACCATCCTATGCACATCCATGGCCATTGGTTTATTTTAAGAAAAGGTCATGATGCCTATGATCCATTATTACATACAATTGATGTAGCGCCTGGTGCAACAATTACAGCAGATATTGATACTGATGCCAGTGGACAGTGGTTATTCCATTGTCATATGCTTTATCACATGATGAGCGGAATGTCGCGAACATTCCAATACTCTACACTACTTGCAATCACCAAGAATGAAGCAGCGTCGCAAAATACTACAGAGCAAACTCCTTATTATAATCGACCAATTGTTAGAGTTGATGAAATAATGCCTGTCGATCACCACCTTATACAACACCCAATGGCCCATTCTGTTGGCTTATGGCTTGCTACTTTTCTAGATATTGGCGCAGATCCGTTTACTAACTCTCAAAGAATTAACTATAAGGGTTTATATGGTAGAGATTATAATAAACTTGAGTTATTAATTGAAGATGCTGAAATAAAAAAAGGAAAAGTAGAAAATGCTGATTTAGACATTTTTTATTGGCGTTTGCTGAATCAGTTCTGGGCAGTCAAAGGCGGAATCAACTACGTCTATCGACCGGCAAAAACACCTTATTGGCAGCCAGGTATCGGCCTAGAAGGACTAATGCCATATTTTATGGACACTAATATTAGAGGTTATTTTTACCGCGGTAGTGCAAAACTAGATATTGAATTGTCGCGCGATACACAAATCACTAATAACTTTTTTATAAGATTAGGGGCACGTAGTATCTTAGCATCTAAAACAGTCAAACAGGCTGTAATTGGTAGTGGATTAAATCAAATGCGTTATAGTTTCAGACCATATTATCGTCTAATGCCTGGTTTAAATATATTTGCCGAATACGAACATGAACAAGCTTATGGCACCTTTGAAACTATTCAAAATAATTCAGGTGAATCTACTACAGAGAATACTTTAACTTTTGGTCTTTCGATGTTGTTTTAGGAGAGCTTGCTTATTTAAATTCTAGAGCTAAACTTAAGGAATTAGAGATGTGAGTAAACATTTACGACTCAGCTTTAGAGGAACATCAAATGACGATATCAATATGGTTAATTTTAGCCCTTCTTGCTTTAGTAGGTGGAATTGCTTTATTAATTTTGGCAAAAACTAACAATAGAAAAGGGATGAATTTAGCAAAGATAGGGGGATACATACTTTTAACTTTAGCTTTTCTTGTTACTGCTGTTATTATTTTTAGAAGCTTTGCTCCAACATCTGAAATGAAAAATATGACACATGAACAACATATGAATATGTGACAGGTGTTTTATGCAACTGTAAAAAGATATCCGATTTGATATAAATTGTTTTGTTTATGCAATGCCATCAACTCTGCATCATAAAATGGATCCAAATCCAGTCTCATATATGATATTTGCACGTGCAACGCTCTAAAAATGCCCATAATTTTATGAGTATCTCACTAACAGATATGGATAGAAGCCTATTTGGATACTTTATCCTATACTATCAATATTTCTAAAATTACGACAGAACTTTAATACCATTTATGAGAAAGTAAAATGACAAATCTAAATTATAATAAACGTGAGAAGAATCATAGTGAAAAACTATCAGATTATTGGCCACTTTTTTCATTAATAATTGTAACTGTACTTGCTGGGTATGCTGTTACCTTTAGCATTGCTGGTACACTTCTCCATTGGATGCATTATTTTATGGGTTTCTTTTTATGCTGTTTTTCAATGCTAAAAATATTTAACCTATCCAGTTTTGCTGATGGGTTTCAAATGTATGATATTTTGGCAAAACGATCTCGATTGTACGCTTATATCTACCCATTTATAGAACTTGTATTAGGCTTAGGATTCTTATCATTTATAGCACCAATAGTAATTTATTCTTTTACAATAATTATAATGACAATTGGCATTATCGGTGTTTTTATTGCTTTAAAAAAGGGATTAGACATAAATTGTCCATGTATGGGATCGGTTCTCAACGTGCCATTATCTTCGGTGACATTAACCGAGGATATCAGCATGATAATTATGTCAATTACTATGTTAGTTTACCACGCTAATATTGGGTCCGCGACCAAAACGGGGCCAGATTTACCATTCCTTTCCCTTTAAAATCAGAGCATTACATACGCCCTATAACAACATAATTTCAAACGTTTTTTCATGAGGCTTATGGACCTGTTATTGACGAAGAACCAATTATTGCTTTGAAATACTACTTGAGCACAGTACGGGTAAAAAAGTAACCAAAAATAGACTAAAAGCAATTAACCATAAAAATGCAGATATATATATTATTGAAAAATAATTATCAGATATAGATAAGCCAAAAACTCTGACCAAAAATGAAAAAAATATTAAAATAAACGATATGCTCATTATTTTATTAGCGATAAGTTTTCTGCCAGTGTGACCTAATGATACGCGCGATATCATTGATAGTATCATGCTACTGATTGCACCAATTGTTAAACAGTGTATTGCTGTTGACATTGGGATCATTTTGCTTACATAACTAATGGACATAAGCATAAAGCCAAGTGGTATGCAAAAATAACTTAAATGTAATGACCATAATAAAGGATATTTAATTGTTATCCAAAATCGCCAACGGACAAATCTTATTAAATGACAAATTGCAGAAAGCAGTAACCAAAAAGAATAGAATAAAGGTGATAGCTTAAGACTACTAGTATAAATTAGTATCACAGCTATAGTTGATAATATAGTCCATACTTCTATAAATTTAATATTTTCAACTTTATGAGTTTTTGTACCATTTGCTGTAAACATTGGTATTACTCGACCAGAAATTATTGTAATTACCATGACAACGATCATTATCATTGAATAACTGCTGTGAGTAATAAGTGAATAGTCTTCATTAAATGCACCATAATGCATAACTGCATTTACAATTGTCATTAATAGTAATAAAGGAACAAATATTAAATTACGCCATTGTTTAACTCTAATAGTCAAACGACCTAAATAAAATGCGACTAGAGGAAAGAAAGATAGGTCAATAATAGCAATAATATATTTGTTAAACCCCGAGTCAATTGTTAATAAAATACGAGCTATAAACCAAATTAACCATAGTCTAAATAGTGCAGCTCCTTTAATACTAGGTTGGCCTGTCCATGTTTGTACGGCTGTTAATAAAAAGCCTGCGATTATTGATGCAACAAAACCAAATAACATTTCGTGTGAGTGCCACCAATAACTACTGCTGTAATAGTCTAACATTATCCAACCATTAAGTACGCTCATCCAAATAAAGATAGCGGCTATAGCAAACAAGGCCCCGGATAAAAAAAATGGACGAAAGGCTAGTTGAAACAGCGGCATAGATTCTAGTGCGTTAATTTTAAATGGAAATTTATTCATCATTTTAATGTTTAATTTATTTTTAATATAAAATATTGCTCTGCGCTACATCTTGTAAGGTGTGTCTATTCAAAGAAGCTATGAACGCTCTATTTGCTTCATGTAAGTAGTGTTTGAGTCTGCATGTATTAGTTATCCGACATGTGTTTGTTTTACTATCAAAGCATTCAACAAGATCCATATTAGGCTCTAGTTTAGCAATCAAATCTCCAAGCTTAACACTCATAGTTTTTTCTGCTAGTTTAACACCACCATTTTTACCTTTCTTGCTTTCAATATAACCTAATGAAGAAAGAGTATGCGCTATTTTAGTTAAGTGTTCATAAGAAATATCATAGTACTCTGATATGTTTCTAATGCTAACAATATCATCTTGTTTGTTTGCTAAATAAATTAAGCATCTTAAGCTATAGTCAGTAAATTTTGTTAATTGCATTTTGTTCTTGAATTCTCACTTTTCTAACCTTATAATATGTATTTATAATACATATTATAAGGTTTTTTAAATGCTTAGTCAAAAAACAATATCGATAGTCAAATCAACCGCTCCTGTTTTAGAAGAGCACGGTGAAGCATTAACAAAGTATTTTTATAACCGATTATTTACTAATAATCCTGAGGTTAAGTCTTTGTTTAACCCAGCTAATCAAGTATCTGGTGCACAACAAAAAGCATTAGCTGGAGCTATATGTGCGTATGCAGCTAACATAGATAATCTAGATGTATTAGGTGATGCAGTTGAGTTAATTGCCCAAAAGCATGCTTCTTTACGTATTGAACCACAAGATTATCCTATTGTTGGCACAAACCTATTGGCTTCTATAAAAGAAGTACTAGGTGAGGCTGCAACTGAAGATATAATAAATGCCTGGCAAGAAGCTTATGAATTTCTTGCTCAGATACTAATAGCTCGTGAACAACAAATATATATTGAACAAAAATCTCAAACTTATGGATGGGAAGGGTTTAAAAAGTTTACAGTTGTTAAAAAAGAACCTGAAAGTGATATTGTCACATCTTTTTATTTGTCACCAAGTGACAATCTAAACCTTCCATTATTTAAGCCTGGCCAATACATAACTGTTCGCATTCCTGGTCAGGAAGGGTACACAACAATGAGAAATTATTCACTCTCAAATAAGCCTGGAGAAAAATTATTTCGTATAAGTGTGAAACGCGAAGATGGGCTTAATAAAGATAGTCCAAAAGGGTACGTATCGAATCAGCTGCACAACAATATACATATTAATTCAATAATAGAAGTCGCGCCGCCTTGTGGTGAATTCTTTTTAGATATAACAGAACAGCATGATAAGCCACTTGTTTTATTAGCTGCAGGAATTGGTATAACCCCAATACTGAGTATGTTACAAACAGCCGTGGAAACTATGCAAAATAGAGAAATTATTTTTATTCATGGGATTTTAAAACCTGAATTACAGCCTTTTAAAAAAGTGATAGATGAACTTGCAGAAAAGCACAGTAATCTCAAAATTCATTATAGATATAGTGATATAAAGAATCCTAAGGTGTTAAATAATGATAAGAACTCTTCCGTAGGACTTATCGATGCAGAACTAATTGAGAGTATGGTAACCCAGCGTAATGCTGATTATTATTTTTGTGGGCCAAAAATATTCATGATGAACATATACCTTGAATTAATGATGTGGGGTATACCTGCTTCTCAGGTTCATCTTGAGTTCTTTGGTCCCCTTCAAGAATTAAAAAAAGTAAATTAAACAAACATTTATTTATCCTTTTTTTAATTAATGATCAGTTTTCCAGCATTGCTTTAACAAAGGAGTTTTATATAATTTATGGCTAAGCTTTACACAATTGGTCATTCAACACATACTTTGCAGGAATTTATTGATATATTGCACGAGCATAAAATTATGCAAGTAATTGACGTGCGCACTATTCCAAAATCTCGTCATGTGCCATGGTTTAATCAAAAAGTACTCCGAACATCACTTCATCGAGAAAAAATAAATTACACACATTTACCAAAATTAGGGGGATTACGTCGCACAACAAAAGAATCTATCAATATGGGATGGAATAATACTAGTTTTCGAGGTTTTGCGGATTATATGCAAACACCTGATTTTTTTGAGGGGCTAAAGGAATTAAATGCCTTAATAAAAAAAAATTATAATGTTGCTATTATGTGCGCTGAAGCTGTTCCTTGGCGGTGTCATCGATCTCTTATCGCGGATGCAGAAATAGTTCGGCATTATATTGTTTGGGATATTATGAGCAAAACTTCTCTTCATCCACATAAATTAACTACCTTTGCTGTGATAAATAGAAAGAAAAGACCCATTCAAGTTTATTATCCAAAATAATTTTTTCTTTACTATTTAAATAATATGATAATTAATCTGTGTGACCTGATATAATAATTAATTAGTATTGTTATCAAACGTAATTTTTCAATATTACCATTATAAATTGTTTGAACTATGTTAGGATAAATTGTTTATCAATTTTATAATTATTAAGCATCAACACATGATTAAGAAAGAATCTATGAACAACAATGGAAGCATGCTTACTACCGCTGATGATTTATCACCATGGTGGAGACGAGCAGTAGCAATTGTATTGGTATTTGGATTTTCTATCTTAATACTGCTAACTTCTAAGGTCTATTATGATGCGCCTCCCATACCTGAACGTGTTATAGATAGTAAAGGGCAATTAATATTCAGCAAAGATAATATATTGTCAGGACAAGCGGTATTTCTTAAATACGGTTTAATGAACAATGGAAGTATATGGGGACATGGAGCTTATTTAGGCCCAGATTTTTCAGCACAATATCTACATACTTTGACGGAACAAATGAGTGATTTTATTGCTCAACAAAGATATGCCAAATTGTTAATTGATTTAGAAAATGATGAACAAGATATTGTACGCGCATTAGTACGAAGTTCCTTAAAAAAAAATTACTATGATCTAGAGACAAATTCTTTAGTATTTACGGAAGCAGAAACAGCATCTTATTATCAACAAATTAATAATTGGGGTAACTACTTCACTTCTCCCTCAGGGAATGGAGGGTTACCAAAAAACTTTATTAAAGATGACGATGAAATTAAGGATTTAACAGCTTTTTTTGCATGGACAGCTTGGGCATCAGTAACTAATAGACCCGATAGCTCCGTAACCTATACTAATAATTTTCCGTATGATCCTGATGCCGGCAACTTACCTTCTGGAACTGCAGTTTTCTGGAGTGCAGCCAGCCTTATTGCATTGTTAGGTGGTATAGCACTAGTTCTACTGGCATTTGGGAAATTTGATTACTTGGGTTGGAAGCGTAACCCCAATACTATATCACCTAGCTTTAAAATTGGGCAGCCAACACTTAATCAGCGCGCCACTATGAAGTTTTTTGTCATTGTAGCTTTGTTATTTTTAGCACAATCATTGGTTGGCAGCCTTACTGCTCACTACCGTGCTGAGCCAGGCAATTTTTTTGGCTTTGATTTATCGTGGGTATTTCCGAGTAATATTACGAGAACTTGGCATCTACAATTAGCTATCTTTTGGATTGCCACATCTTACGTTGCTGGTGCATTAATTTTAGTAGATGAGCTTGGCGGACGAACAGTGAGATATAAAGGGAGCGGCCTAAATGCCAGTCTGATGTGTGGAGGATTTTCATTGATTCTCCTGTAGAGCTGGTATTAAAGATCTCTTTTTGAGTTCCGCCTGCCAGCTTTTTAACGCGTTACTGTAATTCATCCAATTTTCTACTTATTCTTTGTTATCTTTGTTGTTGCTACACTACCTTCACGCACCCAAGTATCCAAGTATCCACCTTGTCTTTTACTGCCCCCCCTGTCTTTCATTTTCGACTACAGCCTTCATTGAGAGTCGTACAACGGCTCGTCTAGTTGTTTAACCTGACGACATCACATAGGGTACAATCCAGCTAGATTTAAGTTAAATAGAGTTAAAGATATATAGTTGAGATGAAAAAATCAAGTTTTCTTTCTGACCATCCCGGTATCTACTAGGGGTTCTAAAGAGGGCCGGATGGCACAAGCCACCCGGTTTACTCGCTAATGCAAGTCTGGAACGCTTGATATTCCCGATAGTGTGTACTATCGGGATCTATTTACAATGCTGATTTTTATGCTACAATATACATTATTATCATTTTGATTTACAATATAACGTTTCGGAAAATCTATAATATTAGCTTTGCATAAGTTATGAGAATGGGTTATAATTAATTTATAAAAACCCACTACGCCTCTAAACTATGCGGACCACGGTGGGTTGTTTTTATGTCATTGAAAAATAAGAAAAATTTCAATAAAACCTGTCTTTCTATAAAAGATCAGGTTAGTCTACTCCAATCTAGAGGCTTAAAATTTCATAATCTTACAGAAGCAAACCGGTGCCTAACTACTGTTAGCTACTATAGACTCTCAGCTTATTTTAAAATATTTCAAATACCCGGCGATCCAACCCACAATTTTAAGAAGGATGTCTTTTTTGAAGATATATGGTCTTTATATGTGTTTGATAGACACTTAAGATTAATAGTCTCAGATGCTATTGAAAGAATTGAAATAGCACTAAGAACTTCAATGATTAACGCATTGTCTTTGCGTTACGGGAACCTTTGGTATCTAGAGCCAGCTGTATTTAGCAACAAATGGTCAAATCAAAATGATCAAGCCACCAATAAATCAACCGCTCAGCAATTTTTGAAATCAGAAGTAGAGGATATTTGTCGAAAAAAGAATGAAGATTTCATCAGGCACTATTATGACAATTATAGTTCACCAGTGTACCCTCCTAGCTGGATGCTAATGGAGTGTTTATCATTTGGTAAAATTACTTCAATGTTTCTATATTTACGCGATCCAACAGATATAAAAGATATCTGCAAACCTTTTGGTTATAATTATAATATTATAAAAACTTTTTTAGAGCCCATCAGATTTACTCGTAATTTATGTGCTCACCACTCGAGACTATGGAATAGAAAATTTTTGTATCGTTCTAAAAGGTTGAAAGAGTTTGGCGATACTAATACGGATAATTATTTCCGCGAACAAGCAATAATGTTACATATGCTTAACAATGCGATATCACCTAACTCAAAATGGCGAGAAAAATTAAAAGATTTATTCCAAGAATATTCTAGTATTGTACCATTTCAACAAATGGGGTTTAACAATGATTGGCAAAATGATGAATTTTGGACTCTCTAATGGCTAAAAGATATCCCTTACCATCACCCCTCTTTGATACCCTTAAAAATCTTGCTGAATCATTAAATCAAGGTATTGATGTTCAGCTAGATTTTGCTCAAGATAACTTAAAGCATGCATTTGAGTTCCTTAAACAATACGATGGTAATGAATCAACTTTTAAATGCTATAGACGTGAAATTGAAAGATTAATTCAATGGTCATGGTTAATTCAGGAAAAATCTATCTTGGATCTAAAACGAGACGATCTTGAAGCTTATATCAATTTTTGTATGAAACCCCCAAGATCTTGGATTGCTCTTAAGGTGGTATCTAGATTTAGAACAATTAATGGAGTAAGAACGCCTAACCGTAACTGGCGCCCTTTTGTTATTCAACACAAAACGAACGAAATTCTAAATAAAGATCACTATAAATTTTCCCAAAAATCAATTAGGGAAATTTTTGTTGCCTTAGGTAGCTTTTATACTTTTCTCAACAGTGAAAATGTTGTTGATTCAAACCCAGTAAACTCTATCAGGCAGAAGAGCAAATTTATACGTAAAAATCAAACGAAATCAGCCGTACGAAGGTTGACGGACTTACAATGGAAAATTGTTGTTGATACTGCAAAGGACTTAGCTCAATCTCTTCCAGAAAAGTATGAAAGAACTCTTTTTGTCATTTCTGCCTTGTACTTGATGTACCTTCGTGTCTCTGAACTAGTTGAAACTTCTCGCTGGTCTCCTCAAATGAATCATTTTTATCAAGACAGTTACCAGAATTGGTGGTTTAAAACTGTTGGCAAAGGTAATAAAGAACGCAATATTGCCGTAAATGATGATATGTTGTTAGCTCTTTCAAGATGGCGTCAATATTTAGGGCTTCTAGACCTCCCTGCAATAGATGAAAATTTCCCACTCATACCTAAACTAAGAGGTTGCGGAAATATTACTGATGTTAAATCAATTTATTTAATAGTTGATGAGTGTTTTTCTGCTGCTGCAGAAAAATTAAAAGAAATGAATCAATTTACAGAAGCAGAAAATTTAAGGCATGCCTCTTCTCATTGGCTACGTCATACGGGCATATCTGATAGCATCAATAAATATGATAGACCTATCGCGCACGTTCGAGATGACGCAGGTCATGCCTCTATTAACACCACTGACAGATATAATGATATTACTTTGCTAGAACGACATCTTTCTGCTAGAAAAACTAAATTAGAGAATTAAAATTAAACATTTTATAAAATCAAACTAGAAAACTTTGATGACTTAACTCTATACTTAAACCTAACTATCACTCTTTAGAAGTTTTATGGATTATATTTTGCAAGCAGCTTGTAGAGTAGAGGTAATACAAATAATGTTAAAATTGTCGATGATATAATTCCACCAATCACAACAGTTGCTAATGGTTGTTGAACCTCAGCTCCAGCTCCAGTGTTAATCGCCATAGGGACGAAACCCAATGATGCCACCAACGCTGTAGTGATAACTGGTCGTAAACGCGTTACCGCACCTTTAATAATGGAGGTTTCCAAAGAATGATTATGTTTTTCCAATTGCCTAATAAACGTAATCATCACCATACCATTTAATACAGCAACCCCCGATAAAGCTATAAAACCAATTCCTGCAGAGATCGAGAGTGGAATTCCTCTTATTAGAAGAGCCAGTACCCCTCCTGTCAGTGCCAAAGGAATACCAGAGAATACGATTAAAGCAGCAATTACGGATTCAAAAGCGACAAATAAAAGTCCTAAAATTAAAAGTAAAGCTACAGGCACAACAATCATGAGTCGATTTTTTGCAGAAATCATTTGTTCAAAGGTTCCACCATATTCAATCCAATAGCCCGTCGGTAATTTTATCTTCTCAGACAATGAGGTTTGCAGTTGTGTTACAAAACTTCCAAGATCTGTGTCTCGAACATTTGCTGTTACTACCATACGGCGCTTACCGTTCTCACGGCTTATTTGCGCTGGACCAAAGTCGATTTGTACATCTGCCACTTCACTAAGAGGAATATATAAAGGCGGGTGATCAAGACCGGATGTGATAGTGCGATGTATAGGAATGGGGATTCTTTTAACTTGTTCTAAATCAGTTCTGGAGGAATCAGGTAGTCTTACAATTATAGTGAATCTTTTATCACCATCATAAATCGAACCTGCTACACCTCCGCCGATCGCGACATCCACTATATTTTGAATTTGCTTTATATTAAGACCATATTTACTAATTTTATCTTTCTTTGGAATTATATTTAGCATTGGGAGGCCGGTGACTTGTTCAATTTTAACATCTGCTGCACCCTTAATACTTTTGACTATTTTCTCAATATCTTTTGAGGAGGATTGAAGTTTGTCAAAATCTTCTCCGTAAATCTTAATTGCTAGATCACTTCGTACCCCAGAAATAATTTCATTAAACCTTAGCTCAATAGGTTGGGAAAATTCGTAGTTACTCCCTGGTATTTTATTCAAGGTACTTTCAAGTTCTTTAACGAGACTGGCTTTACTTTTAGCTGGATCAGGCCATTTTGTCTTGGATTTTAATAATACAATCATATCAGCAATATTAGGAGGCATAGGATCTGTAGCAACCTCCGCCGTTCCTATTCTAGATACAACAGCGTTTACTTCTGGAAAGGCTAATATCTCCTTCTCAAGAACAGATTGCATCGCTATTGACTGCGTTAATGAAGTACCTGGAGCTCGTGATACTTGAATAGCAATGTCCCCCTCATCTAATGAAGGAATAAATTCAGAACCCATGTTTGTTGCAATTATTATACTTAATGCGACAAGGATACTTGAACCAACAAGAATTAATCTTGGCTTTTGTAAGGAACTCAACAATAAAACTTCATATTTATTGGTCAATGTATGAACAACAATGTTATCGCTTTCTTTAACTCGACCTGTTAAAAATATTGCTATTGACGCAGGTATGAATGTTAAACATAGAATTAATGAAGACAATAAAGCAGTTACAACAGTAAATGCCATTGGATGAAACATCTTGCCTTCCACTCCACTTAGAGTAAATATAGGCAAATAAACTACAGTTATTATAAGAACACCGAATATACTAGGTTTAATCACTTCCGAGGTGGCTTGAGCCACAAGTTCATACCGTTCATCTTTAGTCAATAATCGTTTAATTTCTTGTTGTTTTAATGAAAATCTGCGAATGCAGTTTTCTATTATTATGACTGCCCCATCTACAATCAGTCCGAAATCGAGTGCGCCTAAACTCATTAAATTTCCTGATACTCTATTTTCTACCATCCCACTAATAGTGATTAACATAGAAATAGGTATAATTGAAGCTGTGATAACAGCAGCTCTAAAATTACCCAGTAGAAGAAAAAGAATTACTATTACTAATAAAGCTCCTTCTAATAAACTATTTTTAACAGTGTTGATGGTTAAATCTACTAGACGAGTTCTATCATACAAAGTATTGATTGTTACACCTTTAGGCAAATTTTTAGCTATTTCTTTTATTCTTTTATCAACCTTTTCTGATACCTCCCTTGAATTCTCTCCTATTAACATCATCACAGTGCCAAGCACTACTTGATTTGAATTCTTAGTTGCAGCACCTGTTCTTAAGGGGTATCCCAAAGCAACTTTTGCGACATTTTTAACTTTAATGATTACATCATCACGCTTAGTGATTGTTAAGTCTTCAATATCCGGGATACTTTTTAGTTGTCCCGGCACACGAACCAAATATTGCTCACCGTTTCGTTCAATATATCCAGCACCTACATTGTCGTTATTTCTTTCTATAGCCTTGATAATGTCATCGATCGCTAAATCGTAGGCTAATAACTGCTCTATGTTCGGCGTAATGTGATACTGCTGTTCATGTCCACCAATAGTGTTAACTTCAATTACTCCTCTAATATTTTTGAGCTGCGGGGCTATTATCCACTTTTGAATGGTTAGTAAATCCATATCGGTATATAGAGAGCCGTCATCTTTTTTTGCCCCTTTCTCGGCCTCTACACTATAGAAATAAATCTCTCCAAGACCTGTGGATATAGGACCCATTGTGGGGTTTAAACCCTCTGGAATTGAATCTTTAATTTGTTGGATCTTTTCATTAATTAATTGCCTAGCGAAATAAATATTCACCTCATCATCAAAAATGGCGGTGACCTGGGATAAGCCATATCTTGATAGAGACCGAGTATTATTTAGGTGAGGAATACCAGCTAGAGCTGTTTCAATAGGATAAGTAATTCTTTGCTCAACCTCTAGTGGAGAGTACCCCCTAGCTTCTGTGTTAATTTGAACTTGGACATTGGTGATATCAGGAACAGCATCTATAGGCAACTTGTTAAAATTATAGACCCCTAGTACACAAGCACCTATGGTCAAGAACAACATGACCCATCGATGCTTAATTGAAAAATGTATTAAATTTGTTAACATAATATAAAATACATCCCTTAATCATCATGCCCGGCTGTGGATTTTAGTAAATCTAATTTGATTACTACACTTCCCTTTGAGACATATTCATCTCCGAGATTAATTCCTTTAACAATTTCAACATACCCCCCGCCTTTAGCCCCTAACAAGACTTCTTGCATCTTGTATCTATTTCCTCGTTTAATAAAAATTACATCTTTACCATCTTGGCTCCGCTGTATAGCATCTTCAGTCACAGCCACAGGAACTGTGCGCTCAGAAAAAATCACCTGCCCTTTGATAGTCATGCCAGGCTTCCATTTTCCATCATTATTTTCTAAATTCACAATAACTGTGTAAGTCTGACTAGGTTCATCCGCAAGTGGAAATAACATATCAATCTTGCCTGTAGCTTTAATTTGCTCGTCTGTAGAGGATATGATAACTTTATTTTCTTTTTTTATTTTATTACTATCTTCTGAAAATATGTGAAACTTTGCCCATACTGAAGATAAATCAGCAACGGTAAATAAAGATTCTGAATTAGCAACATCTCCAATGCTTGTTTCTTTTGCTAATACCGTCCCTTGTATTGGTGCTACAATGTCATAAGTTCTTAAACTTTCATTAGATTCCACTACCGCTAAGATTTGATTCTTTTTTACATTATCGCCAAGGTTAACTAGTACTTCTTTGACAATACCTGGGAATCGTGCTTTGACATCTCCCTGCAGATTTTGATTCAAAGTTATGTTTCCAGAAAGACTAAGACTTTGAGGTATGGTTGTTTGACCAGCCTTTGCTATAGTCACTCCCAATTTCCGTAGGGAATCATCTGATATTTGAGTTGAAGAAGAATCTTCATCAGTGTGTTCAGTATCTAATGTCCTTTGTGAAAGCTTTAAGAAGGTTAAGGTAATAATTGAAATCAAAATAAGAGATATTATGATAAAAGTAAATTTCTTGTTCATGATATATCGCTCTTTAAGTTTATCTCTTTAAGGATTGATTTATGACTGCCCATTAGGTAGTGCAAATAAGCAATTAGTTCTTGAAGCTGTGAAAAACTATTTAGTTGTTCTTCTTGAACTTTATACATAGTTCTTTGAGCATCCAGCAATTCCAAAAATGAAAATTTACCTCTATCATAACCATCAAGCGCTTGTTTATAAGCTTTCATTGAACTTGGAATTATATCTTTCTGATAAGTATTAAACTCAAGCTTGGCTGTATCAATTTGGATAAATAAGTTTTTAAGTGCTATTTCCAAAGAGTTTAAACCAGCATTAATGTTACTTTGCGTAGCAACTATTTCAGCATTCGCTTTTGCTATTTCACCCTGATTTTGATTCAGTAAGGGTATGGGTAGCGAAAATGTGGCAATTAATGCATTATTATTTGTATTATTAAGTCTTCTAATGCCAACACCAATTGTTGGATTTGGTAGAGAATTAGCCTTTGCCAAATCTAAATTAGATTTTGCTTGATTATATTGTAATTCTAAAATCATTTGTTGAGGAATATTTTTTATTTGAGCAAGAGTTTCTGCTTCACTAGGAATATCTAAATCATTTAATAATAAATTCTTTTTTAGTGGAATTTTGCTGATGTCTTTTGCGATAAGTTTGTTGAGGCTTATTTCAGCCATTGTTAAATCCCTTTGAGCGTTGGTTTGTTCTAAGAGCGCGGACTTTCTCTCAATGTCAATTTTCGTATGCTGGATGTCAGAGGAGGCTGCAGCTTTTACGCGCTTCTCAATAGTATCATGGACGTCATCTGTTAATTTCAGTCGTTTTTTTATTAATTTAAGCCTTTTTTGTGCTAAAAGATATTTTTTTAAGCCAATTTCTGCATCTAAAAGAACTTTGAGCATATCTGCTAAAGATTGCTGTTCAATCATTAAAGAGTTATATCTTGCTACTTCTGTTCTAAGATGTTTTTTTCCAGCTATCTCTATGGTTTGCTGAACACTAGCGGTTAATTCAGCACCCTGAAAACCTGACAACTCATTTTTTCCTGCAAAATTCTCAGTCTCTAAAACAATGTTAGGATTGATTGGTAAGGATGCTTGCAGTTGCCCTCCTCTTGCAGCATCTATATTTGCTAGTGAGGAGTTTATTCTTGGGCTGTTAAGCACAGCCATATTCAAAATATCATTAAGCTGATAAATATGAGTGACGTCTTCAGCTGCAAAAGAGCTCGCACATAACGCCCCAAAGATTATTAATATATAATTAATTTTGGTTCTCATATAGTAAGTCAGATTACATTATTGTTAGTTATTGTTAGTTATTTTTACTTATTATCTTTATATCGACATTCACAGCGATAGCTTTAATTTCTAATGCCTCTGACAAGGGTCTAAATAAAATAATAAATTTATAAAATTCATGTTTTCTGGATCTAGCGAAGGGAGCTTAAGTTTTCGATCAATTATGTTGCTTTAAACATTTTACGTTAAAACAGAAGAGACTTTTGTTGGAATTAAAACATACATGATAACAGCTAGGTATTTTATTTAAGATTTATAAGCAAAGCCAATAATCTCAAAAGCTTCTTTAATAACATATAAGCCAATGGCAAAACCAATTACAAGGTCTGGGTAGCGAGATTGGGTTAGAGCAACTAAAATACCAGAAATAATTACACCTAAATTAGCAATGACGTCTGCGCGAGTGAAAATCCATGTAGCACGTAAATGAACTTCGCCATTTTTAAAGGGCTTTAGTAAATATAATACTATGGAGTTTACTGCTAATGAAATGCTGGCAATTGTAATAATAACGTTACTCTCAGGGAGACTACCAAACCATGCACGCCGAATCACTTCAACTAATACTCCAACACCCAGTGTCAATAATAGACCTCCGCTAAATTTAGCAGCTGCACTTTTAATCCATTGGCTACGGCCAATTGCATACAGACCTAAAGCATATGCTATGGCATCAGCTAGCATATCTAAAGAATCTGCTATAAGGCCAACAGATTGCGCCAGCACTCCAGCAATGAGCCCTATTACAAACATAGAAGCATTTAGACATAATGCAATACGCAGAACTTTTCGTTCATTAATAGTTCTGGCGTTTATAAGACATCCGCAATCAGTCATATGAATACTTGTTAAATTAATGTTAAATTGGACGTATTAGCTTGGGCGGCACTCATTATACATTTATTTTTAAGGAAAAGTAACTTATTTTTATCTAATGCAAATCGTACGGCAGTACAGAAATAGAAGCAAGCTTTGGGATGAAGTGAAGATATTTAAAATTATTAACCTTATTATAGGACACTATAGATCTTTTTTATATATTAAATTTCTTTCTCAGTTATTTTTTCTTTTACAATCTTGCTTGTAACATCTTCATCAGACTTACTAGCTTCAAATTTTTTACCTGATGATATTAAAGCTACAATTTCATCAGATCCTTTGGATTTCAAAATATCATTATAATCTTGTTTAATATTTTTAGGCTGCAGAAGGATAATCTCTTTGCCCTTATCATTAAGCTTTGCTGCGATATTAGCAATATCTGACATCTCATCAATTCTCTTGCCATCATTGTCTAAGGCCAACGTTATTCGTTGATACTTATCCAGTTTATCTAAGCTAAGATTATTAAAATTACCCTTACCAAAACAAGCATAAACATCTTTGCATTTGATCGATTTTGATATACTAAGAGCATCCTCTGGTCCTTCGCAAATAATAGCCGATTTATTTAGATCCTCATTTGCACTAGCGTTAAATAACGCACCTTTAATCGTTCCAAAAGTTTGTTTTTGCACCTCAACATCTGCTTTTTTGCCAGAGTTTTTATCTAAATAAACTGCCTGAACTGATTGAACTTTATCATCTTTATCACGGGCTATAAATAAAATTGCTGGGTTTTTACCACCATTAAGTTTGGAATAAACACCATCATGAAATCTGACGTCTTTAGACCATATATCTTCCTCAATGCCCCTAGCCTTTTTTAAATATTTTTCAGCTACTGTCCCTTTAATATCTTTAGATTCTTGCACTAATTTTATGGCTTTTCGGATGCTAATTTTCTGTTGTTCAGATAATTCATCTTTTATGACTTGCCTATCAAGCTTAAGAAACGGCTGCTGATGAATTTCCCCAGGGATGTAGTTCACCATCTTTGCCGCGACTTCTAGAGCCTCTCTAAAATCCAAGCCATATTGCTTTTGGATCAAGGAGATTAAATTACCACCCTCATTTGTCGCAAAATCAGTCCATTTGCCTAAGTGCTCACCACTTATAGTTACTGCCAATGAACCTTTATTTCTACCATAATATAAATTGTTCCCAACTTTCTTCTTGGGGTCACCCAATACCTCTTTGCAAACTTTAGCCACATTGTTATTCAATAAAAGACTTATCTCTTTGGCATCTAGGACTGGCTTAACATAATTGGTGCCCCCTACTGAACCCAAGAATTCATTACCTTTTGATTGAGAACAGAGCTTGATTGGGTTTAGCCGTTTGAAATTATCCGATGCGCTCTTGATAGTAAATTTGAACGCATCTTTAATTTTACTGGTATCAAGCTTCGTTTTTTTCTGCTTAAACCTGACAATCTCTGCAAACTCTCTACTACTAGTTTTTTCACCAGTTCGCTCAATCAATGCTGCTGATAACCTTTCAATATCATCGGTATAAAGCTTAGATTTATACCGAGCGCGCGTAATTGAAACATAAAAAGATTGCTGGTTAACTAAGTTTATTCGATAGCTCTCCGCTACCACAAAAGCTTTATCATATGTCATACCTTGTGCAAGGTGAGCTGTGACCGCATAAACATAATCAAAATATTTTAATTTATCTGTATTGACCCACTTAGTATTACCGTTCTCGAATTTTATAAATAAACTATTTTTAACTTTATCTACTACTTCACCTCTGTCGCCGTTTTTAAGTCCTTCCTTCTTGATGGTATTAGTCCAGATTATTTTATCGCCTAAGTTAAATTCACGCTCCTTAAGATCGTAAACCTCAACCCCATATTTTGCACTTCCTGCCACTTTATCAGGATTCCATACAATTGATGGTTGTTTACTATTGTATGTAGCATTATCAGAATTTAGCCTACCTAAAATCACCTGACCTTTTTCAGGCTTAGTATCGATTACCATTAATTTTTCCTTATCGCTTACATTCAAAGTTTTGTAGGCTTTACCAAACTCTACTATCTGTCCTTTTTTGTAAAATCTAGCATCAGATTTTTCGGCACGATTTAGTCCTGCTCTCTCATAAATGGTTGTCTTTAAAGCTCCTTGCTCAGCGACCTCATTCATTTTGATAAGATTATCTCGAACACTCATCATAACCCTGTCTCGAGTTTCATTATCAGGAATAACGATTAAACTACTAGCTCGGTCAACATCACTTTGGGCAAAATAATCACGAATCAGCGAACCCACCAGTGAATTTCTATCTTTGTTCTCAACAGCATCTTTGCGAAGGTGTTCAAGTGATTTTTTAAAATCTTTGTCGATAATTGATAATACAGCTTCTTTTAAAACGGGATCTTTTTGCCGTACAATCTCTTTCATTTCTGAAAATTTAATACCGTTTTTAATCATAAGATTAAATGGCTTACCCCACTCGACCGCACCTATTTGTGCCTTATCTCCTACCAGTATCAATCTACTGCCAGTCTTTCTGACCAAAGTTAATAAATCCGCCATATCATTTGCGTTAACTTGGCTAGCTTCATCTAAAATCAATACTTCTTGCCTAGCTTTATAATTGCTATTGTTTTCAATCTCTTTTTGCGTTTGATACAAAAAACTAGATAATGTTTGAGCGGGCATCTTGAGTTCTTTTTCTAAGTTTTGAGCAGTGCTATTGTATGCGCCAAGCAAAGTTAGCTTGTAGCCCGCATTTTGCATAATACCAGTTGCAGGTTTTAGCATGGTTGTTTTACCAGTACCAGCATAGCCTTGTACAGCCAAAACTTGATCGCATGAGGTTGTAATATGTCGAATTGTAGATTCTTGACATTTATTTAGAGATTTTGCCTCTATTAGAGGGCGTAGAACTTTATTAATTAAATTTTCGTTAGCGATCGACCGCACACTACCCTTACCCTGATTCATCAGCTTTAATATATACTGCTCTTTTTTAAAGGCTTGGCTAGTTGTAATAAGCTCTCCAGCCATGCCGTTATATTCAGATACCATTGATCGATAAAATTTTTTCTCCTGAATAGCATCGTCAATAGCGTTGTTAATTTCTTCTTCTGTAGACTTACCTAAAGACAAAGCCAGAGATTTACTAAATATCTCATTGCGTTTGCATACCGCCTCCATTTCAAATAGCGACTGAGCACAGATATGAACAGTATATTTGGCTGATAAGTATTTATTATCTTCATTGAATTTTTGATCCAAGGATTTAGTTGTAATATTTTCTTTTGATCTCTGGATGATATCTTGCGCAATTAAACCTTGTTGCTCTGCCTCTTTGTCCCAGCTTTTTAGTATTTCATTTTTACTAATCTGTTTCTTAGACTTTCTAGTCATCAGATTTAACCTTTCCATAGCTTTGGCTCCGCTGACACCCAACGCCTCAGCTTCGTTTTCAATCTGCTCACGACGTTTTGAAAATGACTTAATTGCCTGTTTAGCTACACCCTTGATTTCAAAAGTCCCATTTTGGGCATCAACATCTATCTCATAGCCAAGTTCGCAAACTTCCTTAGCCAAGAATGAACGCCCTACTAACCCAAATAATTTTTGATACTCGTAAAATTGATGAGATTCTAAACTGCGCCACTTCCCCGATTCATCCTGTGCCATATTTAAAACTGCATTGTGAACATGCAGTTGCGGATCTAATTCTCTACTAGTGGTTTGTAAAAATGATGCAACCGTTAAATTCTTCTCGTTAACATATTGCAGTTTGCCATCCATATGCTGCCTAGTTAGAGCATGATTTTTTTCAATGTATGCAATAGCTTTATCATTAGCAGACTTAACCGCTGCTATTAACCTCTTATCACCTCCAATAAGAGCCAATAATGATACGCTTTTTGGCGCTGAAAAAGTCAAATCCCAGCCTGGTTTGTGCTCTATACCATCTTTTGATTTTCTGCCAAGCTGAACATCATTTATTTTGCCGTCTAGTAACTCTTTAAATTTTTGCTTATCAACGCCTCCCTCTAGACCTAAATTTTCAGCTCCTCTGCCTTGCCAGTAACTAACTCCATCAATACTATCATCCTTAGTATAATAATCAGCTGATTTATAATAATCACTTGCACTACTACTATTCTGCAAAGCTTTAACTGTAATCATTAGAACTCCATCTCATGTAATGCAAGATCTAACTTTTGCTTAGACTTATGATTGTTGCTTTCATTCTTAAAAATCCCATCGGAGATAGACTGGTTAGGAAGCTTTATACTTTCTTCGATCATCATCTCAGCATCAACAGTCTCTCTAATGGCACTTGCTGTGACAAAGGCTTGTGCAAGTTCAGGGTATTTTTTATATTGAGAAACAAATTTTGCTATAGGAAATCCTCTGCCTAATTTTAGAAATCCCGTTAAATCTGGCAAGTGCATAATCTCAGTTGGATTTACCAGCAGCCTGTCTACCCTATTCTTATTGATACTCACTCCATCTCTAATGTCATTTATTCCAAATGACAACCCTTCATTAGTTTCAATGCATTCCCTATTACCCATATTCTCAGCAGCCCACTTAGCGCCTTCTTTTGAGTTACACCTTAAAACCACCCAGGTAGAGCACAAATCACAAATAGCATCTGCCCCGTTCTTACCATAAATTTCAACTAATTGAGAATAATTTTGCATGCCGACCATGGCACAACCCCCGTATTTGCGACCTTGTGCAAGAAAGTTTATAAGACTTGGCACTTTGTTAAGGCTCGGCAGTTCATCTATAATCATGTAGATTCTATTTTGCTCATCTTCTGGCAAGCTCAATACATTGCTGGTGAAAATGTTAAACCATGCGGTAATAATTGGTCTTAGCATATCTATTTGTTTATCATTACAACTTATAAATACCCAGCTATCATCGTTGGGTTTATTTACCCAGTCTGAAATTGAAAATTCGTTCCCGCTTTGCTTTAAAAATTTAAGGCTCCTTGTGTTTGCGGATATTACTCCCCTTACAGAGGCTGCCATTCTTCCTGCTTCTGAATTCAATATAGAAGCAGCATCGGTATCTTTAACAACATTAAGAATAGTTTCAAAATCTACTTTAAGAATGAGATTCATTAAATCATCTATTGAAGGGTTGGCTTGTTTGCCCATTTGATGAATTAATGATGAAAATACAACTTTAGCGGCTATGTCAAAAAAATCACGCCGATAGCTATCTGGGATCATACTTTCAGCAAAGGCAATCGCATCACCTTCTGATTTACAATCATTCCATAGATTCCAATAGCAGCTACGCTCATCCATGGGGTTTAGAATAATATCTTGACCTTCCCTATAAAAATGTTTGATAAAATTACCCGCCACGTCATAAATAATAGCTTTTTTGCCCTGTGCCCTAATACTTGCTAGTGCCTCACGAAAATTGACACTTTTACCAGTACCAGTACTGCCGATTAATAGCACATGTGACTTATCGAATTTATGGGGTAACTCAATACCCGCCACCTGGACTTTAGAGCCATAACCTTTGTTATGCTTATAGTTGTATGACTTAATCGCTTTTTTAAGATTTTTGACATCAACTATTTCCGTGCCTCGCACAAAAGAATCACCAGTTTGTGATCTGCCAGTTCTATAAACAAATCGAACTATGAGAATTCCCAATATTAAAATAGCCAAGAATCCTATGCCCAACGCCCAGTAAAAATTAGTTACGGTATTCTCAACATACTTATTGATGTATCTACTATTTAATATTTTTTGATAACTCAACTCTGTTGATACCCCAGCTATGCTAATAATTTTAGTTTTAGCTTCACAAGAATTTAAGATATTACAAACTGTATAAGATTCTAAAAATTTGAAACTATAGTACCAATCGTTTTGGCTGGTTGTCTTGTAAGCAATTAAACCAACCATTAAGATATAGCTAAGCAAGCAAATATGAAAAAATTTCTTGATGAGCTGTACTGACATGCGGGCAAAATGGATTGTGGTCTGCCCTCCCCTGGTAAATGCACCAAAGGTTGAATTTCTAAATACGCTCATAGCACAACCTCAGCTTTTTCTAAAATTGTCTTGGCATCCTCATCTAAAGATTTAAAATCAACACCATCAACTTTGCTTAAGATTCTTAGCACGCCTGCTAATATCTTTGCTGATATCTTAATATCTTTACCTATAACAAAATTTGTTTTTAATGTTTGCTCAAATATCTCATTAACAACTTCACCTGAATTTGTTTCTGACTCCATCCCTCTAACAAGAAGTATTCGAACAAAATCACTTTTGGAAACTCCCCTTTTGGCGGCGTTTTCAGTAATGATATTATCAATATCATCATCAATCCTGACTCCAATCATTGCCATAAATTCAACCTTGAATATTTTTTTA
>CAYLXL010000015.1:20611-44343 GCA_964387745.1 uncultured Gammaproteobacteria bacterium | reverse complement strand
GCACCCGTTGGTCCTGCTCCTATGTCAAATGAACTGCCAGTAGTGGGTGTAAATGTTAAGCTTGGGTAAGGCGTTAGGTTTATTGGTGTCGTAGTATCAGCAGGGTTTCTTTGCACAACTCCTTGCGGCATAAACTGATCACTCAATGATAATAGAATATTATCAGCAAACATAGGGTTAATCTCAGCACAATACATTGCATGACGCCATACCCAAGTATTTAATATATCAGTTGTGGCACTTGGGCCCGAAGGAGGTAAAGTAGTAATATTTGATGGTGGGGGCGTTTCATCACTTATGTCTATTATTCGACACTCACCATCTTTCCCTTCTACTGTTCCAACTGGTAATCTCTTCTCGGTCATTGCAAAACATCTAGCCTTATAGGTTAGACCAGCATCAAAATTTAATTTCGTACCCTCTTTAACTGGCAATTCAGGAATAAGCGTCGTATGATTAAGCGAGGAATCAACGGGACTAGCTTTTATTGGAGGATAAGGTGCATCCGGCAGGTTGTTATTTGGTACTCTGCAAATATATTTAAAATCTCTCAGCAGAAAATCCTTAGCTACTGGCCCGACTGTTTTCGTAACTGTTGCTGTTTCCTTATAAGCAAACGAAGCTGGCAAATTAACCCATTGAGGATTCTGCAAGATCTTTTGGGGTTCTGTTGTTGCTGGCGTTAACCTAATATTTAAACTAACAGATGTTTTATTTTTTATAGCGCCTCCACCTTCTTGTTCACAGTAATCAATAGGTTGATCTTTCCACTGACTTGCTAGAGGTGGCTGTGTAAGCCCAATTGTAGTACCGTAACGATCGTTAGCACTCGTAGTATAAAGGCTAGTTTTAGGTGTAAAATCAATATCATATGTCATACATTTGCCCGGAACCAAGTTTGTTTTATCTGCGTCGGTAACAACAAAACATCTGGCTTTTCTACTTGGCTGACTGTTGTCCACAATAGGCATACCTTTAGTGTCTTTAACTAAATTACCTGCATCATCCACCATGTATGGGGGCGATTTTATTTCTAAAAGCGGGTTTGCAGTCATTGTACTAATAGCCGCAGCATTTGTTTTACAAAAACTGTATTTATATGGAGGATTACTTATATTTGCATCTATATAAAATGCTTCCGTTAATCCAGTTCCTGGAATCGCCGTGGGAGCTGTTAACTTAGGGAGATTTTGAAAACCTATTTGATATTGTGGGTTTTTGTAATAAGGCAGCCTAAGAGATGTATTAGAGCTGCCTACTTGTGCTTCATTAACTGATAAGGGAACTATATGCTGTTCCGGAATATTCACAATTCTACGTAATACCAAATACCCGCCAGATTGCCTGATCCCGTGTGCTATACAGTAATTAGGTGATTGCAGAATCCAACGAGAGTCAGTAGCAATGTTAGTTACGGGTGTAGTTGGTAGAGTAACTGGATTCAAATCCATAACATAACATTTACCATCAGCCAGTAGTGTAGGATAAGTAAAAACAAAACATCGAATCTTTGAAACATCTGATACGACATTGATATTCCCATCTGTTCTAATGTTAAATGCTGAAACAGTACCTGTACCCGCACCAGCAAAATTCTTACAAAAATATTTTCTGTCATCTATCCTAACTCCACTCGCATCAACAGTCATTGGCCCAATAACAATATTATTAGATGTTATAACCAGTTTATTTACCTCATACTGAGTCGTATCTTCAGTAGCTGCATAGCTAGTTTTCGTCGGATAAACAATACTTCCACCCGCCTCATTTTTTAAAATAGTAGATACAGTTTGAGCATTTATGCTAACAGTATTTAAAAGAATAAATAGAGTTGTTATTAACTTTATTATTTTCATATATGGGCCTGATAAAAAAAAATAATACGGCGCAAATAAAATTATTATTATGCTTTAAAGATAGCTGATTGTTGTTAAAACATTATAAGCAACAAGCTTTTTAAGAAAAAATAGTTAGTGGTTTTGCTCGAATTCGTGAACTTGTACAGCGATGACAAAAATTAAGATCTGGTAATCCTTTACCCATACTAAGATTGTAATAAATACGCTTCTACTGCCTATACAACCTATCATTAGTAAATTTTATATCCTTATTAGAACGAACAGGGTTAATATCTAACCCTCCACGGCGAGTGTACCTACCCTCAACTGATAACTCTATTGGCTTACATACAGTCAGGATATCATAAAAAATATGTTCTATACATTGTTCATGAAATCCTTGATGATTACGATAAGAAATAATATATTTTAATAAAGTTTCTCGGTTAATTCTTGGTCCCTTGTAAGAAACTCGAACACTCGCCCAATCAGGTTTGCCCGTGACTAAACAATTAGATTTGAGTAGTTCTGAACATAGTTGCTCTGCAACTATTGTTTTTTCATCTGCAATCAATAAATTTGGATTAACTTCGTAATCGCTACATATAACATCAAGATCATCTAGAGACTGACCTGGAAATACAGAACTTATTTTAGCAAAGCTTTGTGAATTATCATTATAATTTACGATCACTTTTTTACCGGCAAGATTAGATAAATCATTTTCTATAGTTTTAATAATTTCAGTTTTGTTTTTGAAAACAGCGTTAGCAAAGCTGAATAAATATAATTTTAAAGATTTGGATTCAATTAAATTTGGTGAATCACACGGTATAAAAATAGTCAGCGTGCCAAAGTGAGGAAGCCCTTGATCATCTAACCAAGTAAAATCAAAGCCATTCCAAATATCCATACCATGAAACGGTAGATTATGAGTATCTATGCCAATCTTGAGTCTATTACCATCGCGACTAATTGCAAACAATAAATCTGGAGCATATTTGTCTAAATAAACATTCGCTTTTCCTAACAAACTTGCTGATAATTCTTTCATGTTATCACTCCAAAATTGATCTATAGATAAATTTTCTCAAATTATCTGGGTGATTACTTCTGATACCTTGATAGCTTATCCCACCACGTCGGTTTAAATTGACAGACATTACAAAATTATTATTTATACAGTTTTGAATTTCTAAATATAGTTGCTCTACAAATTGCTGGGGAGTTAATTTTATATTTCTAAACTGCAATAATATATCTCTAATTACATTTTCATCTATATTTGGTTTATCTATAGCATATAGAAAAAACGTGCCTATAAATGGCTGATCAGTTTTATCACAAATAAACCGTAGCCCCTGAATACACATAAAATTGAAACCAGCTATAGTTTGATTTTCCAAAAAAACATAATCAGCAAAGTTTTTTGCGGGTACTAGATTCAAATCACATGATGCCATTGATGGACATAGCTTAACTAAATTTGTAGCAATCAATTTTTTTACTGTTAGAACATCTGCATATGGTTGATTATTAAAACTTTCGAGCAGCTGTTTATAGACTCTTGTATCTAATGGTTCTAATGGCTCTACAGCAGATTTGGCGTGATCTTGAATAATCTCAACCACTCCAAGCTGTGGTTTACCATTCAGATTCAACCAAGATAGTTCATATGCTCGGGTTACATCTAGCCCATAAATATTTTTTGCCATACTCCGCAACCCAAGCCCAATGTTAGAAAACTCATAACCTAGAAAGATAACAGAAAAGCATTTATTCAGCAAATAATCATCAATAGCTTTGCCCTATTAAGATTGATAGGCTATCGAAAAACCTGATAAAACCCTTTAATTTCAGAATATTACCTCAAATTAGAGCTAAATTAGTCACTAAATTAGTCAATTGATTGAAAATTAGACAATGTTATAATAGACGATTAAATAACTTGGGGAATAAATATGTTTATTGAGAATGATATTAAGCTTGATTTTAAAGATGTCCTAATAAGACCAAAACGTAGTACTCTAACCTCACGTGCTGAAGTTGAGTTATTAAGAACTTATCATTTTAAACATGCCAATAAAACCTGGGAAGGCATTCCAATAATTGCCGCGAATATGGATCACACTGGCACAACTGCTGTGGCTAAACAACTTGCCCAGCATAAACTAATGACTGCTTTGTACAAATTTGCAACCGAAGAAGAATGGCAAAGCCTAGTCAATGATCAGCCTAATATATTAAACTCTGTTTTTATCAGCACTGGTATTCGTGAAGATGACTTTGCTAACCTTTGTGATCTGGTAAAAAAATTCCCCATTCAGTTTATCTGTATCGATGTGGCTAATGGCTATTCTCAGTTCTTTTGTAATTTTATTTCAAAAGTCAGAGATAAATTCCCAGATAAAATTATTATGGCCGGCAACGTGGTCACTGGTGAGATGACTGAACAATTAATTTTATCAGGCGCAGATATCGTCAAAGTTGGTATTGGTCCAGGCTCAGTTTGTACTACTCGCAAAAAAACTGGTGTTGGCTATCCGCAACTTTCAGCAATTATTGAATGTTCTGATGCTGCACACGGTTTAGGTGGCTTAGTTTGCGCTGACGGTGGGTGTGTTGTCCCAGGTGATGTAATAAAAGCATTTGCCGCTGGCAGTGACTTTGTTATGCTTGGTGGCATGTTTTCTGGTTATGACGAATGCAAAGGTGATATCTTTGAAAAAAATGGTAAACAATATAAACGTTTCTATGGCATGTCGTCTGCAGAAGCTATGCAAAAGTATTATGGTAAAGTAGCTGAGTATCGTGCTAGCGAAGGAAAGTCAGTAGATGTACCATACAAGGGCCCTATATCAGCTGTCGTCATGGATATCCTGGGTGGCTTACGTTCTGCTTGCACTTATGTTGGTGCTAGTAAATTAAAAGAACTAAGCAAGAGAACAACTTTTATTCGTGTTACACAACAATTAAACGAAGTGTTTAATGTTTTTGAAAATAATGATGATTAAGGGCATTTATTAGGGCGAATAATATTCGTATGCGTTCAACTTATATAAATCTTATCCCATGTCATTCCGAGCTTTGCGAGGAATCTCAGATTAGGGTCTGAGATCCTTCGCGCAGCGAAGTGATGACAATATTCGAATAATTGAACGGTGACTAATATCCGCCCTTAATTCCAATACCTAACTTTTTATACTTCTGGATTCCAAATCGGTGTTGGCGCAGGAGGCGGAGGAGGAAGTACTACACCTTCAGAACGATGCGTCAAAACAGTACCACCATCACCTACTGCTATATAATAACCATTACCAAAATACACACTGTTTAAAGTAGCTGTAACTTCTGGTGGTAATACTTGCCAATTCATGCCATCATAACTGCCAAGAATCGTTCCGGCTTCACCAACCACGATGTATACCCCTTCGCCATAAACAGAGCTGGTTAAACGTTTATTTGTAACGCTACCACCGGCTGGAGTAGACCAAACAGTCGCATCTGGGCTAGTTAATAAAGTACCCATATTACCAACGGCTACGAATAAACCGTTGCCATAAGAAACACCATTTAATGTATCTACGCCTACTCTTGGTTGAGCATTCCACGTTAAGCCATCATAACTAGTTACTATAATACCCATATCACCTACAGCAACAAATCTGCCGTTACCGTAAGTCACACTATGTAATACACTTGTAGTGCCACTAGGTTGTGCAGACCATGTTGTTCCATCGGAGCTAGTTAGCACTACTCCCATATCACCAACAGCGACATATTTTGCATTACCATAAGTAACACTATTTAAAGCAGTCGTAACACCACTAACTTGAGCCGCCCACTCAGCTCCATTCGCACTAGTAATAATAGTCCCAGCATTACCAACAGCAACATAAGTACTACTATCACCATAAACTACGCTGTTTAAAGTTTGAGTAGTGCCACTTGCTTGATCAGTCCAATTTGCGAAATCAGGGCTAGTACTGACTAAGCCTGCATTACCAACAAAAACATAATTATTATTGCCATATGCAACACCTAAGTAGCCCGCTTCAACAGCAACATTTTGAGCCATTGACCAAGTTTCCAGGTTTGCTGTCGAAACTGCAGACAATGTGCATAAAGATACTACCGAACAGATTTGCTTAATTGTTTGCAATCGTCGACGCCAAGTTTTTTCCATAATAGTGATTCTCCATAATGATTTTAATTCAATAGCCTTCTAAAGTAATCATTACTATTAAAAGGTAACTTATTCTACATTAAATAATACAAATATTGCACCAATTTAATAGCTTAATAAGCTCATAATTATATAATTCTATAATTCTATAATGACCTTGTAAGTAAATTAAATTATGAAGCTATATCTAGTTTGAATTTTTTATCTGATAATGTCCGTTCTGGTTTAGTTGGTAAAAAACCAGAAGTTTGCATTTCCCATAACTTACTATAATGCCCATTAGCTTGCAAAAGTTGTTGATGCGATCCATCTTCAATAATTCCCCCATTGTCAAATACTAGTATTCTATCCATGTCTAACAATGTTGACAGACGATGGGCAATAACTATAGTGGTCTTATTAGTCATTAATAAATTAAAACTTTTTTGAATAGTTTTTTCAGTATAAGAATCTAATGCAGATGTTGCTTCATCCAGAATTAATATTGGTGCATCTTGTAACATTGCTCTTGCAATTGCCAATCTTTGTCGCTGACCACCTGAAAGCATAGTGCCAAGCTCACCCACATTAGAATTATAACCTTCTGGTAGCATCATAATAAAATTATGACAATCTGCTTTTTTTGCGGCGATAATTACTTCTGCATCAGTAGCTTTAGGATTGGCATACCTAATATTCTCCATTAGGCTGCGGTGGAACAAGTTAGGATCTTGTGGAACTACAGTTATATTATGACGTAGACTATCTTGCGTAACTTCAGCTATATTTTGATCATCTATGTATATATTGCCGGAATCAACATCAAAAAATCTTAATATAAGATTCACAAAGGTACTTTTACCGCTACCTGAAAACCCAACCAAACCTACTTTTTCAGAAGGATTTATAATAATATTTTTATTATTGAATAAATTTGCGCAGTTTTCGTAATGAAAAGTCACGTTATTAAATTCTATCTTACCTTGTTTGATTACTAACGGTTTAGCATTCGGCGCATCAGTAATCTCATACGGAGTATTGACTAAGGCCAGTGCTTGTTTAGCTACGCCTATATCACTAAAAAACATAGTCATTACCCAGCTAAGCTGCCAAAGCTGATTGATAATCAAAAAAGAACTATTGAAAATAAATATAAAATCACCTGTAGTAATTTTATATTGTTGCCAATAACTTATTAAATTATGAGTTATAAATAAAATCATTAAAGTTGCTGTAATATCCATAAATAATTTATAAATATTTGTGCTGATCAATAAGATTTTGTTACAATTTTGTTCCTGTTGTTGTTTATTAATTACATGAGCAAGCTCATGTTTTCTACTAGCAAATATTTTTACTGAAACAATATTAACTAACATATCAGTAATAACACCCATTAATTGACTTTTGATTTCGGCATTTTCCACTGAAAGCTTGTTGATTCTTTTAGCACGTAAAATAATCAGGAATATATTACTAATAATAAAAATAAACATTATTATAGAAAAAGTAATATTTATACTCGCCATCATTATCAACGCAACTAGACTGACTAATAATGTTGGGACAATATTCATAGTAATAGCAGATCTAATATTTTCTATTGCTTTAGGCAATTCATTAATTTTATTGGCTAAATCTCCCGATAACTGTTCAGAAAAATACTTATACGAATGCTTGGTTGTGTAATCTAAGACAGTCATTCTTATATCAGCTTGAAATTTTGGGATAACACTTGCTTGCCAATAACTCTGCAAACGCATAAAAACTATAAGACTTGTCCATGATACCCCCGCAAGTATTAATCCAAATTTTATATTATTAAAAATTTGTGTACGAACTACATTTTCGTTACTTATACCGTCTACAATCAGCTTCAGCGCATAAGGTATTATATTAGTATCAAGAACTAGTACTAATGGCGTCAGTGAGAAAATAAAAAACGCCAGCGGCTGTTGTTTTAAAAATTGAAAAATGAATCGCGGTAATGTTTTTGGTAACTCTTGCATAAAGACTAATTGATTAAATTTTAAAGTTTATGATATCAAAATGGTCTTCATATTAAAAGTCTCTGAGTATCAACCAAATAGGTATTCAAGTTAACTACATTGAAATAGGATCTGGACTTAAGCAAAACAGCTGTAATCCTTGTCGAAGAGTCAGAATAAAAACTTACAAATGACCTGAGTGAATCATGAAAGAAAAAGCTAAGCATCTAATTTGATTTTTATGAAACTAAACTATACTTTAAAATATCAAGAAAAACAATGAATAAGTTAGTTATTATCCATACATAATATAATAATAAAAAACATTATGGCTAAAAAATACACCTTACAAGTTTGCACACCTCTTATTATTTTTTTAAGTTATAATAATGCCTTTGCGGATGACTTACTTACAATTTATAGTAAAGCTGCTGAAAAAGATCCTGTCATTCAACAAGCCAGAGCAAGTTATGAAGCTACCAAGCAAAACTGCCCCATAGCGCTGGCTGATCTGTTACCAAGCTTAGTATTCAAAGCAGGTATATCTTATAGTAAAGTTTTAAATTTCACTACACCAGGCACAACAACTAATCCTAGCGTTAAAAACCCTTCAGTAAGACAAAGTTATTTTGAATTTAATTTAGGTCAAAGTTTATTTGAATGGGACAAAATTAGCAGATTATTGCAATCTGAAATTGAAGTTCATAAAGCTATTCATGATCTTGAAACAGCTAAACAGGATTTATTAGTAAGAGTAACCAAAGCCTATTTTAATGTTCTCCAAGCTGAGGACACTTACGAATATAATGCTACTGAACGTTATGCAGTCAAAAAATTATATGATGAAGCAAAAGAAAAATTTGATGTTGGTTTAATTGCCATCGGAGACGTGGAAGAAGCTAAAGCTAGGTTTGATCTGAAATCAGCTGATGAAATTAGATCAAAAAATGATGTAGCCGATCGATACGAAGAACTAAACGCCATTGTAGGAGAAAGAATTAAAAGTCTTTCAGTATTAACACCTAATTTTAAACCTACTTCTCCAAAGCCGGCCAATATAGAAGAATGGGTAAAAATGGCTTTAAAACGTAACCATAGTTTAGCTGCCGAAGAATTAGCCATCCAGATTCAAGATAAGAACGTTGATATAGCCTTTGCGGATCATTTACCTAAAATTCGTGCGAATGCTCGTTACTCGGGTCGTAAAAGTTCAAGAAGCTTGACAGTTGATGAAATCACTGCAAGCCAAGGCTATTTTAACTCTTATGGTGCTTCTATAGATGGCACGTGGGAGTTGTTCGCCAGCGGTGGTACACAAGCAAAAATTGAACGCGAGAAATATAATACGACTGCGCAGTGCTTTAAAACAGAAAAATTAAAAAGAACCGTGATTAGCGAAACTAGACAATCTTTTAGAAATATTATTACTAGCTTAAATCAAGCACATGCTCTTGAACAAGCACAAAAGTCTAGCTTAATCGCCCTTGACGCCACAAAAGCAGGTTATGAAATAGGAACTCGCGCAAGTATTGATGTATTAGATAGATTAACAGATGTCTATGATCAAAAACGTAGATTAGCCGAAGCACGTTACAGTTATGTCAATAATATAGTTAATCTTAAGTTTCAAAGTGGTATCCTAACAAATAATGATCTTAATATAGTAAATAACTGGTTAATCAGTAAACCTGAGAAGGAAAAACTTTCCCAAAAGACTGCATCTAAAAGCTCTATACTAGAAACCATTGAAAACATTGATAGCAAAGCAGATAAACAAGCGATTGATAAACCTAAGACACCAGAAAAAACTGAATCATTACCTAAGAGTGTACCGCAAACCAAAAAGAACTCTAGTCGTAGCTCGCTTGCTCCATTAAAAGCAGAAACTAAAGCTGAACCTATTATCAAAAAAAATAATGCTCCAGCAACTAAAAGCAAGTCCATAGTGGATGCAACAATTTCTAAACCACAAGAAAATACTGACACCATACAACCTGAAAAAGTTGCACCATCAACGCCTGAGAACAATGAACCAGTAGCACCAAAATCACCTAAGATGCAACCTAAAAACCCAATAATCAAATCAATTGAAACATTTGAGAATGACGATATGTCAGGTGGACCAGGACAAGCTTCAGATATAATTGAACCATTAAATTTAAATGAGATGCCGCCTGCCCCTGTGAAAGATAAAAATTCAAAAAAAGCTACAGTAAATAATAAAACTGCTAGCGCACATGAAATCAGACAACAACGTTTAGAAGACTTGGAAATTAAATTAAAACAAATTATTGCTGAATATAAAAGCATTAAACAATAAAAATAAATATGATTTACAATAAAAAAAACTCTCTCATATTAATATTTTTAAATTCAATTTTACCATGCTTCGGCGCTGATTTAATTGACATCTATAAAATCTCAGAAAAAAATGATCCTTTGGTCGCAGAAGCACGTGA
This sequence comes from uncultured Gammaproteobacteria bacterium, assembly GCA_964387745.1. Classification (GTDB taxonomy): domain Bacteria; phylum Pseudomonadota; class Gammaproteobacteria; order JAGOUU01; family JAGOUU01; genus JAGOUU01. The sequence goes on along the minus strand of CAYLXL010000015.1, from coordinate 33,893 downwards.
GGTATATAGGGCAGCCCAGGAAGAATTACCAATTAGTCGTAGCCAACTACTCCCACAGCTCAATCTTAGCGCTTCACGAGGGTTTACCAAGGTAGAAAGAGTTGTAACACCAGTAAAGTATCACTATAGAATGTATGATCTTAGACTAGATCAAGTAATCTTTGATTGGGCTAAGTGGAGCACCTATCTACGCTCTGAGCCTCTTATAACAGCTGCAGAAAAAACATTGTATAATGCCAATCAAGATCTCATACTACGAGTCAGTCAAGCATATTTTAATTTATTAGCTGCGCAGGATGATGCGGAATTTGCTCTCAAACAATATAATGCTACCTATGAATTACACCAACAAGCTAAAGCAAGACTAGATGTAGGGGATGTTACCATAGCTGATGTAGAACAAGTCAAAGCCAATCTAGATGCCATGAACGCTGAAGTAATACGTACTAAAAATGTTATTATAAACAATCAAGAAAAACTGCGTGAAATCACTAACCATTCTATTCCTGATTTAGCAAAAATAAAACCAAACTTTAGCCTACCTGATCTTAAACCACAATCTTTAGATGAATGGTATAATATAGCAAACAAATATAATCTTGATATGCAAGTGGCTAATGCTGAGCGCTTAGCAGCCTGCCGGGACATCGACATTGCAGAAGCCGGCTACTACCCTACTGCCAACTTTACAGCTAAGTTACGCGGCAGTGATGCTCGTAATGTTAGAGAAAGCCCGACAAGTTTAAGAAGGAAATTTACTAATACACTCTATTTGAACGTTGAAGTGAGCAGCCCTAATCTAAACCCTTACGGCACTATAGCCAAAACAGATCAGGCGCGTGCACTTTATCATCAAGCTGATGCTGCTTATATAGAAGCTTACCGTAAAGCACAAACCATGATATCAAAATACTATCGAGATGTTATGAGCACTAAAAATCAAATTTCAGCTCTACAACAAGCGGTTAAAGCAGCTCAAACGGCATTAGATGCTAACCGAGCTAATTTTGAAGTCGGAGAGAGAGAATACGTAATTGTGCTAGAGCGTCTTGGGGATTTGTATCGAGCCAAACGGGATCATAAAATGGCAGTCTACCGTTATTTAATGAGCTGGTTGCAATTAGAGAATGCTTCCGGACGATTGGATATTAGAGATTTAGCTGTTGTTAATTCTGTTCTTGAGAAAACAACTAGAGATAAAACTAGCGTGAAACCGATTAAAACTGCAGCTAAGACTCAAAAAGCTGCTAAGACGGCTTAGCATCAGCGACGAATGGTAACTCGACACTGTGCTTATATATCTGCATAATTCTCGGATACTTATCCATAGATAACTCAAACCGCAATGCATTAAAGACTTGAGGAATCAAACATACATCAGCAAGACTAAAATCTTTACCTAAACAAAAATGCCCTAAGTCTTTATATTTTTGAATTTGTTGTTCAATGCTATCAAAGCCCAGCATTAACCAATGATGATACCATTTATGACGATCAGTTTCGGAAACATTAAAATTATCTTTCAAGTAATTTAACACTCGTAAATTATTCAACGGATGAGTATCAGAAGAAATAATGTAAGCTAAAGCACGTGCCTGGGATCTCAAAAATAAATCTGTAGGTAAAATACTAGGCTTAGGGTAAGATTCTTCAAGATACTCAATGATTGCTAATGATTGAGTTAAGCAAATATTATTGCTTGGATCTAAGAGACTAGGAATTAAACCTTGTGGATTAAGTTTTTTATATTCTGCACTGTGCTGCTCGCCACCATTATTAACTAAATGCACTTCTTTTTTAGTGTATTTTAGATTTTTATAATTTAAAACGATACGCACCCGATAACACGCACTTGATCGAAAATAATCATATAACTCCAGCATGTTAACTTACTCCTAAAATATTTTATCATCTGGCTCATCATAACAAAAATATAAATCAGATCACAAATGCTTATTTTTATAGTTAATCTCGCAAACTTAAGTAAGTAATTTAAACATTGTAAGCATTCTCTATAGTAAATTTACTCCTATAATCTATGTTTCTTATATAAAGATTATTTATAAGATCAAATGATTTTATTTATAATAAATTTACGGAGCGACTAATGGTATTAGATATACCAGCAGTATCAAAATGTATCCTAAATAAGAGCGAACTGACGGCTAGCAATCGTCTTGCCGCGAATAACTATGCTTCACGCGATAGTTTGACTAGCTTAAGCCATACTCTACAACTTAGCCTAGAAACTGATAAAATTTTACAGCTATTTTTTAAACATATTAAACAAATATTTAAACTATCTAAATTACTTTATAGCAACAAAGATATTAATTTTAGTATAATGACTGGCAGTAAAGTTAATGCTATTTTACCTAATCTAAAAACTTATGAACTATATTATAAACAAGAATATTTAGGCGAAATCAGTTTTGCTAGTAAACAAAAACTCCCTCCTGGAAAGATATTAGAACTAAAAGAGTATGTTAAATTATTAATCCTACCACTTAGAAATTCCCTACAATATATCAAAGCTATAAAAGAAACCCGTAAAGATCCTTTAACTTCTACAGGCAACCGTTTGGGATTACTTGAGGATTTAAATTATCATTTTAATTTGTCAGCACGTTATAATAGCCCGCTTTCAGTTTTATTTCTTGATATAGACTATTTCAAAAAAATAAATGATCAATACGGTCATATAGTCGGGGATAAAATTTTAATCAATTTTGCTAGTATTTTAAAAAATTTAGTTAGAAAATCTGATATGGTTTATCGTTTTGGTGGCGAAGAATTTGTAATACTGCTTGAAAATACTAATCAAAATGGTGCTTTGAATTTAGCTAAAAAATTAAAAACTTACGTTAATACTCATAAAATTAACGAGCTTGCAATTACTGTAAGTATTGGGACAGCTACTAAGAATAGTTCGGATAGTTGCGAAACCATGTTGGATAGAGCTGATAAGGCATTATATATAGCTAAAACTAGTGGTAGAAATAGAGTTGTGGTGGGGTAGTCTGGGCCGTGCGACTCAGCACACGGCGCCTGGGCGTTAAATACTAGCCCTATCCAGGGTATTGTCTATATAAAGATCTGTTATCAATTTAGCCCCAGGCTTAACGGCATAATGGTCAAAGTTACTGACACCGTTTTCCCTGAGGATATCTTCATCAATACAGAAATTTCCAGTAAATTCTCTACTATTTTTTGATAGAATAGCCAATGCCGCATCCGCCATTATATCTGTAGTACGGCTCGCATCCATAAATTCTTTTGGAAAGTTAAATTCAACAGCTGCCGTAGCAATCGTAGTTTTTGGCCATAGTGAATTTACAGCTATGCCTGATTTCTTGAATTCTTCTGCCATACCTAAAGTACACATACTCATACCATATTTAGACATAGTATATGCAACATGGTTTTTAAACCATTTAGATTTCATGCTAATAGGTGGAGATAAATTTAAAATATGAGGATTTGTAGCTTTTTCTAGATGCGGTAAACATGCTTGGCTACATAAATAAGTAGCCCTAACATTGACACCAAACATTAAATCAAATTTTTTCATTGGCGTATCAGGCGTTTTAGTTAAACTAATGGCGCTAGCATTATTAACCAAGATATCTATACCGCCAAATTTATCAACAACTTGTTGCACTGCAGCGTACACTAATTCTTCATTGCGCACATCGACTTGAATTGCTAAACTTTGACCACCACGTTGTACAACTTCTGCTGCCACACTATCAATAGTACCCTCTAATTTTGCATGCGGCTCCTTTGTTTTAGCTAAAATGACAACATTTGCACCCTCTTCTGCTACTTTCAATGCAATTGCACGACCTATCCCTCTGCTCGAGCCAGTAATAATTACAGTTTTATTCTTCAAGCTAACCATGACATCTACTCCCAGTATCTATATTAACCAAATTTTGCTGCTGTCTTACTCAAAAATGCTTCTATTCCTTTTTGGAAATCGCTGGTTTGCGTACAATCAATAAAACTAGTTTTTTCATCATTTAATTGTTTTTCGAGATTACTTTGCCAGGTTTGGCCCATTAATTTTTTTATATTAGTAACTGCAGTAAATGGTTTGGCCGCTATTTGTTTGGCAATATTTTGCACGTCGCTCATAAATGTTTCTTTTGGTAATACTTTATTTACTAAACCAAGCTCCATTGCATCTTTAGCCCAGAATGGTTCTGCTAATAATATTAATTCCAATGCTTTTTTGTGGCCTACAACTCGGGGTAAAAAATAAGTCAAACCACCATCAGGTGATAAGCCTAAATTAAGATAAGCTGTATTAAACTTTGTACCCTCGGCAACATATGCTAGGTCAGCACAGAGCATAAGGCTGATGCCTGCCCCTGCACACGCGCCATTCACAGCAGCAATAACTAATTTATCCATATTCTGTAGTGATGTAACTGATTCATGTAAGCTTGCAATTGCTGCAGCTGTATGTTCTTTATTTTCAGTAATAGCATTTTTTAATAAATCAATGTCACCACCAGCCATAAAAACATTGCCTTCACCAGTTAAGACTACAACTTTTATAGACTTATCTTCAGCTAAAGACTCTACACAATCAGGCAATTCTTGACTCATCTCAAAATTATATGTATTCATTTGAAGAGGTCGATTAAATGACAAGTAAGCTACGTCATTTACTATGGTAACTTTTAATGTTTTTAAATTTGCATACTGAGGCATATTCACTCCATAAAGCCTTATTGATCTGATTACTTTTGTTGACTAGTTTGATTGATTAGTCAGCGTTTACTAAAAAAATAAACCCTTCTTCATCTATCTTTGCTTTTAGCTTAGTATTAAACCATTGATCGACCCCAGATACTATAGATAAATTTTTATTCTTCATAATATCAAAAGTATACCCTAACATCCGTGCTGGAGATTTAATTTCTAAAATCCCTATCATACCTGGTTCCAATACTGAGTTGTCCATTGGATCAACAATTCTTGCCGCAATATTAGGCAAAGGATGGCCAACAGAGTTGCGCTTTGATCCACGCTGCAGATGCCCCTTGCTTCTTACATTAGGAGTATTTAACGAAATAAATGATCCTAACTCTGGTATACCAAAACCCGTTAAGATACTAATACCAAATTTATCATAAAAAGTTTCACTAAAACCATTTGTAATAGGGCCGGTACACATCACATATCTTAAGTGTGCAATTAAATTTGTGGGTATCTGATGATGTAAATATTCTAGAAATTCTGCATGTGATGTTAAGATTGTCGCCTGCTGTTTAAATAAGCATTCGATAGCTTTAAGCGAATTATTCTTAATATCAACTGGCACAATACCATTAGCAATAACCAGTGGCGCCCAGAGGCCATCAATAAAGCCAAAAGAATTATTATAATTTAATACACTAGCAAAGCGATCATAGCGATTACAATCTAAAACCTGTTTTATACAGGATATATTATTGTAAACACTCTCGTGTGACAGGCTAATATATTTTTTACTTTTATCTTCTGGTACTATAACTGTTACTTCAGCCTCTGGATTGCGAGGTAAAACCCCCATCCATTTAACAATCCACTTTATTGGCAATACATATTTTAGCTTGCCAAGAAAACGCCATTTCAAGCTTTTAACATCATTGAATAAATCTTTTAAAACTAAATTGATGTCTACAGCTTTTTGATTAGCAATTAACAGAGCTCCCAATTCATTATCTGAAGACGCATAAATTCTTTGTATCTGTAAATCTTCGACTAAAGTCAGAACATCTTCTATATCAAAATTGAGCGGAATATTTACCACTGATTGGCCACAAGTTGTGAGCCCGGCATTCATCAAGACAGATTTATAGTCACATGGTAATAATAAACCAACTCTTGCTGGTGATTTATGAATTTTTTTAAATCTATTAGCTAAACACAATACTTGATTACTGAAGGTTGAGAATTTATAGAATCTATTATTATCTTGATCATAAACGCATCTTCTAAACGGTGAATTGGATGCTGCTTTAAAGAACTCAACTGATAAATAGTGTTCTAATTGTTGCCCACTCACCCGTGCCTGCACCGCTAATTCTTGTACAGCCAGTCTTACTTGCCATGCTTTGCTATTAGCAGGCATCGGATCGCCCAAAGTTACAGTTACCCTGGCTGGAAACTGTTGCGGTATACGAAACAACTGTTTATGTTTTCTTGGTGTAAAAACACTAGCCCACAATTGATCAAGATGAATCGGTATAATAGGTATGACCAGGCCCTCGACAATTCGTTCAAGACCATTCTTAAATGGCAATAAATTACCAGTGCGTGTGAGACGTCCTTCCGCAAAAATACAAACAACATGACCAGCAATAAGCTCTGCTCTTGCTCGAGCAATACTTTCATTAACTTTTTGCTCATTACCAGACTCAATCGGAATTGCATAAGCCAATCTAAACAAGGGGTATAACATTGGGTGATAATAATAATATTTGTGCGCAAGATATCTAATAAATCTTGGTAACACGGAACTTATTATAGGACCATCTATATAAGATACATGATTAGAAACGATTAACGCTGGTCCCTTCTTTGGAATATTAGGGCTATTGATTATATTGATCCTATAGAACAAATGCACAATTAACCAAATTAAGAATCTGACAAAAAACCTAGGATTAAATGACAGAGTAATAATGCTAAACACTAAAGTTAAGCAAGCAAAAATAAACATGATGTTATCAGGTCTTAATTTTGCTACTCCTTGCAAAAAACCAACAATCAACACAGCAATAATCATTGCTGCGCCGTTGAAAAAATTATTAGTAGCTATTAGGCGACCTTTTTCATGTTTCTCTGGAAGCTCTTGCAGTAAGGCATTAAGCGGCACAATAAATAACCCTGCAAATAAGCCTACTAAGATCATTACTAAAAATGCAGTTAAAACAGACGATGTGGTAAAACTCAAACCAAACAAGCACAGCGTCATTCCGATAGCACCCATTGGAATCAGACCTAGTTCAATTTTATCTCCTGATAACCACCCGGCCCCTACACTACCAAGGCCAATGCCTACGCCTAATGAGGCGTTCATTAAACCTATTTGTAAATCATTTAATGCAAAGATTTCTTTACAAAAAACAAAAAGATTAGCAGTCAACGCCAAGCCCACTGCAAAGAAAAAACTAATCCCGGCAATAGTAGTAGCAATTAATCGGTTTTTTCTCATCACCTTTATGCCTAAAATAGTCTCTGACCAAGGATTAAAGCTCCATGGTTGATTACTACCTGATGCGGGAAAAGACTTAACAAAAAAACTAGCAATAAAACCAACAGCTGACAACACAAGCAGAAACAACCCAATAAACACTAAGTTATCACTAAAATATTGCATTAAAATGCCGCCAATAGCAGAGCCGAATATAATAGCTATAAATGTAGTCAACTGCACCATGCCATTAACACGAGAAATCTCTGACTCGTTAAACCATTCAGGAATAATGCCGTATTTTGCTGGGCTCAAAAAAACTGACTGGCTGGAAAGCAGAAATAAAACTACTACCAGCATAAGTTTATTTTCACTGGCTAAATAATATACTGCGAAAAACATCACAACTAATTCAAAGAATTTTGTGGCAATGATAACCCTATTCTTTTTGTATCTATCCGTAAAGTAACCTGAATAACCGGAAAAAATAAAAAACGGTAACACGAATAAAAACTGCGACAAGATATAATAAAAATCTACGTAACCTGAAGTTGATGAAAGCGCAATCAACATAACAACAAATTTAAACACATTGTCATTGAATGCGGTCATAAACTGTGTCATAAGATAAGCAATAAATGCCGGCTGGATCAATAAGCTTCGATAGGAACCTGCTGGTTTCATATTTCTCTCATCTAAAGTAAACCCTAACTAAGTAGTTGACTTATAGGTATAATTTTTAAATTTGTCTGATTTATATCTTCACACACAGCTACATATATATGCAACTTGCTAGCATACCCATCATCAGGTAGTAAGTCAATTCTATAAGTCTTGTAGTTATAGACAATATTTGCATTATTTAAGCTGCTTTGATTGATAAAATTTGATTCCGCACGACCATAGCGCGTAACTATATGAAAATTGTAAGGAATTTTATCCAGAGTATTATATTCTATTAATTTATGATTAGCTGCCAATAATAAGTTATTCTTAATCTTATTTAATATAATTTGTTGATTTTCAATTGTATTTAATTTTTGCTGTTGAATAATGACATTTGCAAACTCTGAAATACTTAGTGAAATAACCAAAGTTAGTATGACAATAAATAGTATTACACTCCCCTTTTGAAGAGTAATAGCCTGGAATAAAAACCGCATTACGAATAATCAGCTATAACAAACGAAATTATATTAGGCAGTGCTTGATGATAAGACTCAAACCAAAAACTAAAGAAATAATAATCAATATTGTTTTTGCTAACCTTACGAACGTTCATAGCTCTTACATCAGGCACTACTTCATCAGAGTAATTATTAGCATACTGATAAAGACTTCTTTTAATAACCGAACCTGTTTTTTTCTGACCTATATAAAATATTTTCTCCTGGTATTTCCAACCTGTGATTACCTGTGGGTCTAAAGTTATATTTTTGATTTTAATAATTGCTGAGTCTTGTACAATTTTATTTTCAAAATACTTAGATAAATTATTTTGTGTGATGAATTCTTCAATGCTGAGTAATTCTACCTTAGGGATTAGATTAAGCTGATTCAATAAATATGTTTCTATAGTACTAATTTCATTAATACTGACCTTGGTAAAATCTTTTGTACCTCTATTTTCTACAATTTGATTATTAAAGTACCAATAAAGTTGTCGAGCATTATTTAAATATTTTATTGCTACTTCTGCTTGTAGATTTAATTGACTAATTATAATTATACTATATGTGACCGATGCGAAAATTATCGTCAACAGACTGCTCGCCGTTAGGCACTCTAAAATAGTAAACGCTTTATTGTTTTTGAATAAGATTATTGACTTCAGCAATTTCTGACAACTTCTCTTGACGCCATTGTAAATAATTTATTTTTACTTTTTGGGTATTATTCCAGACTATGTTTATTAATTTAAAATTAATAAACACTGCACATAACATAGCTATAATTGCTTCATACAAAGTAAATCCTAATTGTCGACTTTTATACCCTAGAGTTTCCATCTGGTTATTATACGGGAAAAATTACTTATAACAAGTAATGATGTAAGATATTTGCCATATGTTGTTTACGTAAATCTCTATTGCACAAAGAGCTAACTTAAGTTATTGTTCGTAAGAACATATGAGATTGCTTTTCATAATTAATCTTATTTCTTATATACAATATTTTATATATAAGCATGTATACCCAAAGAATTTCAATTTGCGGCTAGGCACACATGAAGTCGAGCAGCGGAATGTACAAATGAGTACATGAGCAGCGAAGCAAGTGCGCAACAACGCCGCAGATTGAAAGGCGAAGGGTATAAATATATGTTTAGATTCTATTGACTCTATCTCTAATTATCAGAGACAATATTATCTTTCGTAGAATTTCTGTTTGTTAATACGTAGGAGGAACTATGCCAAGACAGTCTGATAAGCGTGTACGGTTAGTAAAAGCTGCCAAATCTTTGCTATTGAAGAAAGGCTATAACGAAACCACTCTTGCGGATATCGCGCAAGAAGCTGATGTACCGCTAGGGAACGTATATTATTATTTCAAAACTAAAGAAGCTATTGGTCAAGCTGTGATTCAACAACACATTATTGATCTTGATGCTTGTTTTGTTAATTGGAACCAATTAGGTTCAGCAAAAGAACGATTAAATGCTCTTACTGAATTAGGCCTACAGCCTATAGAAGAAACAGTTAATTGGGGTTGCTCTATCGGTAGTTTATGTCAAGAATTATGCAAATCTAGTTCTCCATTGTCCGAAGCTGCAGCAAGCCTTATGAACAAACTGATTGATTGGGTTCAAAACCAATTTAAAGAATTAGGCAAGGATAGCAAAGAAGCACGTCTACTTGCAGTAAAATTAGTTTCTTATATGCAAGGATTAGCATTATTATCAAATACTTTCAAAGATGAAAATATTGCTAAAGAACAGCAAACTTCTGTCAATCAATGGTTAGTAGAAGAAGCAGTTTAATCTTTTTTACAACCGATTTGAATATTCTAGTACTAACCTTCTTTTTCAGATAGTTAGTACTTGCTCAACTCCTATACGAATCTTTTTAGCTTTACCACTTCAATTCATTAGTCTTGTTATCATTACACTTCATGTTATACTCTTGTGTTATACTCTATAGTGTACAGTTAATTTATATAGTTTTTATTAATAACTTTTATAAGTCTAATAAAAAATACTTCAATTTAAGTTATGGGCCATAGTTGCCGATACCATTTAATAAAGTTGTAACCAAGAGTGGGCGGACAAAAATGAACATTAAACTATCTTCAACGCTTATATACTCCGTATTTATGGGGTGCTTATTTAGCACTAACACAGCATTCAGCGAAATCTATAAATGGAAAGATCTCGAAGGTAATATTAGGTATTCCGACATACCGCCAGAGACCAGCGAAGGTACTAATATTGAAGAAGTGAATATTAAGAACCGAGTCAATACTTATAGCAACGACAATAGCAAACCACTTTTAGAGAATAAAGTAGATACACAGTATGAACAAGAAGTTAAAGAAAAAACTATTGATTACAAAAAACAAGTAGATCGCGCAAAAGATGAAGACGTGAGTGACATCATTAAACAATTTAAACGCGATGCTAAAGCCAATACTACTGACAACCCAAACACTGAAAATACTGATACAGACAATCCAGCAGCAGACAGCCCTGTCCAAAACAATAATAGCGACACTAAGGAATCAGTCAGTCCAGCTGTGGAACCTCAAGGTAAGAACCAATCGACTGATTTACCAACAACCGCAAAAGAAATAAGACAAGCAAAGAATTGCTCGACCGCGCAAGAAAACTTGAAAAAATTAACTCATAACAATATTATTGTTAGTGAGAATAAGAAATTACAAAAATTATCTTCGTCACAAATCGAAAATAAAATTAAAGAAGCAAAAAGCCAGATTGGGTTTTATTGTTAATTCTTTACTAGTTTATAGCACAATAATAATGCTCCCACACTGATTGCACTATCAGCTATATTAAATATTGGCCAATGATAGCTACCAGCGTAGACATCAATGAAGTCTACAACATAACCCAAATTAACACGGTCATATATGTTACCTAAAGCACCACCTAATATTAAGCTGAGTGCAATTAACATTGTCTTTTCTTTAGAGCTTATTCGAGTAAAGCCATAAAACAAGCTTGCAGTGATAATCAATGTACACAAAATTAATATATTTCTAACATTGCCAGAGGCTTGTTTGATAATACTAAACGCCGTACCTTTATTATAAGTTAAAAATAAATTGACGCCAAAATTTAGTTTGTTCGTCAGAACTTTAAAGTAGTTATGCGCCACGTGGTATGGGAAATTTGCAACAACATACAGTTTGCTCGATTGGTCAACAATAAACACCAGTAGCACATTAAATAAAGCTAATAATTTGATTTTATGTTTTCTCGCATATTTAAGCATATAATCTTATCTCTCCAAAACCCGCAACATTAACAATACAGCGAGGACATAATTCAGGATGATCACTATTAGCTCCTATATCTTTATCATGATGCCAACAACGTACGCATTTTACATCCGAAGATTTAGTAATACCAAGTTTAATACCCTCTATATCTGTGTCGGTCAGAGCTTCTGTAGCGCCATCTAATAATTTGATGCTTGCTTTAGAAGTAATCAAAACAAACTTTAATTCATGTTCTAGTTTATTAAGCACCGAAAAATTCTCAGCATTAGTATAAATAACGACTTCAGCTTGTAATGCAGATCCGATAGAGCCTGCTGCTCGCATAGCTTCGAGTTGTTTATTAACTGCTGTTCTTATATTGATAATCTTTTCCCAAAATTCATTATTGAATTCAGTTGCATCTAGCTTTTTACCTTCTGTCGTCAGATCATCCCATAACGATAAGAACACCGAGTCCGGAAGCTTGTCACCTTCTAATTTTCTAATATTTTGCCAGATCTCTTCACTCGTAAAACTTAAAATTGGCGCTATCCATTTCACCAGCATTTTTACAATAAAATAAATAGCCGTTTGTGCCGACTTACGCGCCAGGCTATTTTCTTTATTGGTGTATTGTCTATCTTTTATGATATCTAAATAAAAGCTACCTAAATCTATCGAACAGAAATCATGAACTTTTTGATAGACGTTTCTAAATGCATAATTATCATAATCAGACTTGATTTCTTCTTGGATTTTAATAGCTTTATTTAAAGCAAATGCATCTAGTTTTATCAGCTTATCAACAGCCACCAGATCAGTCGCGGGATTAAAGCCATGTAAATTAGCTAATAAAAAACGCGCAGTATTGCGAATTCTTCTATAAACATCTGATGTCCGCTCAAAGATATCATTACTAACAACAATCTCACCTCTATAGTCGGCGCTCGCCACCCATAAACGTAAGACATCCGTGCCAAACTTATTATTGACCTCTTGAGGCTCTATAATATTGCCTAGAGATTTAGACATTTTATGACCTTTGTGATCAACAGTATAACCATGCGTCAGAACTTGTTTATATGGTGCTGTACCATACATACTTACCCCAGTCATTAATGATGAACCAAACCAACCTCGGTGTTGATCCGATCCCTCTAAATAAAGATCTGCAGGCCAAGCTAATTGTTGATTTTGTTTTAGAACCGCATAGTGAGTAACACCTGAGTCAAACCAAACATCTAGTGTATCAGTACTTGCTTCATAATCATTAGGATCAGCTTTGAACTTACTTAAGACTTGCTGCTTGTCTAATTTATACCAAGCTTCTATGCCAGATTTAGCAACTGTTTCAGCTACTAGGTCAATTATTTCGGCAGTATTAGGATGTAAATCATTAGTATTTTTATTGATATACAATGGCATTGGTACACACCAGGTACGCTGACGTGATATACACCAGTCTGGACGATTAGCTACCATTTTTTCGATTCGAGCAAAACCCCAATCAGGTATCCATTTTACATTCTTAATAGCTTCTAGTGCATTTTGTCTTAAATTCTCTTTCGACATGCTAATAAACCATTGCGGTGTTGCGCGAAAGATGATTTCAGTCTTATGGCGCCAGCAATGCGGATAGCTGTGCTCAATGTCACT
>CAYLXL010000015.1:16049-20601 GCA_964387745.1 uncultured Gammaproteobacteria bacterium | reverse complement strand
AAGCTAAATGGATACGTTGTTGGTGACAATGTGGCTGTGCTCAATGTCACTGTAGGCTACGAGTTTATTATTAGTTCTCAGTAATTCAACAATAATTCCATTTGCTTTACTGACATGTTGACCACCAACAAACTGCGTATCACTATTAAATACACCGTTGCCTTGTACTTCATGATCAACAGATAAATTATATTTTAAACCTAAAATATAATCGTCTGGACCATGACCTGGTGCCGTGTGCACACAACCTGTACCACCATCTAAAGTAACATGCTCGCCCAAGACGACAGGCACTTGTTTTGCTAAAAATGGATGATGTAATTTTAAGTTTTCTAAAACCTGTCCTTTTATTTCAGCCAAAATCTCATAAGTAACATTATATTTTTTGCTTAATTCAGAAACTAGTTCTTTCGCAACAACCCAACGTTCAGCTTTATTATTAAAGTCTACCTGCGCGATAACATAATCCTCATCCGAAGCCAAAGCAACAGCTTCATTAGCTGGCAGGGTCCAAGGAGTTGTCGTCCAGATAATAACTGAAACCTCGCCTTTACCTAAATTTAACTGGTTAAATTTACTTAAAAAAGTTGTTTCATCAACAACAGTAAATTTAACATCAATAGACGGCGAAGTTTTATTTTTATATTCTACTTCTGCTTCTGCCAAGCTTGAACGGCACTCAGTACACCAATGAACTGGTTTATAACCTTTTTGTAAGTGACCATTTTGATAAATTAATTTCAAAGCACGCATAATGTTTGCTTCGAATTCATAGTTCATTGTCTGATAAGGATGATCCCAATCGCCAAACACACCTAGTCTGACAAACTCTTTTTTCTGATTAACGATCTGTTTAGCCGCATAGTCTCGACAAGCTTTTCTAAAGTCATCGTGAGAAATTTTATCACCTGCTCTGCCTAGTTTTTTTTCAACTTCTCTTTCTATAGGCAGACCATGGCAATCCCAGCCAGGCACATAAGGGCAATCATAGCCACTTAAAGTTTTAGATTTAATAATAATATCTTTAAGTACCTTATTTAAAGCATGTCCTAAATGAATATTTCCATTAGCGTACGGAGGGCCATCATGCAGAATAAATTTCTCACGTCCCTTTGCCCAGTTTCTGATTTGTTGATAGATGTCAGCTTCATTCCATTTTTTTAACTGTTCAGGCTCCCGCTGTGGCAGATTTGCCTTCATTGGAAAGTCAGTATGGGGTAAATTTAGCGTGTTTTTATAATCTATCGGCGTACTACTAGACATTTTTTACTCACTTTACTCTTATCTTTAATATCTTTAATTAATTCTTTAATCAGTATTTTCAAATATTTCTAATTTCTTTTTAATAACTCTAGCATCATCAGCTAATTGTAATTTAAGTTCTTCTAGCGAACTAAATTTTTTCTCATCTCTTACTTTTTCGACAAACTCAACAATCACTTCTTGGCCATAGATGTCTTGTGCAAAATCAAATAGATGGGCTTCTAAAACTCTAGTTGGAACCTGGCTCAACGTTGGTCTTATTCCCCAATTAGCCATGGCTTTATATTTTTTGTTTTTATAAATGATAAAAACTGCGTAAACACCTGGCGCCAATAACAGCTGTGTTGCCTTGACATGAATGTTAGCTGTCGGGTAGCCTATCTGCTTTCCTTTTTTCTGGCCATCTACAACTTTACCAGAAAAACCATAGTATCTACTTAAATACTTTTTTACATCCGCAAGGGCAACTAAATCTAATAATCCTCTAATTAAATTACTACTGACACGCTGATTATTAATCACAAAATCTTCTGCTGTAATTAATTTAAAACTATATTGTTCTGCTGCCTGATACAATAAATTGGTATCGCCTAATCTGTCTTTACCAAATTTAAAATCTTTACCGACCAAAAGATATTTTAAATTCAGATTATTAATCAGCTTATCAATAAAATCTTTAGGGGCCAAATCAGCTGTGGTTTTATTAAATTTTATTACCCAAACCAAATCAAAACCCAATTTTTTTAAAAAACTAATCTTATCTTTAAATACTGTTATTCTTTTTGTAGCCTTACCATCTGTACGGCATCGAAAAAAATATTCTTTCGGGTGCGGCTCAAAGGTTATGCAAACTTTTTTTAAATCTTTAGCCCTTGCTAAATCAAATACTTTTTTAAATAAATACTGATGACCTAAATGCACCCCGTCAAAATTACCGACAGCAACAACAGCGTCATTCTTATATTTTATTTCAAGACCACGGCGTACAATCATAACTAATCTAAACTTAACTGCTTTTTCAGATTAAATCCTAACAATTTCAAAGAACCAAAGTAAGTCAAGATTACAGCAGTTATTAAAGCAAACAAAACTATAGTTCTGTGTAACCTGTCCCATGCGAACCATGTACTGATCTCAGGGTTTAAAATAAGCAACAAAAACACCCAAATAATATTAGCAGTAATTACTTTTGGTAGAAACACTCGCCAATTTAATACTGGTTTATATATTCCTCTTTTAATAAGACTGTATAAAAGTAAACCCGCGTTAATAAAACCTGTCGTAGCTCCTGCCATTGCAAGGCCAACATGATAAAAATACTGCATCAAAACTAAACTTAAAAGTATGTTTATAATCATACATAAAGCCGCAATCCTGACCGGAGTTTTAATATCTTTACGCGCATAGTTGGCTGAAGCCAATATTTTTATACTCACCAGAGCTATTAGACCGACAGAAAAAGCCTGCAGACTTAGACTAGTCTTGTAGACATCCAGTACAGAAAATTTCCCATAATTAAATAATGTTATCAATAATGGCTTGGTCAAACAAAATATACCCAATGCTGCCGGCAAACCCAGCAAAATAATTAGCTGTAAAGACCAGTCTATAGTCCGATTAAAGTCTTTTTCATTATTTTTTGCATGCTCGCGAGATAAATGAGGTAAAACTACTGTAGTCAAAGCTACACCAAATACTCCCATAGGAAATTCTATAATACGATCTGAATAGTACAACCACGAGACGCTACCTAATGGCAAAAAAGAAGCAAATAGAGTATCGAATAATAAATTAATTTGGGCAACAGAAACACCAAAGATTGCGGGTAACATATTTTTTAATATTCTAGTTACACCTGGTTTATCGCCAGTCAATCGCGGTCTAGGCAGTAATTTAATCTTCCAGGAGAAAAACAATAAAAACGATAATTGCGCAACCCCACCAAAAAACACCCCCCAAGCTAAAGCTGTTACTGGTTCTTTAAAGTAGCCAGCAAATAAAATAGCGCAAGCAATCATAGCCACATTTAATAACACTGGCGCAAAAGCCGGCATAATGAATTTATCATAGCTATTTAAAATGCTACCAACAAACGCAGTTAGCGAAATAAAGAAAATATAGGGAAAGGTTATTCTTAATAAGTCAGAGGCTAAATATAAGCGCGCACTACCATTAGCCATGAAACCTGGAGCAAAGCCTTTAATAATCCATGGTGCTGTTAACATGCCTAAAATAGACACCATCATTAAAATAAGACCGAGCACACCTGCTACATGGTTTAGCAGTCGATAGACATCTTGTTGGGTACGAACTGCACGGTACTCTGATAGAATAGGGATAAAGGCTTGCGCAAAGGCGCCCTCAGCAAAAAGCCTTCTTAGGAAATTAGGTAATTTAAATGCCACTACAAAAGCATCAAAGCTGCTGCCAGCTCCAAAATAATGGGCGCAAACCATTTCTCGACCAAAACCGCTGATCCTAGATATGAAGGTCATGGCACCTACTTTACTGGTGCCTTTAGCAATATGGCTAAATTGGGACTCTTTATCGTTTTTAATCTTACAAGCCTTACTGTCAAAAAAACATCAACAGACATTAAATAATATGGGAAAACAATAAACTATAACGCTATAGTTTACAATACTATATAGAGCTATGGTATCAATTATGGTTATTATATAGTAAATCTTTGCTTGTGGATCATTGACAAATCATTAAAAAACAGGCATATTTTGTCCTTTATAAGATCTTACAGATTTATTGGATTTATTCGGAGAATACAAAGTGGCTAATACCAAACAAGCAAAGAAAAGAGTTCGCCAAGGTGTTAAACGCCGCGCTCGCACTCAAACCCTACGTTCTATGATGCGCACAAGCCTTAAGAAGGCAGTAGCAGCTATCGCAACTAAATCAGTTGATACAGCTCAAAGTGCTTACGCAGAAGCTGCTAGAATGGTTGATAAAATGGTTAGCCATGGCATTATTCATAAAAATAAAGCTGCTCGTCATAAAAGCCGCTTAAATGAGCAAGTTAAGAATCTTAAATCTGCTTAATTCTGACTCTCTTTGAAGCTGGTCGCTGTGCTGTAAGCACCGCGGCTGGTAACTACTTCTCACAAAAATGAATTTCACCAGATGGCATAATCGCATCGCAATAATTACGAACTTGTGATAGTTGGTCATCAGAAATAATCGCGCCGGATAAATCAGTCTCGGTTAAAACTGCGCCTCTTAAGTTAGCACCAGTAAAATCGTTACTGTTCAGCTATTAGAATTTTTGTTATCCAGA
>CAYLXL010000015.1:0-16039 GCA_964387745.1 uncultured Gammaproteobacteria bacterium | reverse complement strand
TTAATCTTCAATCTGAGATTCCTCGACAAGATCGGAATGACAGGGGCGCAGATTCCTATACGGTGAACGCGTACAATATTCTAGATATGGTGAACATTACGTAAAATCACAACCACTGAGATTTGAACCAGTAAACACTACTCCACTTAAATCAGCATCAACAAACTTACTACTAGAAAAGTCTGCTTGATGAAATAATCCATAATTCATTCTTGCTGAGCTAAAATCAACATCTCTAAAACGAGTAACACTCCAAACTTTCGTATCTGGATTTTGTAACAAATGAGCGACAATTAAAGTTGCGCCATTAAAAGAACTCTGTGAACAGTCACCTTTGAGTCTTGCACCAGTTAACACAGCATTATTAAATATGCTAGAAGAAAAATTACCTTTAAGCACGCTACAGGTTAACACGGCATTAGCTAAAGCTGATTCGGTCATTACCCCCCCCATCAATTAAGATTAATGGGGGATAAACGTTTTTAAATAACCGAACTAGAAATGCTAGACTTCATTGGTTGAGCTACTTCAACTTTAGCAGCAAATGTACCATGAGCTGTTCTTAGCGTTTGTAGAGCCCTAGAAACACATCCATTATCAGCCGCGGCTGAAGAACCATTAGTAGCCCGCCGTTGTTGCTGAAGCGCTAATAAATCCTGACACACCTCATCCATCGTAGGACGATCATCCGGATTTTGATTTAGCATTCTATTAATCAATGCTGTCGCCCCACCCTCAAAATCTTGCTCAAGATTTAACTCATATTTAAAGACTACACCAAAAGAATAAACATCCATTTTATCGGTTACTTTAATTTTTTTGTTTAATTGCTCCTTGGTTGCTCTACCTTGTGCTTGTAGCAACAATATTAATTGGAGACTCAACATTTCTGGTGAACAATATGATCCAGTTCCTTTAAATCCTGACACTCCTAATTCTTTACCAAGAGGTTCGGCGCAACCAAAATCTATAGGATTAGCTTCAATTCGACCGTGGGATGTACAATTAAAAAGAAAATTTTCTCCTTTAATATCTAATAATGCCCATCCTTTTTTATGAATAACGCCTATTTTTTGTGCAAGTTCTAAAGCCAAAGCTAATTTTTGTTGAGCGTTGATTTGAGGTTTAGTCAGCACGCACTGAGTACCATCTACAAATACTTTGTCTCTAAGTTCAGACATAGTCATACTTGGATTTTCATCGAAAATACGAGCTTGGACACGATTGTATTTCTCCAAGTCCATCTTAGCTAAAGGCTGACCTGGAACTAAATCCATCAAAATATAACTTTTATGAGTATTCCAGTTGAATAACCACAAAATAAATCTTTTTAATAATCCTAAGCCTGTATAAGATCTTTTAATTACTGCATGACGTAAACCAGCATGCTTTAATACTTCAAACTCATTTTTAACCATCAATATTAGTTGTTTTTTTATTGCCTTAAAAGCTAAAAACCGACTCAATGCAGGAACGCTGTTCTCGTCAATCTTTATATTAAAGCCCCAATTAGCCCATGTTTTTTTGATCTGCTCTGCAATTATTTTTAATTGAGCTTTGTAGTATTTTTCCTCATCAATAATTTTTAACGCAAATTCAGTGCCTTCTTTATCTTGCACTCTTTTTACCGTACCAAATGAACCTTCTCCTAATTTACCTGATTCTAAACCGTCTCTTGGTTTGCCAGGAGTCAATAAGAACGGTTTGACTTTATTCACTTTTTCATCATAAACCAGAATAAAACTATGTTTTAATTGATAATATTTGCCGTTAACTTTTATCGGGCGTTTTCTGTTAAGTTTAACCCCGTGAAAATTTTTAAGCTGTTTTGGTGAGCGACCCTTAATTTGCTTTTCAAGGTATTGATTGACTAAGTCAAACTCTTGTTTTCTCTCTGTAATATTCTCTATGCTATCGTTAGCCATTTTAAACCTCGTTAAGTTAGGTAATCAATTCAAAAGTTATATTATCAAGCAACAATCTAAAATACAAGAGTTTTTTAGCTTAATGACTTGCATCTTATTGATTTAAGCTCATTATCTTAAAATCCGTGCCATATTATATATAGGATTTGAGACTGAGCCTCTAGACCTGAATTGTAGCTACACAGGCTTAAGGTAAGCTTAATCTAGGATTGAAGTATAAACATAACAAGGAGACGTGCTCGGTGGCAGGTGCCATGAAACCTCTATGTCGACAATATTTTCTTGAGTTAGATTAACCAACCCCTCGATACGACAAGTGCTCATTACTGCCCGCACAGAACGGCTGTTATTAATTTTATCACTAATAACCCCCATCAAATTAGGCCCAAAACACGTCGCGTTACAATAGACAATAGAGGCCAGATTAAAATCAAAATCTGTAATATTAGTATTATGAAACTCAATGAGTTTAGATTGATTAGCGAACAAATTAGGAGCACTTTGTTTTAGCTCTTGTAAAGCCTCTACAGCTAACTCATGCCGAGCTTTATCTATCTCTACCCCATAACTTGCAGCCATTTGAGTTGACAAGTAACTTTGCAGCACTGCTTTACCTATCCCTGATCCTAAGTCAACAAAGCTGTCTTCTACTGTTAGTTTAACAAACTGATACAGTTTAGCTAAACCTTCTGGTAAGATTTCGCCATAGGTTAAAAAAATTTTTTGTTGCGCCAGAGTTTCATCTTCACGACTAAGCGCAGAAATATAGCCAGACCGGTTATGATAAACTAAAAATAACACTTCTTTCAGCTCATGTAGGCTTAAAGGTATAAGCTTTTGGTTATTATACGCTTGCATTCTTTTTGGTTTTTTATATCTAAAAATAAGATAGTTGAAATTATTAATAACCCTATTAATTAAATGCTTCATATTTATTTTAGATGAAAATTGGACATTGGTTATAAATATTATATTTGAAAAAAAGCTATTTAAAGAGAAATTTCAAACTGGGCAGTAGGCGAAAGGGGTGCTCCCTTCGCTTGGTATTAAGTAAGCAAATATTAAAAATCTAGCTCATTTATTTCGTATAGAGCTTTACCAAGCTCATTCATCAATTGGCTAGTATTAGTATGCGATGCAGCAGATACCCAGAAAATCTGATCTTTATAGTTAAGTTCAGATTTGATATTACTGATGATTTGTTGAATTTCATCTTCAGATAATAAGTCACATTTATTTAACACTAACCAACGTGGTTTATTAAATAAATCTTTATCATGCTCATCACTATAAATTTTTAATTCGTTAGTAATAATTTTAATATTGTCTAAATAATCTGGATTAAAGACATCGACGATATGTAACAAGACTTTAGTACGCTGTAAATGTTTTAAAAATCTATGACCAAGACCTGCGCCCTGACTTGCCCCTTCAATAATCCCAGGGATATCAGCAATAACAAAACTTCTGCCCTCTCCTAATCTAATTGTACCTAAATTAGGATGCAAAGTTGTAAATGGATAATCAGCAATTTTAGGTCTAGCAGCAGAAACTGCAGTAATAAAAGTTGATTTACCCGCATTTGGTAAACCTAATAAGCCTACATCAGCAAGAACATTTAATACTAAGCGCAACTTTCTGGTTTCACCAGGCTTACCTTTGGTAAACTTTCTTGGAGCACGATTAGTACTAGTTTTAAAAGCGGCATTCCCTATCCCCTTACCGCCGCCTTTGGCGACTAATAATTTATCATCAGCTTCAGTTAAATCACCAATACATTCATCAGTTTCATAATGATAAACTTTTGTACCCAGAGGCACAGTGATGTATAAATCATCACCTGCTTTACCAGCGCAATCACTACCTAAACCACCTTGACCCTTAGTAGCTTTAAATACTCTTTTGTATCTAAAATCAACTAAAGTATTTAAATCTTTATCAACAATAATATAAATACTGCCGCCTTCACCGCCATTACCGCCGTTAGGCCCACCAAAGGGAATAAATTTTTCACGACGAAAACTCGAGCAACCATCGCCGCCTTTACCAGCTATAACTTCTATTACTGCTTCATCAATAAACTTCATAATGATCAGACTGATTGGGTAATGTTGATTTAAATATATTAATAAACAAAAAGCTTGTAGACGTCACGTCCTACAAGCTTTTTGTTTGTGATGGGAATCTAAGACTTTTCTTAAGATTCTTAATTAGCAGGTACAACGCTAACAAATTGACGGTGCGGCTTGCCTTTCTTTTCAAAAACAACCTTGCCATCAACAGTTGCGAATAAAGTATGATCTTTACCCATGCCAACACCAACGCCAGGATTCACCCTAGTGCCACGTTGTCTGATAATAATGTTACCAGCTACAGCAGTTTGGCCACCAAATAGTTTTACACCTAATCGTTTGGCCTGCGAGTCGCGGCCGTTACTTGTACTACCACCAGCTTTCTTGTGAGCCATTATGCACCTCTAATGTCTGTAATTTCAATTTCTGTCAACCACTGTCTGTGGCCTTGTTTACGCATGTAATGCTTACGACGTCTAAATTTAATAATTCTAATTTTATCACCGCGACCTTGGCTTAGAACTTTAGCAGTAACTGACGCGCCTGATACAAATGGTTGCCCAAGCTTAACTGAATCACCTTCGCCTACCATTAAAACATGATCAAACTCAATAATGTCGTCAGTCGCAAGTTCTAGTTTTTCTACTTTTAGCTTAAGCCCCTTAGATACGCGATACTG
Source organism: uncultured Gammaproteobacteria bacterium (assembly GCA_964387745.1). Classification (GTDB taxonomy): domain Bacteria; phylum Pseudomonadota; class Gammaproteobacteria; order JAGOUU01; family JAGOUU01; genus JAGOUU01. The sequence goes on along the minus strand of CAYLXL010000015.1, from coordinate 11,363 downwards.
TTTACCGCCGGTTTTGATCACCGCATACATAACGAAAACTCCAGAAACAAATTTGGTTTTATATAAGATTGGGATTATAGGCAATTTGCAACCAATTAGCAATAACTTACTAAGAACTTACTAAGATATTGTGACTAGATTAGTCGTAGGGTTAATCTTAGGGTTAGTCTTATGGGCCTACCTAGACCAGAGATAGCTTCACAGCTTTAGATAAAAACACTAACTGATTGTTGTCATCAATATAGAATCTGACAACATCGCTAAGCTCCCCTATAGGCTTATAACAAATAGCCATTAAGATTTCATCGGGTGGGTTAGAAATTTTAACTCCTGATTTTTGTAAGCACTTTTTAAATCTGAATAAAATCAATTCGTTATTAACTTTAGGGTTGATTCTAACATGATTGAGCTCAAATAGTACTCCCTTTAGCTCGGTGGCGAAGTTTTTTACACAGACTGCACGTTTTTGTGACACTGAAGAAATATGCTTACAGTCTATAACTTTAATACTTAAATCTAAAACGAACTCATAAATCTCGGCTGATTTTTGGTCAGCTGACATTCTAGTAGCGTTAACCACCATTTGTGGAGTTTGATTGTTGTAGTCAGATAATATTTGTATGCTCATGACGATCATTTCGTCATGAGCCCGTCTAACCTTTAAAGTTTTTTTAAAGATTTAATCAATCCAAATCAAACTTAGTTGTATTTATAACCAGAAATAATAGGGAACCTACGATCGCGACCAAAAGCTTTGGCTGATATACGAACACCAGGAGCTGCTTGACGACGCTTGTATTCATTCTTATCAACCATAGCAATAATCTTAGTGACTACTTCACGGTCAAAGCCGTCAGCAACGATTTGATTCAAGCCCATATCGAATACGACATAACGCAATAGAATGCTATCTAAAACATCATAAGGTGGCAGGTTATCTTGGTCCACCTGACCGTGCGCAAGCTCTGCAGACGGGGCTCTTTTGATAACTCGAGTAGGAATAATAATCTGCTCAGCAGAACTATTTATGTAGTCAGCTAATTTATAAACTGTACCCTTAAAAACATCTTTAATTGGCGCATAACCACCAGCCATATCGCCATATAAAGTAGCGTAGCCAACAGCCATTTCGCTTTTATTGCCTGTAGTTAAAACTATCTTACCCAATCGATTAGACATCGCCATCAAGATCATTCCACGAGTACGAGCTTGAATGTTTTGCTCAGTGACATCTTTAGGATCTTCACTCTTACCATATATAGGGGCAAGTAAATTATTAAAACACTCAAAAGGCTCTTCAATGCTGACCACATGGTATTTTACACCTAACTTATTAGCTTCATAAATTGCATCTTCTATGCTATGAGCAGCTGTATATCGAGATGGCATAATAACCGCCTCAACATTTTCTACCCCTAAAGCTGATACTGCTATAGGTAAAGTAACCGCTGAATCAATCCCACCTGATAAACCCAGTAATGCACCTGTAAAACCACTGTTATGAACATAAGTTCTCACTCCTTGCACAATAGCGCTATAAATTAATTCTTCATCGCTGTATGGCTTAGGTAGTGCTTGATTCTCAATTATTATTTCATTAGTTGGTGCGCGCAAACAATTGACTTCTATCAGTTCAGCTTTGAAAAAAGCTCCCATTACAGCTATATCGCCATTAGCATTAACAGCCATCGAACCGCCATCAAAAACTAGCTCATCATGTGCGCCAACATTGTGCGCGTAGACTAATGGCAGATTTACTTCCTGTGCACGATCTTGCACTATTTTTTTACGAATCTCAGCCTTATCAATACAAAACGGCGAAGCATTAAGCGATAAAATTAATTCTGCACCCGCATCTTTTGATTGCTTAACTGGCCCTTCAGAAAACCAGATATCTTCACAGATAGCTACACCAATTTTTATACCTTTTAATTCAAAAACTAGCGGTTCAGTCCCGCGAGTAAAGTAACGTTTTTCATCAAAAACACTGTAATTAGGTAATAATTGCTTATAGTAATACCCCACAACCTCACCTTCACGCACAAGAGCTGCCGCATTGAACAAACCCTTTTCTGTTTGATGCGGAAAACTGATAATGACATCAATGCCTTTTACTTCCGAGACGATTTCTAATTTAGTTTTTAAAACTGCTTCATGGAAGTCTTGTCTTAATAATAAATCTTCAGGAGGATAACCTGTGATACATAATTCAGGAAATAATATTAAATCTGCTTTAAGCTCATCACGAGCCTTGGTGACAGCGGCTAAAATGTTTTGTTTATTTTTTTCAAGATTGCCAATAAAAAGCTCAATTTGAGCGACAACCAGCTTTATAGAGTCACTTTTATTCATATTTATACATTTGAAAAACAAATAATTAGATTACTAGTTAGCTAAACTATGAGAAATACTATGGCTATAATACAACATTCCGCCCTTATTTCATACCGATCATCATGTAAATCTATAGCTAAATGTATTGGAGTTATTCAAACTAGCGATAGCCCATCCTTCGTTGTCTTATAGGGGGCAAGAATCGCACAGGAATAAGTAAAGCCGGACCCTCAATAATTCCTCCTGAAAATATAGCGTTATCTTCATCCGTAAGTGTTTTTGACCCACATGCTGATTCCAGCTCTTGGCAGCAGGTGACACTCCTTGATGATGCTTGTGAGTATACAACAGTAGGACTGTCATTATCATCTAACTGCTCAGTCATAGGTAGGCCTAATAGATTTGGCATACTCGGCATACTTGGCATACTTGGTAGACTTGGATGCATAGAACCTGTTACCTCTAGAGATTCGGCTCTTGCAACCTGCGGCGCTCCAGCACCTCGTACCATCAACAGCAAGCTAAGTGGTGACAAACTTGGTGCAGCTGGGGAAAGCCTTAAAAGACGAGGGGACGTCCATCCAAATGGGGTCACAGGCAGCTCAGCACTAATTGATGAGCTTAGGGGTGGTGGAATATGACTTGATCTTACATCAGATCTAATTATTGGAAACAACGTACCTTTTTTTGTCAAACTTCCTGACTTTGACCCTGGATTAGATGAGCTTTCATCAACTAAAAATGTATTGCCTGAATTTGCAAATGATTCCATCACACCTCTAGCTCGAGATAATGACGTCGCTGTACTTGATGTCATAGTTGTTGGCAGCAATGTATCTTCTGATACGCAAGCTTCAAGCATTCCCACCGTTCCTGGCATACTAACTCCTTAAAATTTTAATAACTTATAGATTCTATAAATATGATTTTTTATGTCAAGAAATTCAGCGAGCTCAAGATGATACAAGTTTGACGGGCATTCAATAAGTCGATATTATTATATCAACTTACCTTACCTTAATTTTTGCCTTGAACTGAAAAAAACATGAATTATCAACCTGAAGAAATTGAAAAATTTGACAGCTTTGCTCAAGAATGGTGGGATGAAAAAGGTCCTTTGCAGACATTGCATCAAGTGAACCCGATTAGAATAAAATTTATTTTAGATAATCTTAAATCAACCAATTTAAATAATCTTAATGTCCTCGACGTTGGTTGTGGCGGTGGAATATTATCAGAAGCTCTAGCGCATTTGAATGCAAAAGTATCCGGAATTGATTTATCTTCACAAGCTATAGCTGCTGCGAAAGTTCATGCGAGTAAAAGTAATTTTACTCATCCTCTAGACTACAATGTAATTTCGATCGAAGACTTTGCTGGCAATCCACAAAATTGCCAAAAATTTGATGTCATCACCTGCATGGAATTACTAGAACATGTCCCTGATCCTAGTGCGATTATTTATAATATCAAGAAACTGTTAAAACCAGGTGGTACAGTATTTTTATCGACTTTAAATAAAAATTTAAAATCTTATGTTTTATCTATAGTTTTCGCTGAGTATATTTTAAATTGGATCCCAAGAGGTACTCATGAATACAATAAATTTATCAAGCCATCATATATGGCACAAATGTTGAGAGACAATGATTTAAATATTACTAATCTGTTAGGCATCACTTATTCTATATTCAACAATAAATTTGTGGCCACAAAAAATACTGATGTAAACTACATGGCATGTGCATCTTAAAAATTAAAATTTAAAATTTAAAATTTATTATGAATGTTAGACCATCCCCTGCTGCAGTATTATTTGATCTTGATGGTACGCTGCTAGATACTGCCGAAGACTTGCTCACCGCTTTGAATCATGTTTTTATAAAAAATAACTTTCATACTGTAACCTTGGAGCAGTTGATCCCCCTAATTTCCAAAGGCTCTAAACAAATAATAAAAAACTTACTCAACCTAGAGCTCACAGATAATGAGCTTCAGCAATTTAGCAAAGACTTTATTACTGCTTATAACACTCATGGTCATAAGTATACTCAGTTTTTTCCTAATATGGACAAAGTGTTAGCCCATTTAAATAATAAGAATATTCCATGGGGAATCATCACCAATAAAACAACACAAATTACTATGCCCGTTGTTGAATTACTTATGTTAGAACAATTAAAGTGTCGCACCGTTGTTTGTGCCGATACAACTGCGTTTAGCAAACCTCATTCTGCACCAATGCTAAAAGCTTGTGCTGATCTTAGTATTGAACCGAGCTCTGCCCTATTTATTGGCGATGCCATTACTGATATCCAAGCCGGTAAATCAGTAAATATGACCACGATAGCTGCGGCTTATGGTTATATAGATAAAGCAGAAGATTTATTATTGTGGCAAGCTGATTACATCGTAAATTCACCCTTAGAATTCTTAGAATTGCTACAATATTTTTGAATTATATAGTAATATTTGATTTTCAGCTCAATTCCAGTTAATCTAGCTAATCCAATAACTTTATCGTTTATATCATGAAATTATTTATTAAAACTCACGGCTGTCAGATGAATGTTTACGATTCTGATAAAATGGCCGACATTCTAAACACTAGCCAACAGCTTGAATTAACCGAAGACGAGACTGAAGCTGACGTTATTTTATTAAATACTTGTTCTATTAGAGAAAAGGCCCAAGAAAAAGTTTTTCATCAATTAGGTCGCTGGCGCAAACTTAAAGAAAAAAAACCTGGCATGATTATTGGCGTGGGTGGCTGCGTAGCCAGCCAAGAGGGCAATGATATAATCAAACGTGCACCCTATGTCGACCTGGTTTTCGGTCCTCAGACTATACATAGACTACCTCAAATGATTTCTGAAACTAAGGCTAAACATAAGCCTGTAGTCGATATCAGCTTTCCCGAAATTGAAAAATTTGATAATTTACCTGAACCAAAAACTAACGGACCGACAGCCTTTGTCTCAATCATGGAAGGCTGTAGTAAATACTGTAGTTTTTGCGTAGTGCCATACACTCGCGGTAAAGAAGTGAGTAGACCATTCGAAGATATCATTCTTGAAGCCGTTACCCTCGTCGAAAAAGGCGTGAGAGAAATTAATTTATTAGGTCAGAATGTCAATGCATACAATGGCACCATGGGAGATTCTGGCGAACGTGCTGATTTGGCTCTGCTAATCAAAACTCTGGCTGAAATTGAAGACTTAGGTCGAATCAGATACACGACCTCGCATCCTGTGGAGTTCTCTGATCGCTTAATAGAAATCTATGCAACTACGCCTAAATTAGTTGATCACCTGCATTTACCTGTGCAAAGTGGTTCAGATAGAATCCTAGGTTTGATGAAGCGTGGTCATACTGTTTTAGAATACAAAGCTAAAATAAGAAAATTGCGTGCATTACGGCCTAACATTAGTCTTTCATCAGACTTTATTGTTGGTTTTCCTGGTGAAACTGAACAGGATTTTATTAATACTATGAATCTTATCCAAGAGATAAACTATGATCATAGTTTTAGTTTTATTTATAGCAAACGTCCTGGTACACCTGCTGCTAATCTAGAAGACGATACACCTATCGATGTCAAAAAACAGCGGCTGAATATACTGCAATCTAGAATTCTACAACAAGCTAATGCTATTAGTAATAATATGTTAGGCACTGAGCAAATTATTCTAGTTGAGGATATTGCTAAAAAAGCTAGCGAAAACCAGAATAACTTAACCGGTCGAACTGAAAATAATCGAGTCGTCAATTTTGCTGGAAGTGACAATTTAATTGGCCAATTTGTAAAAGTAAAGATCACAGAAGTGCTACCTAACTGCTTACGGGCAGTACTAGCAGATTAATACAGCAGATTAATAACGCTTGCAGTTTTTTTATAACTAGCTAAAATTAGAGGTATTCAAGCTGCAACAGTTTTTTGAAAAACCACTTAATAAACAATAACTTGACTTACATTATCGATATCCAACATATCTATGAAGATCAAAATAATGATCTTCCGGACGATAAATTTATAGAATCCGTTATCACAACGACGCTCACTAAGTTTCGTTCTAATGCAGAATTGTCTATTAGAATAGTCGACAACCAAGAAATTGCTGCCCTTAACAAAGCCTACCGTCATAAAGACGGACCTACGAATGTCTTATCCTTCCCAGTAGATTTACCTGCAGGAGTTGATCTAGAATATGATCTATTAGGTGATATAGTAATTGCAGCCGATATCGTGCAACAGGAAGCTGTACAGCAAAATAAAACTTTTATTAGTCATTTTACACATATGCTAGTTCATGGCACATTACATTTACTTGGTTTTGATCATATAAATGATGCTGATGCCAAAATTATGGAAAATCATGAAATAATCATTATGAAAGAACTCAACTTTCCAACACCATATCTTAATACACATACATGCTAAATTATTAAACCATTATTAACCCATTATTAAATCAGGAGAAATAATACTTTTATGGCCGATCCAGACAGTAGTAGTACTAAAAATGACACTGTAAAGTCATCTAATATCTTCTCTAATCTCTATAGTGCACTGAAAGTTAATTTGATGAAAATTTTCACTAAGAAAATTAAAACTCGTGAACAATTATTAGATACCTTAAAAAACTCTACTGACAAAGACGTTCTTTCTGCTGAAGCTATCAATATGATTGATGGTGTTTTATATGTCTCTGATATGCAGGTTCGAGATATTATGATCCCTCGCTCACAAATGATCGTAATTGACATTGACTGCGAAATTGAAGAATTCTTACCCTTAATGATTTCATCTGGACACTCACGCTTCCCTGTTATAGGCGAAAACCGTGATGAAGTCCTGGGCACCATTTTAGCAAAAGATCTCCTGCCTTACATTTTACCTAAAGATAAAACTACCAAAATTAATTTGAAAGAATTAATTAGGCCAGTAATGATTGTTCCTGAAAGTAAAAGATTAAACACCCTTCTGAAAGAATTCAGAGTGAGTCGTCAACACATGGCTATTGTTGCTGATGAGTATGGTGGCATTTCAGGACTAGCAACGATTGAAGATGTTTTAGAACAAATTGTGGGTAACATTGAAGATGAATATGACATCAAAGCCTCTGCCAATATTAGTAAGGTTAATAATAATGTTTACAATGTTCAAGCATTGACGCCTATTGAAGAATTTAACGAGTATTTTAATGTGAACTTTAGCGACGAAGAGTTTGACACTATTGGTGGAGTTATTTTAAATAGCTTTGGCTATCTGCCAGTAAAAAATGAAACTACAACTATAGAAAATTTCAAAGTTAAAATATTGAACGCTGATAAAAGACGTATAAAATTAGTAAAAATTATCAAAATACCAGAAGTAAACTCAAATTAATGTTAGCAGTCATTAAAAATAACGCCACTTTTAACAACCTTCTAGCTTTTTTTGCTGGTTGTATTCTACCCTTATCTTTATCGCCTTTTAATTACAGCCCAATTATCTTTCCTAGTATCATGCTGCTATTTTACAGTATTGAAACTAATACCAGCATCAAGCTTTCTGCAGTTCGTGGTTATTTATATGGCCTAGGGTGTTTTAGTTTTGGTGTAACATGGATCTATATTAGTATTCATGAACATGGTAATGCTAGTCCTTTGCTTGCAGGTTTTTTAACGATGGGACTCATCATGACGGTGCTAGCTTTTCTACCTGCATTAAAATTAGCTCTATATCAATATATTAAAAACAAAAACGCTCATATTAATTTTTTACTACTCGCGCCTTCACTATGGGTATCCATAGATTGGGTTCAGAGCTGGCTGTTTACTGGTTTCCCTTGGCTATATGCCGGTTACAGTCAAACTAACACTGTACTCGCTGGCTTTGCACCTCTGGTCAGTATTTTTGGCTTAACTTGGCTAGTTGTATTTTTATCAGGCCTGCTTTATCTAATTTTGAAAAATCTTTTAATCTTTGTACGTAATAACTTTCACCAAAACAGTCTTAATCAAGTTTTGATCTATTTAATAACTTTTATTTCTTTTTATATCATCAGCGCAAGCTTATCTGGCATAGAGTGGACAACTAAAATGCCTAATCAAGAGCGTGTAGTATTAGTACAAGGAGATATAGCACAAGGCAAAAAGTGGCAAAAACAAGAAGTGCAAAATACTATTGATAAATACTTAAATCTTTCTGCATCTTACTGGAATAATAACACCATTATTTGGCCTGAGACTGCTTTACCTGTACCATTACAATATATTGATAATCTTGTTTTAGAATTACAACAACAGGCCATCAAAACTAATAGCACCCTAATTACTGGCATCCCTGCTCAGGCCAACGAAACACCGCAATATTATAATGCTATTATTGCGCTTAATAAAAATTATCTTAATAGCCCACCTGTGACTCAGAATGTTTATTATAAAACCAAACTTGTACCTTGGGGGGAATATGTTCCTTTAGAGAATATATTCCGTGGCTTAATTGCTTTTTTTGACTTACCAATGTCACATTTTATTAGAGGACAATCAGGAAAAATTTTATCTAGTGCCTTTATCGACTGGGTGCCTTTTATTTGCTATGAAATAGCCTACCCTAATTTTGTCATCTCACACGCGCACTTAGGCAATGCTTTAGTTACTATCAGTAATGATGCTTGGTTCGGTAATTCGATTGGCCCATGGCAGCATTTACAATTGGCACAAATGCGAGCTATAGAAACTGGTCGCCCTGTCGTACGTAGCACTAATAACGGGATTACGGCTGTTATCGATCACAAAGGTAATATCATAAAAACAATTCCTCAATTTACACCTGGAGTATTAACTGCAGAAATCTCAGGATACACAGGATTAACCCCAGTTATGTATTATGGGGTTAATTTTATTATTGGATTATGTTTTTTAGCTGTGATTATTTGCTACTCTAAAAGACGTTGTTTATTTAAAGCTAACCCCTAAGCTACCTGCTGAATCATCGGAAAAAATATCATATTGAGCTTCTTCGGATTCTTCTTCAGTTACTTTTTTAGCTTTTTTATGTTTTTTCAAAGCGTATAACTTAGTTACCGGTCGAGAGACTTTAGATTGAGCAGGCTCTTCATCTTGATCAATAACATCCGTTTGATCAACCGAATCATCAGCTAACCGGGCTAACTGCTGGCCACGGGTGCTTGCTTTGGCATATTGTCGTCCCATCTGATCATTATAATATTCCTGGAACACCTCTATATCACCCTTTTTTAAACCCGTTAGAATATACTTCGCATAAGTATGCTTATCTTCCTGTTCAAGTAATTTATACCGGTGGATCTCTTGTCTCATAAAAGCGATACGTTCCTCAAGCTTTTTTATTAACATTTCATATTCCTTTTTGGGTAGATGATCAAATTTTACTGCTAAATATTTGCGATCACGTTCAGTCAACCTTTGTTCAGAATTAGAAAATCCATATTTATTAGTGTGATAATACTGAAAGGTTTTTTTTACTAGATATATTAATAATGACGATGTAAGTAACATACTACATGCCAATGTTAAACCACTGACAACAGTAACATTTAAAACTGGAAATGGTAGCAATGCTAATAACAACACTACTGCTTCACCTATTTGCGGAAAGTTATAAGCAAGCACAACACCAGTAATAACTGCTAAAACTTTAGCTGCGCTGCTTGCTCTTTTTCGTCCTAGTCGTAAATTAACAACTGACTTCATGATTTGCTCAAATGGAAATTTGATTATTGTAGGAGTTAAGCTTTCGAATCCATTTGGTTTTTTCATGTCAGCCTCCATTCACAATTAAAAATTAATTCTTCTAAATCATACTTTTAATTTCTCCTATAATTTAATAAATATCAATAGATATAGCTGTAATTATAAACTGATTTTATCTATATCTTTTGTCTAGACCATTAAAGTATTGGCTTTTCTTACAAAACCAGTAAAATATTATGCAGGAGTTTAAATAGGTTAAAATATGTTGAAACATTTAATAAATATTGAAGATTTAGATATCAATGTCATTTCAGATATCTTTACAAGAACAGAAAAATACCTACAAAAAGACGCTAATAATAAAGTCAGTTATAAAAAATCAAATTTATTAAGCAATAAGATTGTTTTCAATTTATTTTTTGAAGCAAGCACCCGCACTCGTTCAACTTTTGAATTAGCTGCAAAAAACTTATCTGCCGATGTCGTAAACTTAAATCTAGCAACATCTTCTATTAATAAAGGCGAAACTGTCAAAGATACTATATTGACCATAAAAGCCATGCAAGCTGACTGCATTGTATTACGGCATAAGCAGAGTGGAATTGCACACTCTATTGCTAAATTATGTGGTAATGATCTTACCTTAATAAATGCTGGTGATGGCACTAATGCCCACCCGACCCAAGCCTTGCTCGATATGTTTACTTTACGACAACATAAAAAAGACTTTAGTAAAGTCAAATTTGTTATTATTGGCGATATCTTAAATTCACGTGTTGCACGGTCACAAATTGCTGCTTTAAAAATTCTAGGTTGCAAAGATATCCATCTAGTAGGCCCAGAAATTTTGCTCCCTGATAGTAATGAATTATTTGGTCCTCAGGTAAAAATACACCATGATCTCAAAACTGGAGTAAAAGACGCCGATGTGGTTTCTGTAATCAGGCTACAAAGAGAACGCATGCAACATACTCTAATTTTGGATGACAATGATTATTTCAGAAATTATGGAATTACTACTGAAATACTCAAACTTGCCAAACCTGATGCTGTTGTTATTCATCCAGGACCTATCAACCGCGAGGTAGAAATAAGCTCAGAAGTAGCCGATGGCCCGCAATCATTAATATTACAACAAGTCACTAACGGCGTTGCTTTAAGAATGGCTGTTTATGAACTGCTGTTATCCTAGTATCGTTCACGCGCCTAAATCGCAAAAGTTCAGCTATTTGAATTTTTTGTAATTGTTCACATCCTTTAAGTTGAACGGATTACTTCTTCCCCTTGGGGAAGTACCCTAAGTGATCCCC
>CAYLXL010000014.1:7306-46965 GCA_964387745.1 uncultured Gammaproteobacteria bacterium | reverse complement strand
TTATATTTCTGCTTACTTTACCACCTGTTTGAGTAATCTGACGAGGGTTGTCATACTCATCATAATCGTTATATTGTGTAGAATAACTTTGACCGTCCCTAAAAGTAGTTATTGCAGTTGTCACTGGACGATAGGTGACATTATCAACCTTAAAAAGCCTTTTGTATCTATTATGACGCTCCTCTGTATAATGAGTAAATATTTTAAAAGGATCATTATTATGTATAACAGGTTTGTATGTATAATTCATGCTTTGCAAAATATTATTGTTACTTACCACATTGTCTTTAAAAATTGAACTTCTAATTAATGTACCTAATCGCCACAAATTCCCATTCTGATAATTATAATAGAGATAACTCGTGGTATAATGGTTATTCCTCACATAAACCACTTTTGTTTTCAATCCATCAACCAAATCTCCTAAAGCATGATTAATCAACCAGCTGCCGTTTTCTAAACCGTCTTTAGAATATTGATTAATACTCACAAGTCGCATTGCATGTGTGTATGGTGCAAATCTTAATGTGGGATCTTGTGCAAAAGCGTATAAGGTCTGACCGTTATTATCAACCACACTACTTACGAAATCTCGCATATACTTTGACTGCTCAAAATATTTATCATTCATCCGATGAAATATATAACTATACGACCATATTTTATTGTTTACTTTAGCTTGCGCGAGCTGTAACTTGGTCCTGTGTTTATAACTTGAGTAGGCAAAAGAATATTCTGCTATGACTTTTTTATTAAACCTAACTATACTAGGAGTATAAAAAGTATGCCAAACCTTCTTACCTTTATACTTCAAATGAAGCGAATGAGGCTGATATGTGATCTTCAACTCCTGCTCAGGATTACTGCTAGTAATATCTGTTAATAAAGCTCTATCATATTTATATTCTATAAATTGCCCTTGAGGAGTCTCTATTTTTTTTAGATAGTATCTTTTAATATCCCTCATATTCCACTGATGAGTAAAAAAATACTTAAAACCATTAGGAGCATTTAGAATATAACCATTGGTTACTTTTTTCCCACGCCAATTGTTAAATGTTCTAAATTCATTGACATTCTTTAAATCTGTCAATAAAGGCACCTTCTGTGCTAGTGCATTCACATGCACTGGTTTACAAGTGTTGTCCTTTTCCTTACAATTATCTACTACTCTTATGTATTCACTCTGAAAATTCCATGATTGCGATACCATATCTTGATAAAAATTAACATCCCTTTCATATTTAAAATCCCAAAAATCAGGTTCATATAGATCTGAGGTATAGCTCCGATTAAATTCCATGTTTAAACCCGGAGCCACGGGAGCTGAAAAATCTGTGTAGATTAGTTTTAATGTCCCGGAAAATAAATCTACAAATTCATTCTGATTAGGAGTTATTTTGTGATTAGTTTCTATTGGAGATAATAGTTCATTGATTGAAACTTTATCTTCTTCATGAGAGGAACTACTACCATAACTTAACTCTGGACTAATTTCATTGTTATTTTCATCATACTGTTCTACAACTTGATGTGATAAAGTAGTTCCATCTAGATTTGTTCTATCCCATTCATTATATTCAAATGGATTATGAATAGCGCTGTTGTTAACGCGAAATGGATCTTCAGCATAAATACTTGAAAGAAAACCCGAAACAATGAAAACCCAACATCCACAAAAAAATTTTCTCTTCATTTCCAAAACTTTTCAATTATTATTATTCCATTTTTTTTCTGCGAGTATTATGAATTATAAAAACCTTATGTCAATCAAATATATATGTTTCAAACAACAAGAATTTATCCATCACTAATTACTAAAGTTTCAACCTCTTTAATTTAGCCCCTCTCATACATCGCTTACACATCTCTTGAAAATTCCCCCAAATTCATTTACAATGTCGCATAACTAATAATTTGTTAGCGTTCTATGCTTGAAGTTCTCAAATACCCCGATCCACGCTTAAACCTCAAGGCTGTGCCTGTTACCCAATTTGACTCTGAATTAAAAAAACAAGTCGATCAAATGCTAGCGACTATGTACAAAGAAGAAGGCTGTGGTTTAGCTTCTATTCAAGTCAATATTCAAAAAAGCATCGTCGTTCTGGACGTTACTAACGACTACAGCAACACGCAAATTTTAATTAATCCACAAATTGTCTCTGAGTCCGGTAGTCAAACCGGTGAAGAAGGATGTTTGTCTTTCCCTGGCTTGCGTATCAAAGTTACTCGCCCACTTGAATTAGTAGTCAAAGCACAAGATTTAAGAGGTGAAGAATTTACGATTCATGCCAAAGATTTTCTAGCTAAATGTATTCACCACGAGTGTGAGCATTTAAGTGGTGAAGTATTTATTAAAAATTTATCCCGCTTAAAATTACACTTAGCCTTAAAAAGATTAGAAAAATATAAACTAGCCAATGCCGAATAATTTATTAAATATTGTCTTTGCTGGAACTTCAGACTTTGCTGCTAAGATTTTAAATTCTTTACTTTGCTCGCCTAATTATAATAAGTTATTTACTCTGTCTGCAGTTTATACTCAACCCGACAGAGAGTCCGGCCGTGGTCGTAAGATTGCCCCATCACCAGTTAAACAAGTAATACTTGATTATAATTCAGCAAATCAACATAACATCCGTATTGAACAACCGGTTAATTTTAAAAATAATGCTGATATATCCCAATTACAATCTTATCAACCTGATTTAATGATTGTTGTAGCCTATGGTTTAATTTTGCCGCAAAGTGTTTTAGACATACCTAAACTTGAATGTGTGAATATCCATGCTTCACTGTTACCTAGATGGCGTGGAGCCGCACCCATACAAAGAGCTATTCTTGCTGGTGATGTACAAACGGGTATTACTATTCAAAAGATGGAACAAAAACTTGATACAGGCCCCAGTATTTTACAAGCCAGCTGTAATATCTTAGACGGTGACACTACAATCACTCTTTCCGAAAAGTTATGTGATATCGCTATTTCTTTAACTAATGATTTAGTAACCAATTACAAGACGCTACTATCAAATAAAAATTATCAAAAACAAGACGAGAGCTTAGCTAACTATGCTCATAAACTAGACAAAGCTGAGGCTGAAATTAATTGGCAAGATAGCGCGGTAAACATTCATCGAAAAGTACGAGCGTTAAACCCTTGGCCGTCTGTCACTGCGATAGGTACATTACCTGATTCACAGGATACTATATTTAAGATAATAGATGCTGATGTTATAAGTGCTCATTCTGCTCTTCAACCAGGCAGCGTCCTAAATGAAAATAATAAACATATTATTGTACAAACTGCTGATGGTCAATTAGAAATCACTAAACTCCAATTTAGTGGTGGTAATATAATTACGGCTCGCGATGCACTCAATGGCAAATACAAATCGCTTTTTACTCATCACAATATTCTAAAATAAAAGTTTGACTATCCTTATACTACTTGGCAAGATGACATTACTATTATGTATATGTATTGCCTACTTGAGTATATGAATATAAAACTATTTTTTAATAAATTATATACAAAGTTACCAATTATTTTATATGACATCCTTGCTATCCCTGTTGCTTGGCTGCTGGCTTACTGGCTGCGTTATAATTTATCAGTAATCCCATTTGATGTAATAACAAAAGGGCTGTTTCCTGTTTGTATTTTAATTACCATGCAAACTTTATGTTATTATTATTTTAAAGTTTACCGAGGTATTTGGCGTTATGCTTCTATAATAGATGTAGTTAATATTATAAAAGCAATAATTAGCTCTGTTTTGCTCACTATAGTTGCTTTATTTTTTTCTCAAACTATCCAAGATATCCCGCGTAGTGTCTGGCCGATTTATCTTACTCTATTAGTATTTTTATTATGCGGTGGACGTCTGTTGATGCGTTGGCAAAATGAATTTCTCGCAGTAAAAAAACAGAATCATTTTACCAAAAGAACTTTAATTATAGGCGCGGGAGATGCTGGCATCAGTCTTGTTCGTAGTATCAAACATGATAGTAATTCTCGCTATGACATAGTTGGTTTTATCGATGATAATAAAAGTTTTTTGAGCCAAGAAATTCATGGCATTAAGGTACTGAGCAATATAGACGATTTAGTTAACACAGTTAACAAATATCAAATAGAACTTATTTTAATTGCCATCCCACGCGCCACTTCCAAAGAAATGCGTCGCATTGTAAACTTTTGTGAACAAACATCCGTTCCTTTTCGAACCCTACCTAATATATTAGATATCGCTTCTGGTAAAGTAGATATCAAAGCGCTTAGAGAAGTTAAAATTGATGATTTACTAGGTCGCGACGAGGTTGATTTAGATTGGGATAGTATCTCTAATTATATTAAAAATAAAAAAATTATGGTTACTGGCGGTGGTGGCTCTATTGGCTCAGAGCTTTGTCGCCAAATCGCGCGTTTACAGCCTGCAGAATTATGCATTATTGATAATTCTGAATTCAACTTATACAAAATCCAATTAGAATTACTAGAAAATTATGTCAATCTAAGTACATCTAATTTGCATGTCTCTTTAACTAATGTAACTGATAGATACACCCTTAATAATATCATTAATCAATTTCAACCAAACATCGTCTTTCACGCTGCTGCTTATAAACATGTGCCATTATTAGAAGACCAGTTATATCAAGCAGTTCATAATAATATTATTGGCACTAAGAACGTCGCCGATTGCTGTATTGAGAATAATATTGCAGAATTTGTGCTTATTTCAACTGACAAAGCAGTAAATCCTACTAATATTATGGGCGCGACTAAAAGAACAGCAGAAATATATTGTCAAAACTTAAATAACTTAAATAAAACTAAATTCATTACCGTTAGATTTGGTAATGTCTTAGGTTCTGCTGGTAGTGTGGTGCCTTTATTCAAAGAACAAATTGAACGCGGTGGTCCAATCACAGTAACTCACCCGGAAATCGAACGCTACTTTATGACCATTCCTGAAGCTAGTAGATTAATCTTACAGGCTATCGTCAACGGCAATGGTGGCGAAATATTCGTACTAGACATGGGTGAACCGATAAAAATACGCTTTTTAGCAGAAGAGATTATACGGCTATCAGGTAAGGTCCCATATAAAGATATAGACATCACCTACACGGGTTTGCGCGCTGGGGAAAAATTATATGAAGAATTATTCTATGCACTTGAAGAACTAGTACCAACACAGCATGATAAAATTCTTATGGCAAAGTCACGCAATATTAATTGGCAGCAATTTACTATACTATTGGGTCGACTTGAAGCAAACTGCCATAATTTACCTAATAACCAATTACGTGAACTAATCAAATCATTGGTGCCAGAGTATCATAGTGAGCAAGACCATACTACGTCTGCACACACAACAATCACTGAACCAAGCCAATTAGAAACACCCGTAGAAGCATTATGATATATTTTATTGCCAGCATCTATCTTGCGGCTACTTTTTTAACTTTCGTATTAGCCAAACTTTCCTACAAGTTAAATATTATTGATATACCCAATCAACGATCAATGCATACTAGACCTGTGCCGAGGACTGGCGGCTTGGCAATTATTCTGACGTTCATCGGTGCTATGTTATATTTAAATTTGTATACTCAAGATCCCATTAATCCCAGTGTGTTTTTTAGCTTATATCTATCTACAGCATTAATCAGCACTATATCTTTTATTGATGATTGTTGTAATCTTGCAGCAAGATATCGTTTAGCAGTTCAAGTTGTTGCAGCCCTAGGTTTGCTTTATTATGGCTTGAACGTTCACGTCCCTTACCTACCTAGTATAATAACCTCTATCTTTTCTTTTTTATTTATTGTCTGGCTAACGAATCTTTACAATTTTATGGATGGCTTAGATGGCTTTGCTTCGGGAATGACTGCTATCGGCTATGGTACTCTAGCTATTATTTTATTTTCAAACAACCAGCCAACTTTTGGCATTATTAATCTAATTATTTGTGTTGCAGCGCTTGGTGTGTTGACCTTTAACTTTCCACCAGCAAAAATTTTCTTAGGTGATGTTGGTTCTACTACTATAGGTTTTTTTACTGCTGGCATGAGCATCATACTCCATAATCAGGAAATGATATCACTCTGGCAATCTATGCTAATCTTTTCGCCATTTATAATTGATGCGACCGTAACTATATTAAAAAGACTTTATAACAAAGAACCTATCTTTCAGCCACACAGAAGTCATTATTATCAAAAAATGGCTCTATTGATAGGCAAGAAAAAAACTTTATTGTTATCTTATATTATTATGTCTGTTTGTTCTTTCACTGCTATCATGACTAACAAAGCAGAAATCTATGCACAACAGATTACTATTTTATATGTTTTAATTGTCTATTCCATCCTAATTACTTCTATGGAAATAAAAATATCAAAATCAAAGGACTCTGTACCAATATGAACACTAAGCACTGGCTCTTGGCTTTAACTATTTTGTTTTGTAATAATAACTTTGCACATGTATCCGAAAGTGAGTTTAATGAGCTTAAACAACAAGTCCAGCTACTACAAAAACAACTTTCAGCAGTTAAAAAAATTAATAAATCTTCTACTACACTTGCTTTAAACGAATATGTTAAAACTGCGACGACGTGCACAGAGCTGACCAACCAACCAGCCAATGCCTGCAGCGATGCTAGCAGCACTTATTGCTACTCAGCAGCTTCATTTATTGATGCAGACGACAACAGTCTTATAGGTTATACTTTTACTGCCACTAAAACTACTGCAGATTATACTAATATGGATGGCGGTGTTTGGTTATGTGATAATCAAAACATAAGAATCCCTCTGATTAATCAATGCACTAAAATAGGTGGCAATGCACATACGCGCGCAGCTGATGCCGTAGAATTTACAATCCCAGCTGGGACAATTACGACGCCTGTTATTATAGCGGCTTATAAAAATCAATTCGGTGGCATTAATGGTTCATCAAAGCTTACCGACTTTGCCATATGTAAACAAGCCGGTGTTGCTGCAATTAATGAATAATGATGAATTATAATAAATAACAATAACCATGCAAACCATTATCCTATCCGGCGGTGTCGGCAGCCGCCTGTGGCCAATCTCAAGAAAATTACACCCAAAACCATTTATTAAACTAGAAGATGGTTTAAGTATTTTGCAACATACTTTTTTGCGCGCACTAAATATTGGTAGCACTGCTATAGTAAATGTTACCGGCAAAGAATTTATTTTCAAAGTTAAATCTGAAGCTAATACTGTATTAAAAATAGCAAATACAGATCTTCCAACTAGTTATATTGTAGAGCCGTTTGGCCGCGGAACTGCTGCTGCGATTGCTTTAGCAGCATTATGGATAGCAGAAACGCAATCCCCTGATGAATTAATGTTAGTAATGCCTTCAGATCATCTTATTACAAACAACAAGCTGTTTTTAACGGCAGTAACTGAAGCTAAAATACTTGCATCGCAAAACAAATTAGTGACTTTAGGCATTATACCTACTGCACCTGAAACAGGCTATGGTTATATTGAATTTGAAAATAACCACGTCATACGCTTTGTAGAAAAACCAGCTTTTGATTTAGCATTAAAGTATAGTCAATCTAGTAATTACTTGTGGAATTCTGGCATGCTGATCTTTAAAGCCGGTGTAATGCTAGAAGAAATGGCTTTACATTGTCCGGAGATTCTTGATACTGCTAAGCACTGTTACAGCTTATCTAAAGCTATTGATAACCAATTTATTCTTGATCCAAACTCGCTGCTACAAATCAAAGAAGATACTATAGATTACGCCGTCATGGAAAAGTCAGCTAATATAGCAGTGGTTGCCTGCGATAGAGAAATGGGTTGGAATGATATAGGTAGTTGGGATGCGTTTAGCAAAACTATGTCTGCTGACGCTAATAACAACGTAATCAACGCTCAAGCTATAACTAATAAAGTCTCTAATTGTTATTTTGAGTCTAATCATCCTGAGAGGATTATTGGTGCTATTGGTTTAGACAACCTAGTTATTGTTGATACCGATGATGCCTTATTGATAGCACATAAGAATAATCTTCAAGAAGTTCGTGGTATATATAACCAGTTAATGAAAAATAATCATCCCTCACATGAGCTGCATACAACAGTCCATCGTCCTTGGGGAACTTATACTATCTTAGAGAACAATACTAATTTCAAGATTAAGCGTATCGAAGTATATCCTGGCGCAAGTCTAAGTTTGCAGTCACATCAGTACCGATCAGAACATTGGGTAGTGATCGAGGGTACAGCACACGTAGTCAATGGCGAACAGGAATTAATTCTGAATATAAATGAGTCTACTTTTATACCGGCAAAAAACAAACATCGTCTATCGAATAATACTGATAAAACACTTAAAATAATAGAAGTACAAACCGGTACTTACCTAGAAGAAGACGACATTGTTCGTTATGATGATATTTATGATAGAGTCGAGCAATAACAATGAACGCAATGGTTTAAAGAAAGCTTAATTAAACTTTTTGTAATGCATCCTTAATTACCATGTCAACCCCCCTACTGTTTAAATGGTCTCCATTAAAATAATATGGCAATGAATCATCGCGAGCAATACATCGATCTGCTTGACAAAAAAGCGGCCTAGGATTGTAAATTTTAATTTGAGGGTAAGGAGCCAACAATTCATTAATTACTTCATCATAAGCAAAGATACGATTTTTGTATTGAGCGTAACTCATCGAACACTCTTTATTTAACTTATGCAAGCTAAATGGTCTCAATTTAAAACAAGTATTTATATTAAAATCTAAATCGGGTATATCCCTAAAAAAAACAAGTTCTTTATTTGTTTTTATAATTTTAGAAAGAAAATTTTGACCATTTGCTAAAAAGGTTGTTTTTGCGTCAGCACTCAAGGGTTTAGGCTGTCGCCAATTTAATTGTTCCTTAACAAAACCACCTGACATTAAATAAGCCCAATATCCGGATAAATATACTTTTTTTATTGAATTATTTTTTTCCAAAAACGAAATAATGGTATCATATTTATTTTTACAATCACCTTTCATAAAGTTATTACTTGCAAAAGGAAGACAAGAGACTTCAACCACCATTAACACTGAGTTAGATTTAAACTGCTCCCAAACAGCACTTTGATACTGCCATGCATGCGAGTCACCTATGAACATAATATCTGGATCTGATTTCTTTGATAGTGAACACAACCCATTGAAATTAAGTTTCTTAAATGCTGGAATTAAATCTGAACAATCAAATTGTTCTTTTGGTGACTTACGGGGGTGTGATATCAGAGCAATCAGATCCGAATTTACGTTTCTGATTCTAAATTCATATCCCTTAAACCATTGCAAAGATCCTCCCATACAAGCAATAAATAGCATAGATAGCACGAGTGTTGGGACTGTTTTTTCAAATTCCTGATGGCGTATGGGTTTTTCAATAAAATTATAGGTAAGCCATGCTAGTATAATAGACAATACTACAATAAAAATACGTATATCAAAATTTGGCATACCTTCCTCCAAGATTTGGGCGAAAGACAATAAAGGCCAATGCCAGAGATACAGTGGATAACTTATTAAACCAAACCAAACTAATATTTTGTTAGAAAGTAACACCCGGTTAATCCATGAATCTTCACCTGCTTTAATCATAAACACAGCCCCTAAAACAGGCGGCAATGCCCATATGCCTGGAAATGCAAGCTCTTTTGTGTACAAAAATACACAACCCGATATTATTAATAGACCCAAGAATGATAGAATGTTTTTTTCAAATTCTTTGTTACTGAACCAAAATCTGCTTTCTTTTTTTGTTTGTTCAAGAATATTTATTCTAAATAACATACCATATGATAATAAACTACCACACAATAATTCCCAAAAGCGTGTTATGGGTAAATAAAAGGTGGCCGTGGGATAAAAAATTATTCCTACACAATTGAATATAAATGACACTAGCCCAATTATTACTATCCATGCATATAAATTGAATTGTTTTTTCCAAACAATCCAAAGCAAAAGAGGCCAAATAAGATAAAATTGTTCTTCAATCCCCAAGCTCCATAAATGTAATAAGGGCTTTGTGCTTGCTGCAGTATCAAAATATCCATTATCCTGCCAGAGTAAAAAATTCGAAATGAAAACACTACTACCTAATGTATATCTACCGAGTTGTTTATATTCATCAGAAAATAAAGTAAACCACCCTAACGTCATGCAAAAAATTAAAACCAATACTAAGGCCGGAAATATTCTTCTAATTCTTCTTTCATAAAACTCAATAAAACTAAAAGTATTTTCTTTTAACCCTTTAAGTATTATCGTTGATATCAAAAAACCAGAAATTACAAAAAAAATATCAACGCCTACGTATCCCCCTTTAAACCATCTTGGGAACGCATGGAAGCCTACTACTGATAAAACTGCAATCGCCCTTAAGCCATCTATATCTGCACGATACTTTATCTTTTTCATTGATTATAATCCGATCTTAGAACAACTTGATGCATGTATAATCATATTATAATGTAAATCCATCATCAATAATTAAATTCTGGCCATTAATGAACTTTGAGCTATCATCCAATAAAAATAACAAACTGCTATTAAGATCACTTGGCGCAAGCATGCCATTGTTTAAGCAATAATCTTTATAATTAGCAACAAATGATTCTGGCTGATTGTCAAAGATTCCACCAGGGCTAATCACATTACAACGAATATTTTTCGATTTATAATAAACAGCTATATACTTGGTCAAGTGTATAATCGCAGATTTAATCGCCGCGTACTCAACTGGCATCGTCATGCTAGTATCTTGATAGATTTCATTTTTAGGTGCGATGACCCCATATATGGAAGAAAAATTAACAATATTCCCATGCCCTTGCTGACTAAAAAATTTGGCCATTTGCTGTGCTACTAAAAAATAACCACCAAGGTGAATATTCAAATTTTGACAGAAATCTTGATATTGCACGTCCTCAAACTTGTTACCATAACCTTTAGCACGCGGGTAGGCAACATTGACCATGGCATCTATTATATCAAATTTATTCTTGGCTAATTCTATTAGCATAGTTATATCTTCAAGTTTACAGATATCACATTTTAAAGCTAATATTTTGCTCTTATATTTGCTATCTATACTTTGCTCGAGAAAATTCAAATGTTCCGCATTAGAGTCTGCCATCACTAAATTAGCGTTGCTTTCTAATAAAAGCTTACAGAAATTTTTACCTAAAAGACCAGCTGCACCAAAAAGTACAATAGTTTTATTTTCTAGAGAAATCATATCTGCATCTCATTTATTTGATTGTTTTCAAAAAGGTTATTTTTTGTATCTATACTGTTAGTCAAAACTCGGTGGTTAGGATAACTACCAACTACTAGTTTATTACTTTCAATATTTGTATCTATAAGCAGACTATTTGCACCAAAAACAACATTTGATCCAATAACACAATTACCAATAACACTGGCTTTGGAATATAATACAGTCCCCTTGGAAAAAACAGGATAGATACCTTGTTGATTAGCCCCAATAGTGCAGTTTTGATAAACTATAAAATAATCATCGTATACCGCATTACCTAAAATAGTACCAACTGGGTGAACAAATAAAAATATTTCTGGCAAATTAATGCTATAAAAAGCATCAACACCATGTAACACTTTATTCAAATAAAATAATTTTGTACATAATTCTTTTGGACCATGATTTTTATAGACCGTATTCGCCAGCAGATATAAAAACATTGCATAATGATCAGAATTCAAATGATCGAAGTAAGCAGTGCCTTCTTGGTGATAATATTTCAACTTTATAGCACTAAAACATCTCTCCAGCCGCTCTAAGGCTATTCTCATATATTTAGGATCTAGCATAGAAAGATTGTGCTCTAAATTGCTATCCGGAAATATATTATTTAATTGATGGCAAACATATGATTTTAGTAACTGAGAGTCTAAGTTTGTGATCATTTTAAATTCTTCACCATTATTCCATGATTCTTCAAATAAGATCTGGCCCGTATCGGGTTATTGTCACCAAAGTGGAACACTGAAGCACAAGCAACTGCATGGACTTCAACTTGCTTAATGGCATCCACTAAATCCATAAAACTCCCTGCTCCACCAGCAGCTATAATAGGCCTATCTGTCAGTGTTTTTACATGCTTAATCAAGTCTAGATCATAACCCTGCATCATGCCATCATTGTCGATAGAATTAATAAAAAACTCACCAGCTCCGCGTGCATCCATGTCTTTTATATATTCATCTAAAATTAATTCAGACTTGGTATTGCCACTATGAGTATATATTTTATATTGGCCCTCTTCTTTTTTTACATCTACCCCGACTACGATGCACTGTGATCCAAACTCATGAACTGCTTGATTGATTAAATTCGGGTTGAGTACAGCCGCTGTAGTAATGATTACTTTATCTGCGCCATGATTGAGCAGACTACGAATATTCTCACAACTATTGATTCCGCCGCCTACTGACAACGGCATAAAGCATTCTTGAGAAACTTTTTCTATAATATTATAAAGCGTCTCTCGCTGATCATTACTCGCTGCAATATCTAAAAAAACTAATTCATCTGCATTTTGTGCGTTATAAATCCTTGCTGCTGATACCGGATCCCCAGTATCACGAAAATCTTTAAATTGTTTACCTTTGACCATTCTGCCATTTTTTAATAACAAAACAGGGATCACGCGAGTCTTAAGCATAAACCCCATCCCATAAGCAAAAATTTTCTAAGATCTTCAAACCATTTTCCTGGCTTTTTTCCGGATGAAACTGCACGCCAATCACATTTTTATCAGCAACTACAGAAGTAAAGTTATTGCCATAATCCGTGCTACATAAAATGTTATTTGAATCATCTGGCAAATAATAATAAGAATGGACAAAATAAAAGTCTATATTTTGTTTTATATTATTAAATACCGGGTGATCTTTATGTTTGTTTATTTCATTCCAGCCAACATGCGGTATATTAAATTTAGCGTCAAGTTCAAACTTTTTGACTAAGCCAGGGATTATATTCAAGCCATCTGTTATTTCGTTTTCATAGCCTTTCGTCGCTAAAAGCTGCATGCCCAAGCATATACCTAAATAGGGCTTACCCATTTTAACATGCTGTAAAATAGCTGGAATAAGATTGCTTTTGTTTAAATTCTCCATAGCACAATTAAATGTGCCAACGCCTGGTACAATCAAATGGCTGCAATCTGCGATTTCATTTTCTTGATTAATAATCTTACAATCTTGCCCTATGTACTCTAGAGCATTAAACACTGATTTCAAATTACCCATGCCATAATCAAGAATTGCGATCATATCGTTTCAGTTTCTTTATTTTTATTAAGAATTTTAATCTTGCTATTGTCTTCGCGATACCAATGAATAATATCCCAGGGCGCTTTAGCTTTTTTAGGACTATTAAAATCATGCTCATATGGCGGCACAGCCGTTGGTTTAATCAAGGTATTGAATTCTTCTTCTGTTAATCCCATATAGTCCAAAAATACTTGTAAAGACTCAGGTTTAGCTCCCTCAAGTTCATTCCATTTAGCTGCTTCTTCGGTGGTCATGCGATGATTTCTTATATGGAAAGAATTAATCTGACTGATACGGCTATATCCCCTTTTAATATATTTTATATAATCACGCGTACCTTGCATAAAACATTCAATTTTTTCACCCATCGTATTAATCTCGTTAGGAACTCCCTCCAACTCATCTGATTCCCAACCGAGCTCTGATTTAATCAACGCTGTGTTTTTTACATTATCCCAGGGTATAAAACTACCCAAGCAAACAGAGGCAATTTGAGCTTTTTTAATTTCTTTTATATCAGGATACGTGTAAGGCAGTAAATCACGTTTATCCACCGGATCATCAGGCTTATCTATCATGCCATGCATATCATCTGCAGAGATACCAAGATTTCTTACCATATTGAATTTCTTTTCGTCTTCGTATTCAATCTCATCATTTAAATAATCATAATACGCTGAGAACTCCGCTAAAGGCTCACCCCAAAATATTAGCGGAACATTGAATTTTGTTGCAATTCTGAGCGGATAAGAATAAATCCCTGTGTGACAATGCCAACAAAAATCTGTTTTTCTAGTGAATGCCTCTAACATTAATTTTTTAACAATCTTCCAATTAGGCGTAAACTCTAAAACGTCAACACCTAATTTTTTAAATGTCTTTTCATTATTTTTAGCAATAATAGGCCTCATAAAACCATGATTAAATCGAATCACTAATGGTTTTAATTTATATTCTTTTATTAAATATAATAACTGAAACGTACTATCTTTACCGCCACTAAACGGCACAATACAATCATAGTCATATTTGCCTTTATATTTTGCGATTAACTGGTCTAGTAGTTTTTTACGCGCCTCCCAGTCAATCGTTGTTTTCACTTGGGCTGATTCACAAATATTGCAGATACCATCTTGGTTAAACTCAATAGTCTCATATGTTTCTGGCAACAAACATTTTTTACATTTTTTTAATTCGGTCATAAACTACTCATTTTTTATATTCAATAATCAATTATATTGCCTAAACACTGGTTTAATACTAGGCCCATTAAGATAAGTCTCGATGCCATTCGTTAGCGCTTGCTTGTATACAATAAGCGCATTATAGACTGCTTCTAAGGTCTGCTTGAGCTCTGCATCTTGATGTGCATAACTAACAGCAACCCATGGCATTAAAATATTTTGTTTTACTAGTTCCTGCTGAAATAATGTTCTGAAAGCCAAAGATACTTTTTTATCTTTATCTAGGGTCTGATAGTTCAAGTTAATGGCTGGTCCCACAAATTGAAAAAACTCGGTCAAACCAAGCTCGGCGCTAATATTATTAACAGACTCTTTTAATTTAGTGCCATAAGCCCACAGATGATCAGTAACATTATTTTTTTGATAAAAATCAATAACTGCACAAAATGCTCCTAGAGCAGGCATTTCAGCGCCATGCGTCGAGGATAATATAAATGTTCTTTCCATATCAGGAATATTGATTGCACCAACCTGCATATATTCTTGCTTGCCCACCAACGCAGCCAGGGCATAACCATTTGACATCCCTTTTCCAAAAGTTGCCAAATCAGGAGTTACACCAAAATAATGTTGGGCGCCTTTTAGATGCCAACGAAACCCGGTAATCATTTCATCAAAAATAAGCAATGATTGGTTTTGCGTGCATAAATCTCTGACTTGATTTAAATAATGTTGTTTTACATTGCTACAACTACTGCACATATACTGGCCATTATATAAGCCTTCACATTGCTCACACCCCGGAACTTGTGCAGTCACAGGTTCCAACATAACTGCTGCTATATTATCTTGATATTCTACAAATAATTGCCGCAAGCTATCGATATCACCATAATCAAATACGAGAGTATTTTGATAATGTCTTGGAGGAATTCCTTTTTTTATTGGTGTAGTACCAATAAACCAATCATCAAAAGAGAAAAAAGGATGTTGCCTAGGAATACATATATATTCTTTTTTAGTGTAAGCACGCGCCACTTTTGCTGCAGCAGTAGTAACATTTGAACCATTTTTAGCAAATTTAACCATTTGGGCACACGGGATTAAACTTGTTATTTTTTTTGCCGCTTCCAACTCTATTAAAGTAGCGCGCGTTAAATTGGTGCCGTTTCTAATCTGCTCTATAGCCGCGTTATCAATTTCATCATTCGCATAACCTATAGTAATTGCTCGCAGCCCCATACCATAGTCTAAAAACTTATTATTGTTCTGATCCCAAACATAAGCCCCCTTACCTCTGTGCAGAATACTTGGAGCATTTGGGGAAAATTGATCATCACCGCGCGAATAAGTATGAGCACCACCTGGGATAACACTATGAAGCTCAGCACTGTAATTTATATTTGTTTTGTCAATCACTTGCGTCATAATTCAATTCCCTCTAATCTAGCATTCATCAGCGACTCTACAATTGTAAAATCACAGAGATCATCGATTTCATAAGTTTTATATTTATCGACAACATACGCCAATGTGTTTTCGTGGTAAAAAGATTTTTTTTCTAACAAAGCATCAATATAAGATATATAAATAGTCCCATCATAATAATAAATTTTTGATAAATCTTGTCGACGGCTCGTTGAATGTTGTTTTTCATAAGGTCTGATCAAGCCAGTTTGTTCGTGAATAGACACACAAAAGCCTGGATGTTGCGACTCAACAATGCCAACACTCACTACACTTCTTGCTATTTTATTAGACTCTAATAATTCTAGAGCTTTTGATATATCTTTCTGTTCTCTAAGTGGTGATGTTGGTTCTAATAATACTAAGATATCATAATTTTTACATTGATCCCTTAATGTCTGGACGGCATGCTCAATAACATCTATGCTTTTAGCTGTATCATTAGCTAAATGTTCTGGTCGAATAAAGGGGACTAAGGCGCCATATTGTTTGGCTATTTTAGCAATCTCAGGACAATCTGTGCTAACCACAACATCATCAATATATTGATTATTTAATGCCTGCTCTATCGACCATGCTATTAATGGCTTGCCTGCAAGAGTTCTAATATTTTTTCCTGGCAATCCCTTGCTACCACCACGCGCTGGAATCAAAGCTAATACTTTTTTATCACCAATCATTGCAATACTTCTTCACGCTCTTTATTTATTAATTTATCAAAACATTTATCTAACGACTGAACTAAGTCCTGAATTTTATTTTTATGCTCAGGATTGTTTTTATTAAATTTTTTAAATGTAAACAAATCACCAGGAACGCTTGCCGCTAACAATCTTTCGACTGCAGCAGATATAACTTTATCAACCTGCTCCGGATTATTTACTTTATTTTTAAATTTCTCAACCAGCTCTGGCAGATGGTTAATCTCAGTAAGATTATTAATGTGAATAAAATTATCTTGATCAGCATAGTAAGCATTACTAACAATAGATTTGCTATTATAAAATAAAGCTTGAAAACCTACCGTACCTGTTAAAGTAAATGAGATATTACATTTTTTTAGGATTATACTTGCAGGAACTTCATAGGGCACTAAAACAACATTCGGCATTTTAGCCAATTGCTGAATAATTTTTCGTTTACGAAAACCAAATTGTAACGGGTGATCTTTGATAAAAACTTTATAACCTGCGCGAGTTAACACCTCTGCTGCTTTTAATATTACTTTATCATTATCTAATAGGCTGCAATCAGCCAACCAATAATCTAGAGAAGCCTCTGGCAATAATTGCATGGCTATAAAAACATTTTTTTCTGCAGGGCTTTTTTCTAATTTTTCTTGCCAGTTTTTGTCGAAATACCATAAAACCATAATATCCAACATTCTTGGTTTATGATCAAGATAGTTAAGTGCATCTAAGTAATGTAAATTGTATTTATCATTTTGCACATATCTTAATATATTAAAATAAAGCGACCTTAATTTAAAATAGCAGAAAACCTTAAGGTACTTCAGCAAACCAAACTTTGCTGATCGATCAACATATGACGGGGTAAAATGTTCATTTTTTAGGACTGTTAATGATTGACTTACCTCAGCACTCGTGGCTATTCTAACCGGAAAATACTGGCCTCTAGACATAAACATTACATAATCTGGCAGAATAGACGCAGTCATCTCCAAAAACTGGATGTTATATTTATGGGCAATACGGGCCACTACATCATTTGTATATCTATCTATAATTAAACTTGCAATTAATGCTGGTTTATTTTTCTCTATTATCGGCCGGACAGTTAAAACTCTTGCTCCAATCAATTTTAAAGCTAAATCTTCTGATAGATTTCTTAAAACACGACAACGCGCAATAATGTCCTGACAATCATCTAAACCAAACTCTTCAATGGCTATTTTTTTACAATCATTTTTTTTTAGATTATGATAAACATCATCTACCATTGAAACATCAGCTAAAGGATCATTGCGCACATCGGTAACAATACAAGTTGATTTAGCGCATGTTAAGTTATCAATAATATACCGCCACCATGGTGTAATATTACGGATTGAAAAGACCATTAAGTCTGTCATGATGCCACCGCTGAAAACTCATCTAAAACAAAATTGTTTTTATAAATCTCTTCAATCCCTGTTTGTAAACTAATTTTAGGCTGCCATCCCAAAGCTAAGATTCTGGATATATCTAATAGTTTTTTTAATGTTCCGTCTGGCTTTGTCTCGTCCCATGCTATATTACACTCAGGATATCCAACAACTTTTCTGATTAGTCCAGCAAGTTCAGCAATCGATAAATCAACACCAGTACCTACATTTATAACAGGCCCTGTCGTTTTATCAAAAAGTAAGCTTTGATAAATTTCTTCTGGTAAATTTAATAAAAATAATACAGCATGCGCCAAATCATTACTATGCAGAAATTCTCGCTGAGCTATTCCTGTACCCCATAATGTAACACTAGAAGATTTATTTACCTTTGCCTCATGAAACTTTCTCATTAATGCAGGCAAAACATGGGAGTGATTCAAATCATAATTATCATTTTGACCATACAAATTTGTCGACATCACTGTCAAAAAATTAGTTCCATATTGCTTATTAAACGCCTCACACATCGTGATACCAGCTATTTTAGCCACCGCAAAAGCTTTATTAGTTGGCTCAAGCTTACCTGTTAACAAATATTCTTCTTTTATTGGTTGATCACAATTTTTTGGGTAAATACACGAAGAACCAAAGAAAATCATGCGTTTAACATTATATTGATGAGCCGATTTGATAATATTACTTTGAATCATTATATTTTGATAAATGAAATCAGCGCTGTATTGATCATTGGCTACTATCCCACCAACTTTTGCGGCAGCCATAACTACAAAATCTGGCTGATGTAGGGCAAAAAAATTATCAACATCTGTAAAATTAGTTAAATCCAAATCCGCTCTTTTTGCTGTTATCAGATTATTAAAGCCTTGCTGTTTTAACAGGGAAAGCACTGCACTACCTACTAAACCAGTGTGACCAGCAATATAAATTTTTGCATTTTTATCCAAAAAACTCATCTTTTACCCTTAAATATAATCTCTAAGCATATTCTTTAGCAGGAGCAAATATATTAGATTTACTATGTTCGCTGTCATGAATAATTTTTTCTTGCAGCGCAATCTTATAATCTTCATTAACCATTTCGGTAACCAGCTCGTCAAAAGTAATTCGAGGTTGCCATCCCAGTTCTCTTTTAGCTTTACTTGCATCGCCTAACAATGTTTCAACTTCTGTTGGACGGAAAAATCTCGGATCAATCGCTATGATGCACTTTCTTATGCCATTTTGTTCTATATAAGCTTTTTCATCTAGCCCTTCACCAGACCATGTTAAATTCAAACCCAGCTTTTGTGCAGCTAAATTTACAAACTCTCGAACACTATACTGCTCACCTGTGGCAATAACATAATCTTGTGGAGTTTCTTGTTGCAACATTAACCATTGCATTTCTACATAATCTTTTGCATGACCCCAATCTCGTAACGAATTGATATTACCTAAATACAAGCATTCTTGTAGACCTAATTTAATGCGCACAAGAGCTCTAGTAATTTTTCTGGTAACAAAAGTCTCGCCTCTGATTGGTGACTCATGGTTAAATAATATGCCATTACAAGCAAATATATTATAAGCTTCACGGTAATTCACTGTGGTCCAATAGGCAAATAATTTAGCAACCGCATAAGGTGAGCGCGGATAAAAAGGAGTGTTTTCTGTTTGCGGAGTTTCTCTAACTAAACCATATAATTCAGAAGTAGACGCTTGGTAAAATTTTGTTTTATTACCTAAATTAAGCAATCTAATAGCCTCTAAGACTCTTAATGCACCAAGTGCATCAGCGTTAGCAGTATATTCGGGTTGTTCAAAAGATACTGAAACATGGCTTTGCGCAGCTAAATTATAGATCTCATCTGGTTGCGTTTGCTGGATAATTCTAATAAGACCACTACTGTCCGTCATATCGCCATAATGCAATATCATTCGCAAATCATCTTCGTGCGGATCTTGATATAGATGATCGATACGTTGCGTATTAAAAGACGATGATCTTCTTTTAACCCCGTGAACAACATATCCCTTATTAATTAAAAACTCCGCAAGATAAGCTCCATCTTGACCAGTTATACCAGTAATTAGTGCTACTTTTTTCATATTCTCTACCTTATAACTAATCTTATATATCTTATATGACGAGTAATTATATGAACTTTTGCACTAAACATCAATTCATAGAAGTTTTAAGCAAACTTTATTCTGCTTTTCGATTAACAGCCAAACTATACTTTAATTCTTCGTTAAGTGTGAACGGCTGCTGCCAATTCAATCTTTTTTTCGGATAATCTAAACTAATTTCAAGATTCCCTGCTAGTTGATTGTATTCATTTTTTTTACCTAATAATCTTAATATTAAATATAATATCGTCGGTGGTATCGGTAAAATAAATGCTTTAACGTTTAAACATTGCGCCATTTCTTTTACTAATTGAGTTGTAGATAAAACCTCATCATTAGCAATCAAAAAAGTTTGATTAACTGCTTTAGCTGATTCTAAGCATGTTTTCACAAATAAGGTCAAATTTCTCACGCCCATATACTGGCGTTTATTTTTAATATTACCCAAAGGCAATGGCCATCTTTGCACGATTGCTTTGACTAATCTATTGAAATTACCCTTAGCATCCGGTCCAATAATCATTGGTGGTCTTATAATTACTAATTCAATTTGATTAGCATATAATTTAAGATTTTGCTCAGCATTTAGTTTGGATTTAGCATAGTGAGTTTCAGGCAATAACAACGACTGTTCATTAAATGGCTTTGAGCCAGTATTTGAGCCATTAACACCTATACTACTTATATAGATAAACCGTTTGACCTTGTGATCTATACAGATACGAATTAATTCTGTAGGTAACGCACTGTTAGTTGCATTAAACTCTTTTTCTGGATTAAAGCTTTTATCTTTCAATATATGAGCACGCCCAGCACAATGCACTAATGCATCTATATCTGCGCAAATTTCTTTATATTTTTTAATATCACTTACAGTATTTATGCAAACATTTGAAATATTATTATGATCTAAAAAATAACTCAATTTATCGCTAGCTTCTTTTGAACGCACAGTAGCTACAATTTTATAATCATAACTGGCTAATGTTTTAATCAATTCCCTGCCTAATAATCCATTAGCTCCAGTGATTAATACAGATTTATTCGGCATATTGCTTTCGCTTAGCAAATTGCCCAAGCCTATTTATTAGTTTTTGGCACATAAATTTTGGCATTGAAGCATCGTAATTATTATCTTTGAATAACTCCAACACTTGCCTGTTTTGTTTAAACATATTCTTGAAAGATTGATTAGTCTGACCGCCCACTCGCATCTTGGTCATAACTTGCGGAATATATTTTGTTCTTATTTTGTGGGTATATAATAATCGCATTAACACATCAACATCAGCAGCTAACGTATATTTTAAATTGAAGTAAGCCCCAAAATTATCATGCACATGCTTTTTGAAGAAAAAAGTAGGATGTGGCGGCATCCAACCTTTGCCAAATAAGTCATGCTGATAATCTGAAGATTGCCAGTATCTTAGGACTTTGTCAGTATTTTCTTTTTCTACATAAAGCAGATCGCCGTAACAAGCATCTACATTAGGATCTTCGAGCGTTTGTGCAACTAGTTTTAATACATCATTGTTATAATAAAAATCATCCGAGTTCAGTAACCCAATGATATCACCTGTTGCTTGACGCAGTCCCTTGTTCATCCCATCATAGTGACCTTTATCAGGCTCAATGATTAAACAATCTATATCGTCTTGATATCTTTTGAGGATATCTACTGTACCATCAGTTGAACCACCATCAACAACTATATGCTCAATGTCAGGGTGAGTTTGATTCTTTATACACCTTAAAGTATCCTCTATGGTATTTTTGCTGTTATAACAGGCCGTAACAATTGAAATTTTCATATATTTTATACTTGTACTTGTACGTTAAACTTTTTGTTAACTTTTGATGCGGTGATCAAAGATGATATTAACAACACTATGCTCGCAATCATCGACGTTATTGCAGCACCATAAATACCATAAGTTGGAATGAGTATAATATTGCCCGTTAATAATATAACAAACGATAATAAATTTAAATTTAATAATGAGATATCTTTATGCTGTGCATATAAGACATACAAAGGTGCATCAGCGATGCTTCTACATGCAGCCCCTAATATTAGATAATAAAAAATTGGCTGATGCATTATGTATGCTTCTTTATTTAGGATATCAAGTAATGGCCTCATTATAATTAAACTAGTCATCAATAAGGCAGCCACAACCAAAACTGTCAGTTTGAACATCTTTCTATATTCTAAATTTAGTTCTTCTCTACAATGGTTCTTTATACTACTGTTACCTGCAGTAAGAAGTTGTGCAAAACGCATTTTAGCAACACACGCATTAACCAAACTGTGTAGCGCTATACTTATACCAGAAAAAAACGTATAAACACCTAACTCAACATCGCTCTGATAATAATTAATAAAAAAGCGTTCTAGATAAAGCATCGACAAAGCACAAAATGCTGTAATAAGAAAAGGCTGTGACATCACCACCCCCTTCTTTATCTCTTCCCAGCCTGTTTTGATTGGTAAATTATCAAAAATTGCGAATCTAGGCATACTCCTTAAAGCATAAGATATACTCAACAAAGTCCCTAAAAACCATGAAATAAATACTACATTCAAATTCCTAAATGTCGGACAAACATATAATAATGGCAGAAGCAGAAAAACCCAAGCAGCTTGTCGGATAAAAAGTGTAATATTTGATTCTTGAGGTTTATATAAAATATTCAATAAACGCATCAACTCTGTCGAGACATGATCCACTAAAATAATAGGGATTAAAAAGTAAATAAGAGGCTTAGGGATTAAATCACAATAATACATCCCCAACAATGTAGGCAACACTATAAAAGTGAAAATAAGAACATATAGTATAAATTGGTTCTGAATAATTCTTTTTTGATCCCCCGGCGCACAGTCCACGATGATTCTTTGTACATAATTGTAATATTCAAAACCAATAAAAAAAGTGGCATATGCTGAAATTGCGACCATAAGCCCATAAAGGCCAACGTCACTAGCTGGCAGATAGTAGGTAAGCGAGATTAATAAAGCAAACTTGCCCAGCAAAGTAGCTAGACGAATCAACATCGCACAGATATTAGATATGAATGGTATATTAAACATTTTAAGGTCGTCGGGTTATTTTTTTAGAAAATAAAGTATTTTAGGTCTGGCAAGCGGGCTTACAATAACTTGCTAGTTAAATTAAAGAATGTATAATCCTTCTAGAATACCCAACATGTATATTAAAACATGCTGTTTAATAGTCAAGAGTTTATTTTTTTATTCTTACCCATTGTTTGCTGTATAGTTTACTTTACGCAATCATCCAAACAATTTGTTTTATCTGTATTTTTAGTTATCTCTTTATTTTTCTATGGTTACTATAATGTTTATAACTTACCATTGATTATTCTTTCTGTTTTGATTAACTACTATTTAGGTCTATTAGTTTACAAAAACAAAAGAATATTAACCTTAGGCGTTACTTTAAACTTATTAACTATTGTTTATTTTAAATATAGTAACTTTATTTTAAGCAATGTATCTATATTTCTGAACCTCAACTCCCCTGCTGAAAAACTACTACTTCCATTAGCGATATCATTTTTTACATTCCAACAGATAGCTTATTTAGTTGATGTTTATAAAACTGGCGCTAAAGAAGATAACTTCACTAAATACGCTCTGTTTGTTACTTTTTTTCCACATCTCATAGCAGGGCCGATTACTCATCATACTAATATAATCCCTCAGTTTAGACACTTAAGAATAAATATTCACAATTTAACTATTGGTTTAACTATCTTTATTTTTGGTCTACTTAAAAAAGTATTCATCGCTGATAGCTTAGCTCCATTCGCTAACTTAGCATTCAATTCATCAGCAGAGGGTCTCCAGCTAGGTCTCATTGAAGCCTGGTTAGGTGCGTTAACTTATACTTTTCAGTTATATTTCGATTTCTCTGGTTACAGTGACATGGCTATTGGATTGGGTCAAATCTTTGGAATCATTCTTCCAATAAATTTCAATTCACCTTATAAAGCACAAAACATCATAGACTTTTGGCGCAGATGGCATATAACTTTATCAGCTTTCTTGCGTGATTACCTGTATATACCACTAGGCGGTAATAAAAAAGGCACAGCACGAAAATATATAAATCTATTTATTACTATGCTGTTGGGCGGATTATGGCATGGCGCAAACTGGACTTTTGTTATTTGGGGTGCTTTACATGGAACCTACCTAATCATTAACCACTTTTATAGATGGTCAACGGCAATGTATTCCTCTACTTTCAACTTAAATATTGTGCCTAAAAAAATATTGCAGTCTATGTATTGGCTAGCAACGCAATTTTTTGTTATTTTAGCATGGGTAATATTTAGATCCTCTAACATTACGACAGCCTGGTTGTATCTGAAATCTATGTTTACATTAGACTACAAGATTACTATCCTCCCTGTATCTAACGATGTTTATTTTTTCTTAAGCATTGCTCTTCTAGTAGCTACCTTAATGCCTAATACAGTAAATTATATGGGCAATTATTTAAATAATGCTAAGTACAGCGATAACTTATCTAAAAATAGCCTTATTAATATCTCATGGAGACCAAGTTTAGCTAACGCTCTACTATTATCTGTGTTTATGACCCTATTAATTATTATTACTTACACTTCAACTCATATGGAATTTTTGTACTTTGATTTCTAATACTAAATTATATAAAGCATATCTGATTGTTTTTTTTGTAACGACGAGTCTACTTCTGATCGGATTATGTAGCAGTAATTTAATTTTTTTTCTCAAATCACAGGAATTTGCTAGCTTCGATGCTATTTATCAAAAACAAACTACTCAAGATTTAGCTATCTACGGATCTTCTATTATCGATGATGTTAAACAGTACAAATTATTCGTCTATTCTAAAAAACAACCGAAAATTATTACATTAGGTTCTTCACGCACCCTACAATTTCGTGAACGTTTTTTCAATAAGCCTTTCTATAACTTAGGTTACACCATGTCTTCAATAGAAGATGGTACTGTAATTGTAGATCAGCTGTTAAAAAACCATGTTCCAGAAGTTGTTATTCTCAACTTAGACTTTTGGTGGTTTAACGATAATGTTAACCACCCAAGCATACCAAAAAACTTTTTTGACAATGTTTCTGGGCATCACTTCAAATACAAATATCTTAAGTTACCAATAGAGTGGCTAAAGACTGGCAGCATAACGTTAAGTGATTATGTTTCTTTATTATTCTCAAAAAATAATAATATAGGAGTTAGAGGCATTTTACGCAATTCAGGAATCGGTAATGATGGATCTTTCTACTATACCGATGTAGTTACTGGCGATCCACGGCTACATTTTTATGACAAAAATTTTGCAGACATTAAACAACGAATTAATACAAGCACAAAAAATCTAGAATATGGGCATACCGCTTCTAAGTATTCTTTAAATAAATTACAAGATATTTTACATAAACTAGAACAACATGGTGTTCGAACAGTGTTATTTTTACCCCCTATTCCTACAGAAATACTTTCTCTGCTAAACACTGATAACTATAAATATATCCAGGATCTTAAAACTCAACTAACACTACTCAATATTAAAGTTTACGATTATTCTGAGCCAAGTACTCTAAACAGCAACACATGCGAGTTCATCGACGGTTTCCACGGCGGAGATGTTCTATACTCAAGAATCTTAAGGGATCTGGCAAAAAACGAAACTTATTTAGAAAATTATATAAATCGTCCTTTATTAGATATGATTACAAGCCGCGATCAGGGTAGGTCTTTTTCACCAGATCAGCGTGTTACTGCAAAAAATGAGATAGATTTCTTAAATATAGGATGTAAAAAATCTTATGTGAAATTATAAAGCCCAAACGATCCTGTGTCAGGACTTCTAAACTGTAATAATTTAAACGGTATCTACTAATAGGTCAACAGTCCATGCCTTTTTTGAATCAGCTCAGCACACTTAAACATCCGCTCCATCCTGCAATTATAATGATTGCATTATGGAGTGGAATATATTTTTTATATTTGTGCGCGCCAGTGATCCTTAGTCCTAAAATCACACCATTGGGAACATTATTTACTTTATGTCATATTTTTTTATTTCGCTCCTCTGCCTTTTTTTGGGGGCAGCCCGACACTCCATCCAATCCATCAATGAATATAGAAAAATCTCTTTACAAATATGACTATTTAACAACTATAATCTTTGCTGTGGGTATCATTAGCTGCTATTTGGTAGTTGTAAATAATATATCTAAGCTACAATATGTAAATTTTCAAAGCATTGCAAAACATAGAGACCACCGCAGCTACCTAGTCCTGCATGGTGAGTTATTAAGATACAATATTCACAATTTTATCTCAGTGATAACCTTTATCTGCACTGCATCTGGTTTTATTAGTACTATATCAACCATATTGCTTTATGAAAAAAGAAGTAACTTGAATAAAGTTTTATTATATTTTTTTATGATCAGTATATTTTTCGTTTCCGTTTCAACTGGTAGCCGTGGCTTTCTTCTTATAATGCTTATTCTGATTATGCTTTCTTGCTATTCTAGAATGTCATTTAATTATGTATTAATCCCTACTTCCAAATTTTTTAGAATATCTGTGCTGTTATTATTATTTGTTTCTATTTTTTACAGCAATTTGGTTTGGACAGCTCGCAGCAATACTGCACAAAAAACACCAACAGAAACTTTTGAACATTATAAAAATAACTGGGGGCTAGAGCTCAGCACAAAACCTAAAAAAACTTTAACAAATACTGAACTTGAAAAAACTAGAACTATAATCTTACCTATTTTTTATTTTATCCACTCATTAATCACCACAGAAAAAATACTTCAGGCTAAAGACTCCATCCCTATAATGTATGGATCATACCATATAGACTTATTGTCTGTTGCGCTTCGCAGCAATAAGTATAGCGCAAATTTTCAACGCTCCGCCAACCAGATACTCCTTGAAAAAAATATCTATGGTTTTTTTGCTGGTGCATGGGGAGCGTTATTTATAGATTTTGGCTTTTTTAGTTTTGTTATTGCGATAATCTGGGGCGGATTGTCGGGAAGAGTATGGAGAGATTTCTATTATAATCGAAATATACTTTCAGCCACTATTTATACTTATTCTATTTACGCGATTCTAATAAGTTTTGCTTCTCCACCTTTTGGCCTTTCTAATTCATTTATGTTGTTCATCTGGTTGACAATATTTAACTTATCCATTAAAAAATTAGATAACCATCAAAAACCAATACTGGAATCGAAGCTTACGTTAACAGAAATTATTAACTCAAAGGTGAGTTGAGCATAAAACGAACATACTGAGCTTGCTAATTTTAAAAAACTCGTTTAATCTTGTATAAGGTTATCAAATAAACGAGCTTTTTATGTTGAAACGTACTCTGGCAACCATTATTCAACAAGTTAGCGATACTTTTCCCGTTCTCATGGTTACTGGCCCTAGGCAAGTAGGTAAAACTACCCTTTTAGAGAATTGTGCCAAACCTGGTCGCAACTACGTAACATTGGACGACTTAGATCAGCGCGAACTTGCTAAAACAGATCCAGCGCTTTTTCTACAAATTCATAAAACGCCTCTGATAATAGATGAAGTCCAATATGCACCAGAATTATTTAGCTATATTAAGATAGCTGTAGACAAAGAAAGGAAAAATAACACTAACGGGATGTATTGGCTTACTGGGTCACAAAAATTTCATTTAATGAAAGGAATAACTGAGAGCCTTGCTGGCAGAGTTGCTATCTTAGATCTTTTGGGTTTATCACAAGCTGAAACAGAAAATAGAGCTAATAACAGTCGCCCCTTTCTACCAACCTTAGATTGGCTGAACCATGCTAAAACAACGGATATAAAAACCAAAGATGTTCTGCAGGTATATAACAACATATGGTTGGGCTCTTATCCTAAATTAACACAAGATCCAAATATCTCTCGCGATGTATTTTATAATTCATACCTTCAAACTTATATACAGCGTGATATTAAAGATATTTTAAACATTACTAATGAAACTTCCTTTAAGAAATTTATGCGGGCTGTTGCAGCTCGAACAGGCCAACTTCTTAATTTTACAGATCTAGCGAGAGATGTAGATATTAACCATAGAACTGCCAAGGCTTGGTTATCAGTACTAGAAACTTCCGGTCTTGTATATCTAATATATCCCTACTATCGAAATGTCACTAAACGACTAATTAAAACTCCTAAATTATATTTTCTTGATACAGGTCTATGTTCCTATCTTACTCAATGGCCATCAGCAGAATCTTTAGAAGCAGGTGCAATGTCAGGGGCTATAATAGAAACTTACATGTTTACAGAAATCCTTAAAAGTTATTGGCATAATGGCAAAAATACGCATTTTTATTATTATCGAGATCTCGATCAAAAAGAAATAGATCTAGTAATAGAACATGGAGACACATTATATCCAATAGAATTTAAAAAAACGGCTTCTCCAAGTATTAATGCTACAAGATCTTTTGATTTACTTACAAAACTAGAAAAAAAGGTAGGGCCTGGAGCTGTTATCTGCCTCAAAGACACTGACATACCACTATCAAGAAGTGTAACCGCTATACCTATATGGTATATATAAAATCAGCTGGCATTTATTAAATCTTTTTTAACAGATAACAAATTCTCTACTTTATCAAAAAAATTCACAATAACTTCAGTAATTTGTCTTTGCTGATTTATAGTTAATGTTGAACTTGATGGTAAGCAAACCCCGTAATCAAACAAATAATCGGACACACTTATTTCTTCACCATCAACAACATGCTTAAAATATTTACAGCCTGCAAATACGGGTTGTTGATGCATTGGATTCCAAGTTCTACGCGCTTCTATATTATTTGCAGCTAAGTAATCAATAAACTCCTGCGGACGTGCTTTAGTTTTTGCAGGATTTAAAATACAAACACTCAACCATCTAGTAGAATAAGAATCTTTAATTTCTGGCATCCATTCAATCATATGCAAATTATTTAAATGCTGTTTGTATATATCAAAGATTTTACGACGTGCCTCTACTCGTTGATCTAAAACATTTAATTGCCCACGGCCTATTCCGGCCAAAACATTACTCATTCGATAGTTATAGCCAATACAATCATGATAGTAATATGGTTTATCTAATTTTGCTTGCGTCGATAAAAACCTTGCTCGCTCTATCAGCTTAACATCATCAGATATTAACATTCCACCACCTGATGTCGTAATAATTTTATTTCCATTGAAAGAAAATATACCCAAACGACCAAAAGTCCCACTAGCTTTATTTTTATACCGAGCACCTATGGACTCTGCTGCATCTTCTATAATAGGCGTATCAAACTCAGTACAAATCTGAGCCAATCGTTCATAGTTTGCAGATTGACCATATAAGTTTACGATTATTACAGCCTTAGGCTTAATATTAAGTTTTTTATAATATAAAAATGCTTGCGTTAAAGCTTCTGGTGACATGTTCCAAGAATCAGGTTCAGAATCAATAAATACTGGTGTCGCGCCTTGATAAACAATTGGGTTTGCACTAGCCACAAAAGTAAATGATGAACAAAAAACTATATCATCTTTTTTTACATCCAAAACACACAAAGCTAAATGAATCGCAGCCGTACCAGAGCTTAACGCTGCAGCAGCTTTAACCCCAACATACTCAGCAATTTCTTTCTCGAAAGCATCAACATTAGGACCAAGAGGTGCAACCCAATTGGTATCAAAAGCTTCTTGCACATATTTTGCTTCTTGACTACCCATATGCGGAACCGAGAGTAAAATCTTAGAAGCAATATCTTTTCGTCTTATTATAGACATAGGAATATTATTAGCATTAACAACTGGTAAATGCTCAATATTATATTCATCCATAATGTCGATCGCTTCACTTATCGACGGCTGCCCCTGGATAAATATAGGTTCTGCTTTTGGTAGCAATGCGACCGTTTCTGTTACTTTAGCGCCATTTAATATTAATCTACGCAAATCACCGTCGGTAATCGTTCTGATAAGTTGTTTGTTTTCATTGACAACTAGCGCAATTCCTAAAGAATTCTTATCAATAACCTGCATTGCTTGCTTGATGGTTGCGTGCTGCGTAATAAAAAAACTTTCTATATTCATAAAACCTCTGCGCGAGCTGGAATGCCCTTAACGATTGTATTCTTAGGTATGTCTTTGGTAACAACGGCCCCTGCGCCAATAATTGTATTTTCACCTATTATTCTGCCCGGCAAAACTGTTGCAGAAGCTCCTACTAAACAATTATTTCCTATTGTTACATTCCCTCCTAATGTAGCATTCGGGGCAATGTGACAATGATCACCGATAGTCACATCATGATCGATAACCGCACCATGATTTACTATTGTATTAAATCCTATAGTTGCTTTTGGCCCAATAATTGCCTGTGCGGCTATAAAACAACCAGCATTAATAACTGCAAATTTACTTATTGTTGCAGCCGGATGAATAACGCTAAGTAAACTTAATCCATCGATACCCTTAAAGTATTTAGCAAAAATATCTTGCCTAGTATGATTATCTCCGATGGCTATATGATAGCTTGTATTAGCATTTAATAAACACATTAAACTCAGAGACCCAGAAATCGGAGTTGTTATTTTTAGCCCCATAAACTCAGTTCCCTGACGCGAAGTATTATCATCAGTGATAAACAAATTTTCCAATTTAGGATATTCACTATAAAGCGCATCAACGACAACTTTGGCATGACCGCCTGCACCAACTATCAATATATTTTCAGTATTTCTAGTATTCATTTACTTTTTTTAAAATATTTTTATCTAATGATATAGTTTTAATAAAATTAAGTATTTTTGCTGACGCTGTTCCGTCACCATAAATATTGCTAAATTGTTGGTTTTTAAATCTGCACAGAGCTTCTTGAATAAGTTCGACAATACCAAAACCTGATTGATTAACATTATCAACATTAATTACGTTAGCACTTTGTTCACGCAAGTTTTGACGACTGCCTATATTAATCACTGGCAAATTAAAACTTGCCGCTTCTATAATAGCCCCACTAGAATTACCAATCATAACATCTATTACTTTCATGAGTGATAGGTACTGCTCTCGTAGCAGATGCTTATGTATTTTAAGATTCGACGCCTTGCTATATTTATTAATGACTTCCTGAATAGCGCCACCACCACTATCAGCATTCGGCGTAAGCACTACGAACTGCCAATTTTCTAAGTCTATTAATGGTTTTAAAATATTTTCATACTGCTGTCCAAGGCTGTCAGCTTCTTGGATAACTGGATGAAATAAAACTAATCCTGTAAATTTTGTAACATCTAATCCTAAATCATTAAATAAAAATGATTTAGGAATGTAATTCATGCTGTCCAATCCATCTAAACCTGGCGCTCCAGTTACAATAATATGTTCAGCTTTCTCTCCCATCTTAACCAAACGCTCTTTGCTTTGCGCTGTTGCCGTACAATGGTAATGAGCAAATTTAGAAATACTGTGTCTAACCGATTCATCTATTGTACCTGAACGCTCACCCCCATGAATGTGAACCAAATGGATATTCAAATGTGCTGCTGCTATTGCTGCAGCTAAGGTTTCTCCGCGATCACCTAACAATAAAACTATATCTGGTTTATGTTGCTGAAAAACTTCCGTCATGGCAATGATTTCATAACCTATAGCCGTAACCATTGATGTCGAATCTTTATTATCTAACTTTACTGGAATCTCTGCACAAACCTTAAAGTTTTCTTGATGGATTTCTTGCGCAGTATATCCAAACTCTTCATCTAAATGCATGGCGGTAATACATAACTGCAGTTCAATTTCTGGATCATGATCAAGCTTTTTTAATGTATCTTTCATCAGACCAAAATCAGCTCGAGTACCGGTGATATAAAAAACTTTACGCATTAACTACACTCATTTATTTCAATATGTTCAAAAGCTAATAATTCACCTACTTTGAGCTGGGTTCTAAGCTTCTTACCAATAAATTTATTGATATATTTCGGTGCAAGTCCCGTCCCAGGTCTTAAAATAGAAACATGTTCATTACGTAATATATCACCAGGATTCAAATCAGTATTAACAACTAGACTTCTACGAGCCACATCACGCACCTCAAGTTCACTTGTAGTTGGTTTCTTTATACCATCTCCCAAAGCTTGCTCTACGTTTCTAATTGCTTGCACAAGCTGCTTTAATTCTAATGGGCTCAATGACATTTTATGATCCGGTCCCGGCAAACTTTTATCAATGGTAAAATGCTTTTCAATAATA
Source organism: uncultured Gammaproteobacteria bacterium (assembly GCA_964387745.1). Classification (GTDB taxonomy): domain Bacteria; phylum Pseudomonadota; class Gammaproteobacteria; order JAGOUU01; family JAGOUU01; genus JAGOUU01. The sequence goes on along the minus strand of CAYLXL010000014.1, from coordinate 14,364 downwards.
CTCGCCCCCATCCCCACAGCCACAGGGGAGACTAAGTTATCTATAGTATGATCTGAATAACCTACTGGTAATTTAAAATAGTTTTTTAATGTCAATAAAGCATTTAGATTCACCTCGTTGTAAGGTGCAGGATAACTAGATGTACAATGCAGGATAGAGATATTGCTCTGTGGGTTAACTTCTAACATAACTTCTAATGCTTCTGAGATTTCAATCAGATCACTCATTCCTGTTGATAATATTATAGGTAAGCCACATCTTACTATACTCTGGAGCAACGGAAAATTTGTGATTTCACCGGAAGGTATCTTGATTCTTTTTATTCCTAGTTGAATCAAAAACTGCAATGACTCAATATCAAAAGCAGTCGACATAAACTCAATAGAACACTTCTTACAATGTTCTACTATTTCATGATGCATCTGAAATGATAATTCTAAATCTTTAAGCATTTGATATTGAGAATTATCAGGCTCTTGGCTATTCTGGGATTTTTGATAATTTGCTTTTGGGGCGTTAAGAGTTACAAGATCGTTTGTTTTATATGTTTGAAATTTTACTGCATCAGCTCCTGCTTCTTTGGCTTGCTCTACAAGCTGCTTAGCTAAAGACAAGTTGTTGTTATGATTGACACCAGCTTCAGCTATAATAAACACACTCATTGTGGTTACTCTCAGTTATTTCTTCAGTTATAATTACGATCAAAAGCAAACAAAGATCTCCAACGTAAATGCAAATAAAAAACTCTAATTTATCTATATATGTTGTTGGCGCATTTCTGAGTATTTTATGCTCAATAGTCACAATGTACAATGCCCTGCCCAACAATGATGGTTTGTACTATATAGCTTCAGCGCAAGCTTATCTAAACTCTACACCACATGAAGCCATGCAATATTACCACTGGCCATTGTATCCACTTCTTATTGCAGTAACTTCTACTATTTTTGCTACACCTGTCCTTACGAGCGCTTACATTGTCAATGCATTACTACAAATTGCTATTGTTTTTGGCTTTATCAATTTATTTAAAACTTTAAATCCAACTAAAACCCAACTGTGGCTAGCTTTACTAGCACTCATTATTTTTCCACAATTTAATGAGTACAGGCATTATATAATTAGAGATTTTGGTTTCTGGGCCTTTAATCTATTTGCAGTCACGCAACTTATATACTTTTATAATCTAGAGCATACACCAGTTAACCTGATCAAAAATTATGCTCATATTAGTCTGTATTGTGGGTATTTTTTTATTAGTTTCCTATTCAGACAAGAAGCTGTTATTTTATTTTTGCTCATTCCTTTTTGCATACTTTTTTTAGACTACCCAAGAAGTGTTAAAAAACAAAAACTAACTGCCTTATTTAAACCCTTTTGCTATCTTATAGCACTCTGTTCCATCAGCTTAATTATTTATAGTCTTATTTTTAAGCCTTTGAATCTACACATTCTACACGAAAACTTGCACTTCGACTTACTTGCTGAAATACATACTACATATAAAAATAAAATTGCTGTCTTGAATACGCAAATCTTCCCTGTCACGCAGAATAACTCTTTTGCCAATTTTGCTTTTTTTATTTTTGGCCTAATCCCTATTTTTATAACAAAATTCTGTATTGTTCTAAGTTTTTTTAATCTTGGGCTTATTATTGTATTTATCTATCTCTATAAACATAAAATTTTACCAAATAATCTAAATATTCAAGCAGTCAATAATTTAAAATTAATTAGTTATATAGCGCTAATCACGCTTATCATCCCTACAGGTTTTTTATATTCTACTTTTATTATTACGGGTCGTTATTATTTATTTAGTGCTCTTTTATTATTAGTATTAACGCCATTTAGCCTGGAATATATTTGGAACAAACTTAGTAAAAACACTTTTATTGCCAACAAATATATCTTTAATTCTATAATCATTTGCATTTTCACTATGATAGGGCTTGCAGGGATAAAAATAAGCAATCCGAAAGTTTATCTTAAAGATTCTGGCTTGTGGTTTAAGGCACAAAACCTACCCAGTGATCTGACCTTAACTAATAATCCACAAATCGGATATTATGCAAACTTAAACCTAAAAAACACTAAAAAATTTAACATAAATGATTTAGATGACTTAAATGCTACTTGTTTTGAATATAAGTACTTCTTAATCAATGTCAAACATAATGAAGCAGATCAAATCAGTAAACTCACAGCATTAAAAAATAATAAATTCTATTCTGTGTTGAATACTTTTAAGAATAAGAAAAATGATGTTGTCGTAATTTTACAACGGTCTCTTGAACCACGGCAGAAATGTTTTTTACCACATCCAACGGCAAATACCCATGCATTGGTAGGCTTAGAACTTGATTCATAAGTTTTTCAGTTATACTTAAGCCCTTTTCTGGCTGTAAATATTTCTTATAAGCAACTTGTAAGTGCATAGGTCTAGGATAATAAATCATGCTAGGAATACCAACATGACTCAGATGCTCCATAAATTCTTTACGGTTTACCCCCGCTGGTAAGACGATGGTATATTGCGCCCATGCTGAATATGCTTGAATATTAATATATTGAGTTTGAACAAGATCTTTAAGTAACTGGGTGTAAGTATCCGCAACTAATTGTCTGTGTTTCAATTCAGCTGGGAATATTTTCAGTTTTTCTAATAAAATGGCTGCCTGAATAGTGTCTAAGCGACTATTTAAACCAATTCTTACATTATCGTATTTATCCATCCCTTGCCCATGGACACGTAAGCTTTTAATAATTTGAGCAAGTTCAGTGTCGTTAGTAAAAATACAACCACCATCACCATAGCAACCTAATGGTTTAGCGGGAAAAAAACTAGTAGCTGTGGCTAATCCAAATGTGCCTACTTTTTGATCTCGATAGCTAGCGCCAAAACTTTGCGCGCTATCAGCTAGGATCCATAAATCATGCTCTTCAGTAATTTTACTAATAGCATCATAATCTGCGGGTAAACCAAATAAATCAACCGGAATTACACAACGAGCTTTTAGACCTAATTGTTTTACATGTTTGATAGCTTGTAACAAGCTTACTGGATCAAGATTGAAAGTATCTGGTAAAACATCCACAAAATAAGGCGTAGCGCCAACTAAAACGACTGCTTCTGCTGTTGCTGCAAACGTAAAACTTGGTACAAACACTACATCGCCGGGGCCAATGTTTTTAGCACGCAAAATTAAACATAATGCATCAGTACCACTAGCACAGGTTATAGCGTATTTCACACCACAAAACTCTTGTAGTTTTACTTCAAGCTCTGATACTTCTGGCCCAAGTATATACCCACCATGATTTAAAACTCTTGCGATGGCTGCATCAATCTCAGATTTAATAGTTTTCTGTTGTGTGGCTAAATCGATAAAGGGTATTGTTGGCTGCATAAAATAATTTCAATAACTTAAGAATTTTTCTGATCATATTATATTAAGCTATTAATTACTATTGAATTTATTATATAGGTATTGGCTTTACAGAAAGTACATTCTTCTCACCAACACTCTTAGCAATAAGAACAGCACCTGATCCATCGCCATAGACATTGACGGCTGTACGGAACATATCCAAGACTCTATCCGTAATCATTAATAAACCTATACTTTCTACAGGCAAACCAATAGTCGTAAGAATAATTGTTATCGATACTAAACTTGCCGATGGTATCCCAGCAACGCCTATAGAGGTCAACAATGCTAAAAATAATATAATAGCCTGTTTATCAATACCTATATGCAGTCCATAAGCCTGTGCAATAAATATTGCTGCCATGCCTTCGTATAAAGCTGTCCCGTTTAGATTTAAAGTTGCACCTAATGGCACAACGAAACTTGAAACTTTGTTAGAAACGCCTGCGTTTTTTTCCACGCACTCGAGAGTAACCGGCAAGCTCGCTGAAGACGAACTCGTAGAAAAAGCAGTTAACAAAGCAGGTGACAACGCCTTGAAGTTTGACCAAGGATTTACACCCCCAATAAAATATAAAATTAAAGATAATACAATAATACTATGAAACCCTAAAGCTGCTATCACTGTGAAGAAAAATTCCATGAGTGGGATAAAAGCTTCAAACCCTGTTTCAGCAACGGACTTTGCTACCAATCCAAACACACCAATAGGCGTAAATTTTAAAAACCACATAGTACATAACATTAATGTCTCAAAAGCTGCTTTCCAGAAATCCGTCAAAATAACCCGACTTTTTTCTTTAGAATGCAAAATAAAATAACCAAATAATAAACTAAAGACTATTACGCCTAACAATTGGCCATTCGCTGCAGCCTGAAAAATATTATTAGGTAATAATTGATAAAAGACATTTGCTAATTGCTTTTGATTCGAGGCAGATGATGCATCAAAATTTGCATGCACTTTAGCGCTTGCTTCAGTTAAAGCTTGATTATGCAATTGATCAATATTAATGCCATAACCTGGTTTCACAATATTAATGAAAATAATCCCTACTAAAACGGCTAAAGCTGTCGTGGTTATATAATAAGTAAGTGCGCGTTTACCCATCTTACCTATAAACTGATCGGTGCCCATACTAGAGATACCGGATATAACTGACGAAACAATCAGTGGGATACTAAGCATTTTTAAGCCATTTAAAAACATAGTCCCGATAAAACAATAAAAATCATAAAACTTAAAGCCTAAAAAAGTCATTTCTGTTTTCGTATAGATCCCAGCACAAAACGCCAATAATAACGAAACTAAGATATACCAATGAAGATTTTTATTTTTATTCATAAATGCCTTATTTATTTAATTACTTAAATTATGCAGCTGTTACAGAAACCCGTACTTTATAACCAGTATACTTCCTGAGATTGATAACTCCTGTGTCTAAAATCAAATATTGCCCTTTTATTCCTTGCAGCTTACCTGTGACTTTAGCAATTTTCTCCAAACTTATACTTGTAACTTTATCCGGGTAAGTTTGCACTGGATACTCTATTTCCTGCACGGGCTCACCCTGCTCACCGACACACCAGGTTAGTTTATTTTCTCTATTACCTATAGAATGCTGTTCTTTAAACTTTATGAATTCTGGCGCTATTTTTTCGTACAAATCATCTCGAGCTTTATGTAAATCTATGCCCTCTGGCTTATTTTTTAACATTGCCCGCCAATCAGTCCGATCTTTTATATACTGTTTACACATTACTTCTAATAAACCTGCTTGATAACGGTTTTCAAGTCTAGCGATGATAACTGCCTGGGTTGCACCTTGATCAATCCATCTTGTTGGTAATTGGCTTAATCTAGTAAGCCCTACTTTTAAGCCGGAAGAATTGGCTAAATAAACCACATGCTCCTGCATACAATGCTGATCGGCCCACTCTGGCTCTCGACAAGTTCCTAAATGATAATGACATAATTCTGGGCTCATAATGCAGCGATCACAGCTCGCCAATGTTCTAAAACATTGAAAGCAATACCCCTGATTAAATGACGTTTTTGTTTTCTTATTACAGTTAATACAAAGTATTTCACCTAAATATTCAATATTAATAATATTATTATTAATATAGGCATTTATGTTGTATAACTGATTATCTATATTCAAATTATAAATTACCGAATTATTGGCTAGTGCTGAGTACATTTTTTGTAAACAACCGGTAACATCTAACATTTATTAAACCCTATTCTTGCAATTATTGTAAATAACTTTTTTAAAAATTAACCAACTATATGCTAATTTTGCTGTATTTAATATATCAGGTATAATATTTTGATTGCTTCATAATAGTATTAACTCATGCCAAAGAAAATACATCAAAAACCACAAGACTTTCAGGATTTAATCCTCCGCTTACAACAATACTGGTCAAGTTTGGGTTGTATGATCATGCAACCTCTAGACATGGAGGTAGGTGCAGGTACATTTCATCCAGCAACTTTTTTAAAAGCTATCGGTCCTGAACCTTGGTCTTGTGCCTTTGCGCAGCCTTGCCGTCGACCAACTGATGGTCGATATGGTGAAAACCCTAATCGCTTACAGATGTATTATCAATTTCAAGTATTATTGAAACCCTCACCTGACAATATTCAAGAATTATATTTAAACTCTTTAAGATACTTAGGGATTGATCCTGCTGTTGATGATATCCGGTTCGTAGAAGACAATTGGGAATCCCCAACGTTAGGTGCATGGGGTTTAGGCTGGGAAGTTTGGCAAAACGGTATGGAAGTAACTCAATACACCTATTTCCAACAAGTTGGTGGCTTAGAATGCAAACCAGTAAGCGGTGAACTGACTTATGGTTTAGAACGCCTTGCTATGTACTTACAAAATGTAGACAGTGTCTATGATCTCGTGTGGAGCAATCATAAAGGCAATAAAATTACATACGGTGAAGTATATCTACAAAATGAACAGCAAATGTCAGCTTATAATTTTGAACATGCGGATACTAAGTTTTTATTAGAACAATTCAGTAATTATGAGAAACAGTGCCTATCTTTGCTTGATCATAACTTATGCTTACCGGCTTATGAAATGGTAATGAAAGCCTCACATGCATTTAATTTACTTGATGCCAGAGCTGCTATCTCGGTTACTGAACGTCAACGTTATATCTTGGCTATCAGGCAATTAGCAAGAAAAACGGCAGAAAGTTATTACACCTGTCGAGAACAAGCAGGCTTTCCCCTAGTACCTAGAAGCATACCGGCAAAAAAGAAAAAAGCAGAGCCTAGATATGAACCTGTTCAACCAAGTGCAAACTCTAAAAATATAATCTCACGATGAAAAAAAATAAAGATACACAACCTCTATTATTTGAAATAGGCTTAGAAGAACTGCCTACTAAAGCTGTTAAAGCTTTATCAGACGCCCTGTGCGATCTAATGATTGCTGAGTTAAACTCCTGTGGGCTTAATTTTAAATCGTTAAAATCATTTGCCACCCCAAGAAGATTAGGTTTCTTAATTACAGACCTAGATAGTAAGCAAGCAGATTATATCGAAGAAAAGCGTGGGCCATCTTTGAAAGCAGCCTACGATCAAGATAATAACTTTTCTAA
>CAYLXL010000014.1:0-7296 GCA_964387745.1 uncultured Gammaproteobacteria bacterium | reverse complement strand
GCTCTTGGTTTTGCGAACTCAGTAGGGGTAGCTCCTGCTAAGCTAGAAAAGCTTTATAGTGATAATAAAGCTGACGGCTGGTTAGTTTATAAAAATAAAATCACCGGTAAAAAAACTGAACTATTATTACCAGAAATTTTAACAACTGTTTTTAAAAAACTACCCATTACCAAACCTATGCGCTGGGCTAATTATGATTACAGTTTTATTAGACCTGTACATTGGTTAGTCTTAATGTTTGGCAATAAAAATGTTAAGTTTAATTTATTTGGTATTTCTGCAAGTAATAAAACTTATGGTCATCGTTTTATGGCAAATAAGGCTATCGCTTTAAAAAGCCCTATGGAGTATGAAAAAAAATTACATAAAGCTTATGTAATAGCTAGTTTTGATGAGCGCTTGAAAACCATTCAGACTCAAGCAGCTAAAGCTGCAACAACTATTTCTAAACAAAAGCTAACTGCGTTAATTACTCCTGACTTGCTAACAGAAGTTACCTCTCTCGTAGAATGGCCGGTTGCTTTGGTTGGTGAGTTCGATAAAAGCTTTTTAGAAGTACCCCAAGAATGCTTGATTACCTCTATGGTCACCAATCAAAAATATTTCGCTGTAGTTAATAATAAAAACATTCTCCAGCCTAACTTTATTTTTATTTCCAATATTGCAAGTAAAAACAAAAAACAAGTTATCCTCGGCAATCAAAAAGTGTTGGCTGCACGCTTATCTGATGCTCAGTTTTTTTATAATAATGATAAAACAAAAACTTTAGATTCTCGCATAGTAAAGCTTGCCAACGTTACTTATCAACAAAAACTCGGTACTTTATTAGATAAAACTTGTCGAGTAAAAAAATTAAGTGAGCAAATAGCTACCAGTATAGAAAAAACTTCTAATCTAAAGCTAAACCATGCCGCTTTAGCTCGCGCCGCAGATTTATCAAAAACCGATCTTGCTACTGAAATGGTGTACGAGTTTCCGGAATTACAGGGAATCATGGGCAAGTATTATGCTATGAATGACGGTGAAAATGCTCTAACTGCCCATTGCATTGAACAGCATTACTGGCCAAAATTCTCTGGTGATAAACTCCCTGAATCAACAGAAGCTTGTTGTCTTGCAATAGCAGATAAACTAGATACTTTAGTTGGTATTTTTGCTATAGACCAAAAACCGACAGGTGACAAAGATCCTTTTGGTTTAAGACGCTCAGCATTAGGCATACTACGTATTTTAATTGAACAGAAGTTACCTCTAGATTTAAAAAGCTTGATTTCCTTAGCCTTAAATAATATAAATCCTACTTTGAATTTAGATAAATCCAAATTAGAGCAAATAGACTCACAATGTTTACAATTTTGCTTAGAACGTTTAAAAAAATATTATTTAGATCAAAATATTTCGATAAATATTTATTACGCTGTTAATAAAACCAACTCTACTGTTCCATATGATTTTGATCAAAGAATGCAAGCAGCTCATGACTTTCTGACCTTGCCTGAAGCTAGTAATCTTGTTGCAGCCAACAAAAGAGTTAAAAATATTTTGAATAAGCAGGACCTTAATGCTTTACCTAAAGTCATCAATACTACTCATCTAAAAGAGAGCGCAGAAATAAAGCTACATCAACAATTGACTACTCTTAATCAAATCCTAGCGCCTTTATTTGCCCAGCAAGATTATAAACAAATATTATTTAAACTCGCCAGCCTACAAAAGCCGATAGATGCTTTTTTTGATAACGTTATGGTCAATAGCGAAGATAGTAATTTAAAAAACAACAGATTGCTGTTATTAAAAAACATTCAGGATTTATTCAATCAAGTTGCTGATATCTCTGAGTTACAATAATGCCAATTAAAAATATTATTTTAGACCGCGATGGCGTTATCAATTTAGATTCAGATGCCTTTATCAAATCACCTGAAGAATTTATTTTTATTGACGATTCTATATCTGCTTTAAGAAAATTAGCTGATAAAAATATTAAAGTTTTTATTACTACTAACCAGTCGGGTGTGTCTCGTAAACTTTTTGATTTAACTACTTTATTTGCTATTAATAAAAAACTATTATCTAATCTAGATTCAAAAACTAAAAATAATATCCTAGCAATATTTTATTGCCCACACGGACCGGATAATAACTGTAATTGTCGTAAACCACTTCCAGGTATGATTAATAAAATTAAAGCTCTCTATGATTTAGATTTAACTCAAACCGCTACTATCGGAGATAGCTTGCGAGATTTAGAGGCGGGGATTACTGGTGGTTGTCAATATAACTTTCTAGTTAAAACAGGCAAGGGTTTATCTGTATACAATAAAAATTTAAACTTATTTAATAATTGTAATAGTTTTGATAATCTAAATACGTGCGTTAATTATATAATTCAAAATCATTTAAATTAATTTTACTTTATGGCTATTTTAAGAATCTTAGATTACCCAGATCCAAAATTAAAACGTGTTGCTAAAAAAGTTGAAAAGATAGACAATCGCATTAAACAAATCATCGCTGATATGTTTGAGACTCACTATGCTGCCAAAGACTGTGCAGCACTAGCAGCCACGCAATTAGATATGGAAGATCCACCCTACATAACAGTCATAGACTTTTCACCTAAAAAAAACCAACCTTTATGTTTAATCAATGCAGAAATTATTGAACGAGTAGGAAGTCATAAAGAACTAGAGGGCTGTATGTCTGTCTATCCAGATCATATCCATGCTACGGTAACCCGCGCTCAAGAGATTACTGTTAAATATTTAGATGAAAAGAATCAAGAACATACCCTCAAAGCTGAAGGCTTTATGGCTAAATGTATTCAGCATGAGCTTGATCACCTAAATGGCACTATATATATAGATCATCTTTCTCGATTAAAGCGCGCTTTAGTCGAAAAGAAGATTAATATGGCGATAACTTCTGTGAAAAAGCGCTAAAACTCATTAATTTTCATTTATCTTCAGCAAAAGTCTCGAAAAGTAGTGATTTGTCGTTAAAATCAAAAAAATTGTAAAAACCGAAATTTTACCGCCCTATTAACACTAAGTCGATGGATCTTGGGTTCACCACTAAATTCATTCTGGCATTATTTGCGAAGCAAATAATTTTCTCCCTTTTATAAAGCGAACAGAGAGGGATTTTGTATCCCATTGAAAAATAAAATCTTTCTCTCTCGCTACGCTCGCTCTCACTTTACAAAGAGAGAGCATTATTTGCTTCGCAAATGGTATTTTTTTATCTCCGCTATAAAACATTTTTATAAAAAAACTATCTAACATATATCAACAATCGAATTGTATTGATGTATGGGTATGCCAAAAAGCACTATTAAACAAGAGGTTAACGCTAAACCCTCTATTTTCCTACATTATTTAATAATAATTACGGTATTTTTGGGCTTAAGTTTGACAACACACGCACTGCCGCAAGGCGGTGTGGTAACTGATGGACAAGCCACTATTACTTCTGGCCCCAGCCATACTCAAATTAATCAATCTTCTAATTCTGCAGTCTATAATTGGCAAAGCTTTAATATTGACACTAATGAATCCACCCATTTTCAACAACCTGGTGCAAGCTCAACAGCCATCAATAGAATAAATGGTGCCAACGGTGCATCTAAGATTTTTGGTAAATTAACATCTAATGGATCGGTATTCTTGTTAAACCCTTCTGGTGTTTTATTTGGGCCGAACGCTCAAATTAATGTTGGTAGTATTTTAGCCTCTACATCAGATTTAGACATACTTAAGTACCGCCAGACAGGCACTATTCATCTTATTCCTAACAGCCTTTATCAAGGTTCAATTACTAATTTAGGTAACATTACTGTTAGCGATGCCGGGTTCGCTGCTTTTGTTGCACCGAATGTGGCTAATCATGGCATTATTAATGCTCGACTTGGCCATGTGCAATTAAGCACTGGCTCACATTTTACTGTTGATCTTTACGGTGATAACTTGATCAACTTTGCTATTCCTGAACAAACTCTTAATCCCGAACTAAGAAACACTCGTATCGATCATACTGGCGCTATTTATGCTGATGGTGGCACTATTGTTATGTCTGCTTCACAAGCTGGTAATATCGTTTCTAGTGTGATTAGCTTTGATGGCATTGCGCGTGCTGATGCAGTAGCAAACTCTAAAGGCAAGATATCTTTATTGAATACTGCTGGTTTAGTGAAAGTAGGCAGTAACAGTCAAATACTAGCCCGCGGCAATGATAATAATACACAAGGTGGTACTATAAAAGCTGTTGGTAAAGATGTTGTTTTAGCGAAAAACAGTTTAATTGATGTTTCTGGTGAATCTAATGCAGGTAACGTAAATATTGGTGGTAACTATCAAGGCAGAATTTTAGCTACGGATGAGTTTAATGCGCAAACAGTTACAATGGAAAAAAATGCTACTATACTAGCTAATGCTAAGACTCATGGCAATGGCGGAAATATTATTTTATGGTCTGATGGCGATACATCTGTAAATGGTATCTTACAAGCTAATGGCGGTCTATTATCAGGAAATGGTGGTTTAATTGAAACTTCAGGCAAACTAAATCTTAATATTGGTAATGACATTAAAATTTCTACGATTGCACTTAATAATTTTGGTAAAAGTGGCTTATGGTTGTTAGATCCGATTAATCTCAATGTTAATAACAGCCTTGCAGCAAGTATTAGCGAAGCGCTTAATACAGGTAATAATGTTGAACTTAGAACCTCTGATGGTCAGGCAGATCCTAATCCAATTAATTTTGCCAACAATCAACCATTAAATAGCTCTACTGGTACAGTAAGCGGTAGTTCTAGTAATGGTGGTGATATTAGCTTTACTAACAGTGTCGCTGTTGCTTGGAATACAGCTGCTAATTTCTCTATCATTGCTGATAAAAATATAATTTTTCAACGCGGAACCGATCCTAACGCACAAATAATAAGTTCTGGTACAGGTAATATTCGCTTACAAACTAATAGCGATGGCACGTACGATCCAGCCTCTGGTAAATTATTATTTACCGGAACTGCACTAAGCCCTTATATAATTTCTTCTGCTGGTAAAATAGACTATTATATCGATCCAGAAACCTTAGGTGTAAAAAACGTATTCACTAATGGCACGCAAACCATAATACCTTTTGGCGCAAATGCTAATCAAATAAATGAGTATCAATATATTTACAATGATAATCATTCTGCCTTGGCTGGCTTTAATAGAGGCATTACTTCTGCAAGTTTATTAACAAGTAAACCTGAAGTAAATTATGCACTGAATGAAAACATTAGTTTTGCACAAGGTTCTGCATTCAAAGGCTTTGGTAATTCTACTTCTGGAGCTTATGTTTCTAATTTTGATGGTTTAGGACATACCATTGATTTCACCAATCTTAATTTAACTAATTTCTTTAGTAATATTGATAAAAGCAATATTGGTTTATTTCGTGAGTTAAAATCATTAAAAACATCTCCTCAAGAAATCAAAAACTTGATTATAACTAACGCCAACATCTCCCCAGGCTCGGTTACTGCTGGCGATACTATAAGAGCAGGATTCTTAATAGGACATCATACAACTGAACCAGGCTTGTTAATAAATACTTTTTTAAACATCAGCAATATTAATATCCAAAACAGTCGTATCAACTTGAGTAATGATCCAGCAGCATTGAATCCAATTTTGGGCATTGCAGGTAGCATTATTGGGGAAACATTAACGAGTTCTAATACTACTTCTAACTCTTTAAGATTAACTGACATTTCTTTAAATAATACTGACATTACCTCTTCTCATATTTCTGGCGGTTTAATTGGTAAAGTTGACACTAATAATCTAAACCTATTCGGTTCCATCGTATTAAGCGATGTCTTAACTGAGGCTGTTTTAAATAATCAGATCGCAGGGAATTCTTTCAATACTTACGCTGGTGGTTTATTTGGTTTAACTACACCTGCCCTTACATTTACTAATAATAGCAACATCTCTATAGATAATGGCTCTATAGTCAAAGCATCCAATCAATTATACGACTCTAATATTTTTGCCGGCGGATTAATTGGTGACTTTACGGGTAAAACAGCGACTATTAACAACGATATAAACATAGATCTTCTAGAATTATCTGCTAAAACAGGTAATCTTTCAGCACCAGCTGATCCTTCTAATCTCTTTATTTCAGGATATGCTGGCGGTTTATTCGGCAGTACAAAACTCGATAACCTTATTTTCTCTAACACTAGTAAAATAAATGTCCTTACTAATCCTATAGTTGAAATCCTTGCTGATAGTCTTGATTCAGCCCATGCCTACGCTGGAGGTATAACTGGACATCAACAATCAACCAGCATCAGTTATAATGGCATGACATCAACTAATGGAGCTTTAGCTGATATCCGTTTAAATCAAGCTTCAACAGCTAAAAATTTCGCCCGCAGTTATGCAGGTGGTATTGATGGCGCGGTTGGTGATGCTCATACTATATTTACTTACACGTTTGCTCCAAACAGTATTATTAATGTAGGAAAGAATAATATTAATGCTGTTAGCCTTGGCAATAGTGAATCATCTGCAGCTGGTGGTTTATTTGGTATGGTTGACGGAGTTTTAAACACACCTGATAGCACTATCAACTTTAATACTAATAACCCTATTAACATACAATCATTTAATATTTCAGCATTAACTTCAGGTAAAAGTCTAATTACGCAACCGGTAGATGCTTTTAGATATATAACATCTGCTGGTGGTTTGATAGGTGCTTCTTATCATACCGATCTAAACTTTACTAATAACAATACTATTAATATAGGAAGCATCAACAGCTCAGGAGTTAAATCTAGAATCCAAGCTTCAACATCAAATAGTCCTAACCCTTCACTTATTATTGCAACAGGTGGGGTATTAGGCAGCCATGTTAACGGCGACTTGACTTTCAATTTTGGTCTACCAGATTTTTATATTAATAATATAAGCGATATCTCAACTAATAACTTTAGTGCTGGTGTCATTGGTTACTTAGATGTGGGTGAATTAACCCCTAGTCTTAGCGGCTTAATCACTGGCTCTGTAAATCCTGATAAATTAAATGACAATGCTGATTGGGCAAGTAGTGGTGTCAACTTTACTTACACCTCTGCTTTGGCATGCAGTGGTCCTAGCGCTATTTTGTGTAATGGCAATCCTATTATACCACCGCCGCCGCCTCCTCCTACACCTACTCCGACGCCAACACCAACAAACACGGCTTACGATGACTTTAATAATCTATTCCCTAATAATGCCCCAGCTGCTACTT
>CAYLXL010000013.1:0-47987 GCA_964387745.1 uncultured Gammaproteobacteria bacterium | reverse complement strand
ACACGCTTGTAAAGTTAAATCAGACAAAGTCAACAACTCTTGCGGTAATTCTTTAAATTCATAGAAAGGAAATCGCTGTGCAGATCGATTAATTAAATCTAAAATATCATCAAGTCCGCTGGCTAGATTATGGATATCATGCCTATCAAAAGGAGTAATGAATGTTTTATGCAACAGATTAAAAGTACTATAAGTCAACGAATCTGCTTGTTCTTCATAATGAGAGATAAGATCTGCATGTTTTTGTACAACCTGTAAATTATGAAACATTAAATAATAATTATCTGCTGCATCGACTAAACAATCTGATGTTTCTTGAAAGAGCTTAAAAAAACCGTCTTGCTCAGGAACTAAACTTTTGAACATAGAGAAATATTCGTTTATTTACATTAGTATTATCTGGTAACTATAACACCAGTTGCGCATATTTTTCTAATAAATTTGTGAAAGTAGGGTTAATATGCCACGCTAAACTTCTTACATACTCTGTAGATTGAGTAATCGTCCATTTATTAGTTTTGATCAAATAAGCGATTACGACCGTAGGCGATCTACTAGCTCCAGCTTTACAATGAATCAAAACATTATTACCATTATTAATTTCTTTCTCTATAAAATCTACTGCATCTTCTAACTTATCTAAAGTAAAACTCTGTTCTGATAAGTCTTCACTGATAGAATCTATATGCAACAAGTTAATATTTTCATCTAACTGATACTCTTGGCTATCTCTAGTTAAACAAACCACAGAAGTTATATTGTTGTTACTTAAATTTTTAGCTGATGCAGCATTAAAATTGCCTAAATAGAGGTGTTCGACAATTTTTATAGGGATATCTGGCGGAAACATCTTGAGCCTCTTATTCTCTCTATATACTAAAGACACATTTTAAGCGACATTAAAACTAGACAATTCCATCCTATCGCTACTGATATTGTCGTTATTGCTGTAATTAGCTGCTAATTTAGTGCCCGCAAACATAAGTTTCTTATCCTGCTGACGAATACATTCTTCGCCAGAAATCCAATTAGCTGGCGTCGAAAACTCACCATTGATAGTAACTAATAAAGAATCTAATAATCTAATGACTTCACCAAAGTTTCTACCTGTACTGACAGGATAAGTAAACATAGCATTAATTATTTTGTCTGGTGAAATAATATACATTGATCTTGCTGTGCTATTGATTGCCTCTGCATTAGTATCGTTTACTGTATGCAGCATGCTGTATAACTTAGCTATACGCATATTCTTATCTGAAATCAAAGGTGTCTTAATCACGACATTATATGTGTTCTTAATTTCA
Source organism: uncultured Gammaproteobacteria bacterium (assembly GCA_964387745.1). GTDB lineage: Bacteria > Pseudomonadota > Gammaproteobacteria > JAGOUU01 > JAGOUU01 > JAGOUU01. The sequence goes on along the minus strand of CAYLXL010000013.1, from coordinate 46,680 downwards.
TCTAGCCATTTGCTATGCTGAATTAATTTATCAACACTTAAGCTTATTACTTTAACATTTCTAGAAGTAAATTGATTTAAATTTTGTGAAAGCCAGATTAATTCAGATGTGCACACTTGCGTAAAATCTTTAGGATGTGACAATAAAACGGTCCAAGAATCCCCCATCCACTCATAAAAATTTATCATTCCTTGGGTAGTATCAGCTGTGAAGTTTGGTGCAATACTCCCTAATTTTAAAGACATCTAAAAACTCCTTTTAAAATAAGTTATTAATATTCAAAGATTTATTCGTGGATTATAAAGTTATATGAACTATTTCGCAAGAATTTATTCTATAAATTATAAGCTTTCAAATATTCCTGCAGCACCCATACCTGTACCAATACACATTGTGACCATACCATATTTTAATTTTGATCTTCTTAAATAATGTAATAAAGTACATGTTTTAATCGTTCCTGTTGCGCCTAAAGGATGCCCTAAAGCTATAGCACCACCGTAAGGATTAACCTTACCGGTATCAAGCCCTACTTCTTGTATAACTGCTAACGCCTGGGCAGCAAAAGCTTCATTAAGCTCTATCGCATCTATCTGATCTAACTTGAGATTACATTGTTTCAAGATTTTGGGTATAGCTACAACTGGACCAATTCCCATTAATTCAGGAGCGACTCCAGCCACACCGAAACCTAAAAAACGAGCTATAGGCTTAAGATTATATTTTACTAAAGCCTTTTCATTCATCAGTAACACAGCACCGGCACCATCACTCATTTGAGAGCTGTTACCTGCCGTAATAGTTCCATTAGCTTTAAACACACTTGGCAGTTTATTCAATTTTTCTACAGTAGTATCTGCTCTAGGTCCATCATCTATGTTTATAATTTTAGATACTTCTTTTAACTGATTATCTGCAACATATTTATTAACAACCCTGTAAGGCAGTATTTCATCTATCAATAGATTGTCATTTATCGCATGCAAAGCTTTTTGATGACTTTGATATGCAAAATTATCTTGCTGCTCTCTTGTTATTTTATATTTCTCACCGACTATCTCAGCGGTCACACCCATACCATAGGCAATCCCTAAATTTTCATCATTTAAAAAAATATTAGGGTTAGCTCTATAATTATAACCACCCATAGGGATCATACTCATACTTTCAATACCACCAGCAATGACTACATCGCTATAGCCACAAGCTATGCGGTCAGCAGCCATTGAAATAGACTGTAGACCTGATGTACAAAATCTATTGATGGTTACAGCTGGTACTGTATTTGCATAGCCTGCTAGCAAGGTAGAAATCCTGGCAACATTCATACCCTGTTCAGCTTCTGGCATCGCGCAGCCAATAATAACATCCTCAATGTCACTCGATGGAACATTACTACCAGCAAGTAAACCTTGTAAAACGTGCGCTAGTAGATCATCTGGCCTTACAGAGGCTAATCCACCACGATACGCTTTGCAAACCGGAGTACGTAAAGCTTTAACAACATAAACATCTTGAATTTGTTTGTTCATATACAACCTTAATTTCTTAGTGGTCTACCTGTCTGCAGCATAGTATTGATTCTTGCTTGAGTAGCTGATGATTTCAGTAACGTAATAAAACTGTTTCGCTCTAATTGTAATAGCCAGTCTTGAGACACCTCGCTATCAGAAGTCACGCCACCACCACTGAATATCTCAGCTAGCTGTTGCGTAATAATTAGATCATGTGCAGAAATAAAACCACCAGCAAAGTAATTTTGAAGTAATGCTAAGATATTAGCTTTTATTCTGTCACCACCGACATTGATAGTTTTTTGTACTGGCGCAGTATAATTAGCAAATGTCATATTATTAATAACATTGACTGCCACAGCCAACAATTCGTTATGATTGGCGATGATAGTATCTGTAGTCTTTAAATAACCCAGACTCAATGCTTCTTGGGCACTTGTTGAAACTTTAGCAGTCGCTATGTTTTGATAAAAAGCTTGACTAATTTTATCTATATCAGCAAGATTAGGGACTCCTCCGCTGTTCGCTAAAACATTATTATATTTATCCTGGGCGCGCAATAACATCTCTTTGCAACCACCGCCCGCAGGGATAACGCCAACACCAACCTCTACTAAACCTATATAAGTCTCTGTAGCAGCTACTACATGATCACAGTGCATCATCAGCTCTGTTCCGCCACCAAGCACCATGCCTTTAACTGCAGCGATAACAGGAAAATTTATATATTTTATTTTCTGACAAATATTTTGAAATGAAATCAAAATATTATCCATCGTAGTATAGTCATTGTTTTTTACACAGCCAACAAATCCATTCAAATCAGCCCCGGCACAAAAATTTTCTCCACTATCCTGCCATATAACCAGTGACTTCAATGTTTTAGTTTGATTAGATATATAATCTACTGCTTGATCTAATAGCGTCAAAACCTCTGATGTTATAACATTTGCTTTAGTCTTGAAGCTAAAAATAAAGTTATTATTATGCAACCATAACTTTGCACCGTTATTTTCCAACACTATGTTTTGCGTAGGCTTTTGCTCAACCAATAACTGTTCTGGCATATATTGTCTGTTATAAACATTTAGCTCAGAAAGAGAAACAAATATATCTCTGGCAGGGCTGTAAGCCGTATTATTTTTATAAACACCTGAGCTGCACTTATCTAACACCCAGCTTGGCAAATTATTTTTTACCATTGCATCGTTATTACGTATATCCTGGGTAATCAATTGTGCTATATCATTCCAGCCTGCCAGCTGCCATAGCTCAAATGGGCCCTGCTGCCAGCCAAACCCCCATCGTAATGCCAAATCAACATCACGGGCACTTACGCCTAATTCTAATAATGTATGGGCTGAATAGTGCCAAACATCACGAAAGCAAGACCATAAAAACTGCGCCTGTGTATTGTTATGGCTTTTTAATTGAGTAAATTTTTCAAGATGGTTCTTTATTTTTAAGATCTCCAGTAATTTAGCATCAATTTTTTCTGTGCCTTTACCGATTGCAAAATAATCTTTACTCTTGGTGTCAAAAGCCTCTATATCATTTTTATTTTTACGATAGAAACCCTGACCTGTTTTTTGACCGAGTGACTTAGCAGCAACAAGATCTTTAAGTACAACAGGTACACAAATATGCTCGCGCCAAGGATCGTTCACACATAATTCATTCATAGTGTTTATAACACTAGACATTGTATCTAGACCAACAACATCTGCTGTTCTATAGGTGGCACTTTTTGGCCGTCCGATTAATTCGCCCGTCAAAGTGTCAACGACATCTATAGAAATATTATATTTATTAGCATTATGCATGGTTGCTAACATTGAAAACACACCTATACGATTGGCCACAAAATTCGGCGTGTCATTTGCACGTATAATATTTTTTCCCAAATAGCGAGTTAAAAACTCTTCTAGTGTATCTAATACGTCAGGATCAACATCTTTATGAGGAATAAGCTCTACTAGCTTTTGATATCTTGGTGGGTTGAAAAAATGCACCCCGCAGAATCTACTTTTTAGTGATCTGTTATCTTCTGCTAAAATATTAACTAATTTATTGATACTTATTCCCGAAGTATTCGTGCAGAATAAAGCTTGAGGATTGACAAAGCCTCTTACTTTATTATAGACGCTAGTTTTAATCTCAATATTTTCAGCAACTGCTTCAATTATCAAACTGGCGCTTTTCAGTTTTTCCAGATCATTATTATCATCAAAACTAAAGGCACTTATTTGTTTTATAGTCTCTTGAGTAACCAATGGATTAGGCTTAAGTTTCTTCAAAACACCTAATGCATCATTGGCACGCCCTGGTAAATCATATAATAAAACTGTAAAACCACAATTAGCAAAATGCGCTGCAATTTGAGCGCCCATCACGCCAGCACCCAGTACAGCTACTTTATTAATAATTAACTGCATAACCACCTCTTTCTTCATGCGATTCGAGATCTACTGCAAAGCGCTTACCATATAATCTTTGCAAACTTGCTATTTTGGCTTTAAATTTTTCGTCACCAATCGTCGACAGATAGTTCATAGGGCCTCCCCTAAATGGCGCGAAACCAGCACCAAAAATTAACCCAGCGTCGATTAATTCTGCACTGGTGACTACATTTTCTTTCAGAGACAAAATACAAACATTAATTAAACGCGTCACCAATCTATCTTCAATATTCTTTGTGTCTAGTGATTTATTAGTGTCTACTGTAGCTTTAATTGCTTTACCGTTTTTATAATTATAAAAACCTCTACCAGTTTTTTTACCCAGATGCTTCTCATTGACTTTATTTTGTAAAATTTCTGGGATCTCTTCACCATAATATCTTGATATATTTTTAGCGACAGATAGACATATATCTAAACCCACTATATCTGCCATTTCCACTGGGCCCATCGCCATACCAAAATTTTTCATGGTTTTATCAATTAGTTCTGGTGAGTAGCCCTCTGAAAGTAAGATAAAAGTCTCATGCATATAAGCAGCTAAAACTCTATTAACTAGAAAGCCAGGGCTACTAGCGACAGGTAGTGGCAACTTGCTGATCTGGTTGACAAACGCATAAGAACGATTTGCTACATCTTCTGAGGTTTGCTTACCTCTAACAACCTCTACTAACATCATTTTTGCAACTGGGTTGAAAAAATGTATACCTACTAATCGCGACTTATCATGCAGTACTTGATTGATTTCATCCAATAAAATACTAGAAGTATTTGTGGCTAATATAGCATCAGGTTTTGCGACTGATTCAATTTTCTTAAATAAATCTTGTTTTACTTTTAGATCTTCAAAAATAGCCTCAATAATGACATCAGCATGTTTGATGCCTTCACCACTCACGTCAGGTGTTATTTTATCTAGCATTAAATTAGCTAAATCATCTTTTTTTACCTTGCTTTTGAACAACGTAAATGCACGACCTATCGCTTGCGCAATAGCCTCATAAGACTGATCTTGCAACGTAACTTTTAAGCCTCTGAATGCACACCATGCTGCAATATCACCACCCATAGTTCCGGCGCCTATAACATGAACGTGTTTTGGCTTATCAGTAATATCAGCTATTTTTGCAAACTCTTTTAATTTCTCTTGCAAAAAGAAAACTCTTATCAAATTTTTAGCTGTATTATGCTCAACTAAACTCAAGGCTGAGTTTACTTCAGCATTTAGAGAAGCGTCAATATTATCTACACCGTATTTTTCAAAATTTTCTACAATAGCATACGGGGCTGGATAATGTTCTTTTAATACTTTGCTAGTCAATTGTTTTTTAGCAAAATAAGCTAAGATGCTTCTAAAAGGCGCCTGATTAGATAGGCCGGCGAGAAAGCCTAATTTATGATTGGCTTTATAGCTTTGATTTGCATAGTTACTCTTTGGTAAAGTTTTTTGTAAGATAAAATACTTTGCTGCCCTATGTAGTTGTCTGATCGGCACGCAAGCATCAACCATTCCTAACTTTGCTGCTTGCACCCCGTTAATAACCTTACCTTGAAGTAGCAATGGCAATGCGTTCATCCCACCTATTAACTTAGTTAAACGAACCGTTCCACCCCATGCTGGTATTATTCCTAACATCACTTCTGGTAGCCCTACTTTAGTAGAAAGACTATCACTAGCAACTCTGTAATCACAAGCTAATGCCAATTCAAAGCCACCACCTAAACAAAAGCCCTCAATCATAGCAACAGTCGGGATTTTCAAACTAGCCAATCGACGCATAGTATTTTGGCCATTATCTAGAATACGCTTAACATCATCTTGATCTTTTACAGTGGTAAACTCAGTAACATCAGCCCCTGCAATAAAACCTGTTTTTTTACCCGAATGAATAATCAGCCCCACGGGACTTTTATTATCAAACTTTAACTTGTTATTCTCTAAACTATTTATAATAGAATTAAATTCGGTCAGAGCCTCTTGTGATAAACTGTTAACTGATTTGCCTTCACGATCAAAAGCAAGCCATAAAATATTATCTTGATCTAATTCATAATGCCAATTTTTGTAAATGTTGCTCATAATAATCCTAAGTATTAATCTAGATAAATGCTTCTATGCTGCCTCTAATAAGATCGCTCCGCCCTGACCACCACCGATACATAAACTAGCAATTGCGTATTTTTTGCTGTTATTCTTTAATAGATTCGCTGCTCGTAAAGTAACTCGAGCGCCACTTGCGCCTATTGGATGACCTATTGATATAGCACCGCCGTTAACATTTAATTTGTTAGCGTCCATTTTCCCAACTGCTGAGTTCAAACCCAGCTCTTTTTTACAGAATTCATCATCATTCCAGGCAGCAACACATCCTAGTACTTGAGCAGCAAATGCCTCATTTATCTCCCAATAATCAACATCATCAAATTTAATATTATTTCTAGTTAATAATGGCGTACTAGCATAGACAGGCCCCAAACCCATAACACGTGGATCTAATGCGGCCCAGTTAATATCTTTTATTTTTGCAATAGTTTTGAGATTATATTTTTTCACTGCTTCACCACTGGCTAATAATAATAAAGCTGCTCCGTCTGTAATCTGCGAACTATTTGCAGGGGTAACATTACCAAACTTTTTATCAAAATATGGTTTCAAACCCGCTAATTTCTCAACCTTACTATCTCGGCGAAGACCATCATCTGATTTGAAAATTTGGCCTTTCTTATCATAAATAGGCGAAACTTCATTTAATAGATTATTGTCTATTGCTCCTGCAAGGCGCATGTGACTACGTACTGCATACTCATCCATTTCATGTCGGGTTATTTTGAAACGGTAAGCCACTTCTTCGGCTGTCTGTCCCATATCCATGCCTACTAGAGGATCACGTAATCCTCTTTCCAGAGCAATGATTGGTTTTAAAAAACTTGGCCTAAAACTCAACATCGTTTTTAACTGATCTGCAAGCCCCTTGCGAGCATTGAGTTTTGCAAATAAATTAACCATTTTATTATTAAATAATATAGGTGTCCTGCTCATTGCATCAGCGCCACCAGCTAAAATTATATCATGCCGGCCAGTAACAATATTTTGATAAGCACTATCAATAGCCTGTAAACCTGATGCACAATTACGCATTACAGTAAAAGCAGGAACATTATTGGGTAAACCTAATCTTAGAGCAATAACTCTAGCTATATTTGCTTCATCAGGATCTGGCATAGCACAACCAATGATAACTTCTTCGATAAGATCAGGCGATATATTTAATTTCAATAACAATTGTTTACCTGTTTGCACTGCCAAATCAGAGGCCAAGAAATCACCTGGCTTACCCTTGGCCTTTAAGAATGGAGTTCTAGTACCATCTACTATATAAACGTCTCGCATATATTACCTTTTAATTGGTTAAAATTTGGTTCTTAAGTTCCGTTAAGCTTTTAAAGCTGATTAAATTCATTAACAGATATTATTTTTCTCAGATTATCATTATAAACAGATAACTTTTCATAATCTTCGAGATCAAGCTCATGTTTGTTATAAGCTTCATCAAGCATATTTTTTAAATTATTTGAATAATTTATTTTTTTTGCTGCAGCCAAGTTATACAGTTTTTCTAATATAGATTTGTATTCTATATGTAGATTGTAAGTAATTTTAAGTATTTCAAGCGCTGACGATTTGTCAGTATAAGCCAAAGAGCTTAGCTGCTCGAATATTTTTTTATCGGGCGAATAATTAAGCGCAACAATTTTTGCATCCAATTGATCACTTGGTTTTTTATACTTTACACCCCAAGGAAAAATTACCAACCTAAGTAAACATCTAATAGTCTTTTTAGGAAAGTTATCAATATAGTCTACTAGAGCTTCTTGAGCATTATAGATACAATATTCTAGCGACCATTGAGCAAGATATCTCTTTTCGCTTGAATCTGTGTTAAACTCCGTAGTATCTACATCTTCATAATGCTTAATCACACATAAAGCCATAAAAATATAACTAACCACATCGCCTAACCTAGCTGATAAGCGTTCTTTTATTTTTAATTTACCGCCAACAAACAACAAAGCAAAATCAGTAGCGACAGCTAACGCACAAGAAAGCCTTGTTAAGTCTTTTTTATAAGCAGCAAGCCAGTTACTTCTTTTTGTAAAGCTATAATAAATTCTTTGTAAATTATAAGTCTTAAGCCTAGTTAAAGTACTAAACACAAATTTAATATGTTGAAATAATACTTTATCGAATTGTCTTAAGCCGTAACTAGCATTTCTTTCATTTAAGGCGGTAATTTCTTCTAGAACGTATGGGTGCGCTCTAAATGCTCCCTGACCAAAAATAATTAGATTTCTTGTCAATATATTAGCGCCCTCTACAGTAATGGCTACAGGATTTGCTAGGTAATGACTAATCAGATAATTACTTGGGCCATTCATCACTCCCTTGCCACCATGAATATCCATAGCGCAATTTATAGCTTTTCGAGATAATTCAGTCAAATGGTATTTAGTGATGGCACTTACAACTGCTGGCTTCAAACCATGATCAATTGCACTAACTGTTGCTAATCTTACAGCATTAGATAAATATGAAAACCCAGTCAATAAAGCAAGTTGCTCTTGTATGCCTTCAAGATTTGCGATAGGTGTTTTAAATTGCATTCTTAACTGACTGTAAATAATACTAGAGAAATATGATACTTGCGTTGTTGCATTACTGAGAGCTGGTAAAGAGATACCTCTGCCTGCCGATAAGCACTCCATAAGCATAAACCAACCCTTGCCAATATAATCAACCCCACCAATGATATAATCTAACGGGATAAAAACGTTTTCGCCATAGATTGGCCCATTCTGAAACGGAACCATCATAGGAAAATGTCGTTTACCTATTTCTATGCCGTTACAATTAGTTGGTATTAGTGCTAAAGTTACTCCTAAATCTGTAGTCCCTGAATTCTTGTTAAGGATTAAATCTGGATCATATAACTTGAACGCTAAACCCATCACAGTTGCAACTGGTGCTAAAGTTATGTATCTTTTTGCGAAGTTTAATTTTATACCTATTATTTCTTTGCCATCTAGGACTTCTCTACAAATAACTCCAGTATCAACCATACCCCCTGCATCACTACCTGCATGCTCAGAGGTTAGAGCAAAACACGGAATCTCATCACCATTAGCAAGACGGGGTAAATAATATAATTTTTGTTCCTCTGTTCCATAGTGCATCAATAATTCAGCAGGTCCTAATGAATTAGGCACCATCACTGTAACAGCTGCTGTGGCACTTTGACTGGCAATTTTTGCAACTATAGTAGAAGAAGCTGTAGCGGAAAATTCGAGCCCTCCGTATTGCTTAGGTATATGTAATGCTAAAAATTGATTCTTTTTCAAATAATCCCAAGCCACTAAGCTAAGATCTTTATTTTGAGTAATTTCCCATTCATTGACCAAGGCGCATAATTTATTTACCTTAATATCTAAAAATTCTTGTTCTTCAGCACGTAATAAAGTCAACTTGTGATCTTTAAATTTTTGCCAATCCAGATCACCTGCAAAAATATTGCCTTCCCACCAGACGTCACCAGCCTCAATAGCTTGACTTTCTGTAGTTGAAATTTTTGGTAGCAGCTTCCTGATTTTGTCTATATATAATTTAGTGATCAAATTTCTTCTAATTGGTCTAAAAGCTAACACTAGATATACAGCACAAAAAACAGCATAAACACAGAATAAAGCAACCTGATGATGAGACGTATAAGATGAAACTGCTAAAATTATAGTAGCAGCCATAAACCAGACTAAAGAATGTACGTTATAAAATAAAAAAATCCAAACTAATAGAATTAACCCTATGAGGTATGAAAGTAGCATTCCTGGCCCCCTACTACAAAGTTGTTTGTGTAAAATACTAACAGAATAATTATCGATTATAAATTATTATTTATTTCTTTTACAGAAGATAAATAATCCGCTACATTTATGATATATCTATAAAAATCAACACACCTAACTACATATGACATCACGGATATGCATTCTTGGTGCAGGTCATGGAGGACTTGCTTTAGCTGAACATTTCGCCAACTTGAATAATCAAGTTACATTATGTGCAGATAGTAAACATTTGGGTTTTTCACAATTTGTCAAAAACAACAATAATACTATAGTTAGCATAAATCATGTCGTCGGCACTCTAAACACTACTAAAATATATAATGTAACCAATGACTATAAAGTAGCTTTGGCTGATTCAGATATAATATTTATAGTAACGCCTAGTTATGCGCATGAATCAATTTTTCTCGGGTTATTACCTTATATAGAATCTAGGCATAAAATAATTACTCTTGCAGGCAACTTCTCTACCATCATATTTCACAATCTTCTTATCAAACATAACATACATACTCGTTGCCTCTTAGCCGATATATCTTCGTTACCTTATGCCTGTCGCGTTAATTCATCTGGCTATACGGTTGATATCTTTGGGGTTAAAAACCAAATGGGTTTAGCCGCAATCCCAGCTAAACGAACTCTTGAAACTGTAAACTTACTAAATCAATTTTTTCCAACCAAACTTATAGCTTATAAAAACCCGATAGAAATCGGTTTAAATATTACTAGTGGTATAAGCCACCCTATTTCTGCATTATTTAACGCTGGTCGTATCGGCAAAAACAAAGAAAGCTTTTATTTCTATAAAGAAGGTATTTCAGAACACACTGCTGTATTACTCGAACAATTAGATGCAGATCGACAACAAATTGGTAATCTCTATAATTTTGATTTACCTAAATATACAGAACTGATGAATCAATTCTATGGTAACAAGTACCCTACTATATATGACTTTTTCACTAAAACACCGGTCCACAATGCACAAAAACTTTGCCCTTCTTCACTAGCTGAACGTTATATCACGCAAGATGTGCCCTATGTTATCGTTGCCTGGTATACTTTAGGCAAAATGATGGGTTTTGAATCCACGATCATGCGCAATATTATTGAGCTTTCATCCATGATTAATAAGACCAATTATTTTGAATCAGGTTTAAATCAGGATAAATTGATTTTTCCCGTGCATATATCAGTTTCTGATTTTATTACTAACATTGAAAGCGGTTGCTTGAAGTGCTTTCCTAAGAATATAGCTAATTTTTAAAAAATATGATGATCTGGCTAATACCATCTTTTATAAGTGCCTTTATATTTGGCTTTTCTGGTTTTCTATTGAAAGTAGGCTGCGAGCGCGGGCATACTTCAATCACTCTTCTATTTGGCATGTATATTACTGGTACTCTAGCGTTTGCTGTTTCACTGTTAGTTCAACATCAATGGGCATTAAGTCTATTAACCTTAGGTAGTAGTATTTTAGTAGGTATCGGTTCTTCAGTCGGCAATGACTATACGGTGAGAGCACTTGAGACGGGCCCCGCATCTATAACCTCACCTTTATTAAATTTCAATGTCATTTTGATTGTTTTGATGTCGTTATTTGTTTATCACGAGCCTATAAAACTAACAGAATTATTTGCTATAGGTTTATTTATTTTATCCGGATGTTTATTATCATTAGATCCCAGAGAAAGCTTAGGCGTCAAAGATCCCAAATGGTATGGATTCATTATTATAGCCGTCATATTTATCTTTATTCGTAATGGTGGTCTTAAGATTACACAAGAGATTGGCTTAAATAACACCCTAGTATTATTCTATGCTTATTTATTTTCTCTTTTACTTTTTGGCTTAAAATTTATGCCTATAAGAAAACTAAATAGCAATCAAGAAAATCTTAATGCCTTGTTTATCGGCGCAGCAGCCGGTTTATTTTCTTATGGGGGTTTAGAACTCTATTCTTATGCTTTAAAAACAGGACCAGCTAGTATTGTTGGCGCTATTTTCTCTCTAAGAAGTATAGTTATGGTTATAATGGCCATGCTAATTTATAAAGAACGCTTAACTTTTTACCAGAAGCTTTCTTTATTGGTTTTATTTGCGGGTGTCGTCATCATAACATTATAGTCATGCTCTGCTGCGTCACACTTTCTAGACAGGCTACGTCACATTCGTCACATTGATTAAAGATCAGAGATTAGGTTAATAAAAGCAATGATACTGTGCTCTCTTACCATGCGCGTTAGCACTAAAATCTCCATAATATCGACTAGCAGCTCTAGCCTGACGTAATACAGTAACTGGCTCCTTTGTTGTGCCAACCATATTAGCTGCAATCAAGCCTTTTAGTTCAGTTCTTTGTTGTTCTGTTAAATAAAGTATCCTATCTACTTCTTCTTCTTTTAATACAGTAGAAAGCTTGATTTTCGTAGAGTTAAATACTTCTGTACGTTGATCTAGCGTTAAATGCTCAAGTACACAGCAGAAATCATATCTAGTTATTATCATTGCGGCAAGATTGTCTTTGCATAAATTATAGACCACCGTGCGTTGGACTGGTGTTAAATACGTGAGAACCAAGCGAAAGTCATTGCATGATTTTATAAAAGCAGTAAGATTACCCTCAAATAATTCATAGACTGCTATTCGCTGGTCCGGCGTTAGGTGCTCAAGTACCGAACAAAAATCATAGCCTGATTTTATAATATCGGCAAACTTATCTTGCAATAACTCATACACTTCTGTGCGCTGGTTTTGCAGTAAATATGCAAGCAGCATACGGAATTCATTGCTTGATTTTATTATAGCTGCCAGATTATCTTTAATATACTTGAGCACTACTGTGCGCTGTTCTGGTGTTAAATGTTGAAATATTGAACAAAGGTCATACCCTGATTTTATAATACCAGCAAACTCATCTTTTAAAGACTCTAATACCGCTGTGCATTGCTCTAGAGTTAAAGGTTGTAGTAAACGCCCAAGATCATCACCTGATTTGATAATATTAGCAAGATTGCGCTTAACTTCAAAACATACTATCGTGCATTCTTCTGGTCTTAAATATAAAAGAACACAACCAAACTCATAGCCTGAATTTATAATAGCAGCAAAATTGCCTCTTAATGAATCATACACTATTGTACGCTGTTCTTGGTTTAAATGTTTAAGCACTAAGTGAAAGTCAAAACCTGATTTTATAATAGAAGCAAAGAGATCTTTGATTAGCAAACATATTTCTGTATACTGGTCAGACGTCAAGTATTTAAGTACCAAGCAAAAATGATGACTTGATTTTATAATAGTAGTAAACTTATCTTTTAATAACTCATATACTTCTCTACGTTGATCTGGTGTTAAATTGATTAGCACATCATTAAAATCATCGCCTGACTCTATAATAGCGGCGAGATTTTCTTTAAACGCCTCATATACTTCCGCGCGCTGAGCTGGCGTTAAATATTCAAGCACAGAACAGAAATCACGAGCTGAACGCATGAAAACTGCAAGGTCGTTTTTCAATGACTCATATACAGATGTCCGTTGGTCTAGTGTCAAATGCTTAAGTAGGGACCGAAAGTTCCAAGCTGATTTTAATATAGTGCAAAGCTCTGTTTTGATTGCTTTGACCATCACAGCAACTTTAATTGCCGATAGTGATATCAACCAAGCTAATAAATCGTTTGGGGTTTGTAGAAACTTTTTAACAAATCTATCAGGCGCTATTTTTAGCAACGCCTCTAATCTATCTTCAGACAGCTCAACATTAAATACAACTAAATCTTCAATAGTAGCTATCGTATTGAGAATCTGATCAAGTTTATTGATATCTATAAGCTCCACTATTTCATCGACTGTTAACGAATAAAGCAAATGACAATCTGCTAACCGATTAAATTCTAGTTCTATTTGTAATTTATTTAATAACTCTTTCTTTACGCCTAATCGATCAATTCCACTATATAGTTGAACACTTGCAGCTGCAGCATCACCAGCTTCACGCCTAGGTAGGCTACCCTCAATAGCTCTAGCTAATCTTGATTTAGCAGCTTCAAACTCTTCTTTTGACTTCTTAATTAGCTCTACTTTTGAAGCGTCATCTTGACCTATAGCCCTTAATTGTTCTTCCATGCCCTTCATGGCACCTAGCATGCCACTACGTCTATCACCTACACATGTTGCAATTACTTGGGTAGCATTGGTGTTTTTTGTTGGATCTGAAGATAATGATATCAATGTTTCGATATGATTTTTTATTTCCGCTGGAATTTTTTCTTTATTTAATGGACTTAAAGCTCGATAATATTCATTAAATGCAATAATAGCGGCATAAACTCCTTCACCCGCGCTCTCTTGTCTACCAGTAACACCATAAGCACTATGAAAATGCAAGCTGTCAGTAAGTTGTATTAAACTTTCATATAGATCATTACTTCCTTTGGTTGTAATGACATATCTTTCTTGAGCCTCGAATAACTCTCTAGTTAAAGCAGAATGGTTATATATACGTTCTAATTCACTTTTACTAACAAATTGATGATTAGCTAAATAATCTTCATCCGTTTCTGTCGTATCATAATATAGGTTTTTATATTTATCTTGTTCGGCCAAGCATAATAAGCTTATAGGTAGCAAATATTTTCCATCTTCACCGCATATATGTTTTCGGAAAATTTCTTGTAAATATTCTGCGCCTCTAATTTTTAATTCTTCTTCGGCAATAATAGGCAGTCTATGATCAGGTATAACTAGCAAGTCTTTAATTACTGAGTCTCTAGTCGCATGCTCCAGATTATCTTGCGTCTGTTTATAAGCATCTTGCAGAGCATTATAAGCTCTTAATTCATGAACTGTAGTTATATGTTCTAGTACAAAATCTTTTTCAGACTCAATAGGTGTTCCATTTAACCTTGCTTTAAATATTCTTTGTGATAATTTATAAATCAAATCATCTACATCTACTTGATCGATACATGGCCCTAGATGTGGCTGTTCATTCCAATCAACAGAAATGGTGTTAACCGTAGGCATTACTAATTTAACGATATCTATACCTTGTGCATCACTCTGTTCTTTTACTGCATGATTAGAGATATATTCTGCTACTTTACAAATCAAATTTGTAACATCTGCTTCTGGGATAGCTGTGTAACATAATGTTGTCCCATTCACTATATCCCACACATCGCTTAAGTATTGCTTCAAATCTGATGCTATTTTAGATTCATCGCTACCGTGATTATTGATAATTGTATGAATATCATGAATGATAGTCTTTGTATGCTTAATTATTATTTTATCTCGTAGCGAAGCATTCTCTGACCGTTCTTTTGGGTGATTAAAACTTGAGACAGCCTGTTTAAGCGCGGTTAGAGTCATAGGATATTGATTATAATTAATTAAGTCAACTTATACTATACCCCTAATTAGTCTAAGTCAACCTGCTGGATGCTGCTAGCTAGGTCACACTTCTAGTCTCCAGAGAGCTACCCTTCAAATGGCAACCTAACCGCATGATTAATCTCAAACTTCTTATCATACTCGACTTCTAATAGATATAAGCCCTCAGGGCCGGCTGTCTTAGCCGCTTGGGTGCGATCTCGCAGCTTAATTACCTCTAACATCCAATCACCAGGCTTTTTATTTAAACCTATTTCTAATAAACACCCGACAATATTACGTACCATGTGATGTAAAAAAGCATTGGCTTTGATATCTAAAACAATAAATCCCTTAATAATTTTTATCTCAGCTGCAATCACATTACGCATTGGTGTTGTAGATTGACATTCAGAACTTCTAAAACTTGAAAAGTCTTGTTCACCTAATAAATAATCACAAGCTTTTTGCATTGCAGCTATATTTAAATCACGATAGACCCAGACTGCTTTATTATTTAATAAAGCTCTTTGCGAAGGGCTAACATAAATATAATACTGATACCGCCTAGATAATGCTGAGAATCTGGCATGGAAATCATCTGGAACGACTTGTGCCCAACTCACCGATATATCATCAGGCAGCATACTATTGACGCCCATGGTCCAGGCATTAATATTTCTTGGAATAGTATTATTGTACTCAAAGTGAACGACCTGACCAGTGGCATGCACAGAGCGGTCAGTGCGGCCGGCACAGGATATATTAACAGTATGATTAGCAATTTTACTTATAGCTAACTCTAAAGAAGATTGAACTGTAGGTAAATCGCCCTGCCGCTGCCAACCGTTGTAATGCGTACCATCATACTCGATACCTAAAGCTATTCTTATCATGGTACTACTACATCTCTTTTACAATTTATAAATTTATATTTTTGTAATTACGTTGGCTCGGTTGTTTTTTGTTTTGAATGACTATCATCTTGAATGATTAAATCGTTCAACTCATCAATTAAATGCTCTGAACCAATCTTTTTCTCATCAACTATCTCATATTCATAGAACTTTTCTTCTAATAGTTCATCCGAGTTTAGAACTATAGGCATTTGATTTTCAGCCATTAAGATATCATCATGGGTATCTACGTCTAAAGAAATAACAGCCTTCCTGCGTCTTCTAATTAAATAAGCAACCATAGCTGTTAAACATAAGATACCAGCGCCGACACTAGTCCAAATATAAAATATTGATTTAACTTCACCTGAAGAAAGCTTATGACCAAACTTTCCTAAAGATAGCTTATATAAACCAAGATAATCAGTAATGCTTGCTCTAACCATTTTTTGTTGATCGCTTACTTTTGCAGAGACATTACTAATAAAGCTACTTAAACTATTTTTGCCTAATTTATCACCCACTTGTACCCCTAAAGGAATAGACTGCTCTACCATTTCGGAATTATTGTTAGATGCTGATTGATTAGTTGCTTGATGTAAAGCAACAGCTTTTTGTAAATCTTTTAGTTGTGCCTGCATCAGATATAATTGTTCTTTCAACTCTTGATTTTCTTTTTGCTTGGCTACAAGCTTTTCAGCACTCAATAAATAATTATCAGTAGGCGTGTTTTCTGCCTGCTCATTAGCTGTTACAATTTCTAAACGCTTGCTACGTAGTATTTTATGAGTTTTGGCTAAATCATCTTTAGTTGTATTAAATTTAGATAAATCTTTAACATTTAATTCTTCAGAAACAGAGTCTATATTTGGCAATGCCTCATACTTTCTGACTTCTGGCATAACTACATCTTTAGCTTGATTAGCCGCAAGACTGCTTGACTGAGGTGCTTTAACATCAACAGGTTGACTTTCAATCGTTTGCTTTGGTGTGGCTAATTGCCCCTGAGCAGGCAGTCCAGCTGGCACCTGTGGTTTTGCCACTGCTGTAAGCTCTGGGCTACTCGATAGTTTTGCTTCAGCTGGCTTGGCAAGTGTTTTTTTATTGCCTGCTAATTTAGATTCAGTTTTCACTTTATCAAACTTAGCTTTAACGTTTGGAGCAATTGATAATGGCGGTGCATTACTAACTATTTCTTTAGCCAGTGTTGCACTAGGAATATCTAATTTAAAATTTTGACGAAGCCGATTAACGTCATCTTTAATAAATGCTTTTTTATTACTATTGTATATCGCAATAATCATTTGATGGCGAGTCATGCCGTTTGCAACAGCATATCTTTCAGCTATCTGTGATAATGTATCGCCTTTTTTAGTCAATTTAGAAGCTGCCTGCTTATTGTCAATAGGATTTGGTTGTAATTCTGCTGCTGGTTGAGATTGAACCTGCGCAGGCAACGCTTCTTTGACCAATTTTTTATTGATCACAGGTTTCTGATTGCGTTTAGCTTCTGCTTTATAAATCACCACTTTACTCATATCTACAGCTTTCGCAGGCATCATTGCCTCTGTTGTATTATTGTTATTGCTACTCACATCCTGAACTTCACTGTCATCAATAATCTGACTAAATAAATCTGAAGACTCATAATCTTTGTATAACTCACTTGTTGGCTCAGCACGAACAATTTTTTGGTTATCCTGTGTTACAGCTAATGCAAAACCGCCGCCAATATTTTTAGTGCTGGCGGCCGGTGCAGACGCTTGATTACCAACAGGACTCTTCATAATAGTCATGTATTCTCTAGTTGCATGACCTTCTGGCCAATCTAGACTCACAAGAAAATTAACAAATTGACTAGTAATTGGTTTTTTAGAATTAACTTTGATAAACCAATTACTAGCATCATCTTTGTAAGGTTTAAAACCTAAATCGTCATGATATGGCTCTTTTTTTAATCCTACCGCTCTAAAATCCCCTTCAGCTGATAACTTCACTTGCAACTGCTTTTCTGTTAACTCTGGGGGAACATCTTCTAATGCTATATCTGCATCAAGTTGCTCACCAAACATTGAGTTAGTAATGATACGCCCGAGATTTAACGCAAAAAGTGAATTCGATGAAATAAATGTGAGATTTGAAATTATAAACAACTTGATAAATAACTTATTCCTTAAGTTACTTGAGTACATAATATTTCCCTATTCAACTAATAAGATTAATTTTTAACGTATAGTTATTATAGATTAATAATATTGTTCCACAAGTTTTTCAAGGATTTGCACACTGTTTAAAGCAGCGCCTTTACGTACATTATCAGCCACAACCCACATATTGATACCATTTGGGTGTGAGATATCTTCTCTTATTCTACCAACATAAACATCATCATTGTTAGCAGCTTCTGTAAAAGCTGTTGGATAGCTACCATTGTTATCATCTGAAATAACAGTGATGCCAGGAGACTTAGTTAACAAGTCGACTACTTCCTGACGAGTGATTTTATAATCAGTTTCAATATGTACAGCTTCACTATGGCCGATAAATACAGGTACTCGTACAGCTGTAGGGTTAACCATAATTAATTCATCATTCAGTATCTTCTTCGTTTCCCAAACCATTTTCATTTCTTCACGAGTGTAATGATTATCCAAAAACTCATCGATCTGTGGAATCACATTAAAAGCAATCTGCTTGGCAAACACTTGGGCTGGATAATCTCGACTATTAAGTATATCTATAGTCTGATTGGAGAGTTCTTCTATGCCCTTTTGACCTGCACCCGAAACAGATTGATAAGTAGTGACATTGATACGATTAATTCCTACTAAATCATATATAGGCTTAAGAGCTACCATTAATTGAATCGTCGAACAATTTGGGTTAGCAATGATTCCATAATTTTTATAATCACCTAAAGCGCTTATATTAACTTCTGGAACTATTAACGGGATTTCTGGGTTATAACGGAAACATGAAGTGTTATCAATTACCACTGCACCGCTTGCTGTAGCTACAGGCGCATATTGCTTAGAAACACTACCTCCTGCAGAAAAAAGCGCAAAGTCGACACCTGCAAAATCTTGCGTAGCTAAATCTACTACCGGAATATCTTTACCATGAAAACTTACAGTTTCACCTACAGAACGGTGGCTTGCCATAGGAATAAGTTTTGCCACAGGAAACTTGCGTTCTTCTAAGATCTCAATCATGGTTTGGCCGACTAAGCCCGTCGCACCAACTACGGCTACTGTATATTTAGACACTGTAATACTCTTATCTTTTAATTATCTTGGTTAATTATCCAGCTACTAATTGCTCTTTCGTCAAAACAAACACACCACTACCGCCTTTTTCGAATTCAATCCAAGTAAATGGTAATTGTGGATATCGTTGTTCCAACGCCGCTTGTGAGGCTCCGACTTCTATTATTATACTACCACCGTCTTTAAGATAAAGCGGCGCTGACTCCAATATTTTTCTAACACAGTCAAGACCATCTTTACCAGAACTTAAAGCACTTTGTGGCTCATGATAATACTCTTGTGGTAGTAAACTCATCTCTACCGCATCAACATAGGGCGGATTAGATAAAATTAAATCATACTGCTCAGCAGGTTCAATATTTTCAAAAACGTCTGACTGAATTAAATTTATGGTGTCGTTGAAGCCGTAATCCGAAATATTAATCTTTGCTACTTCCATTGCTTCCGGAGAGATGTCTGTCGCATCGATTCGGACATTTAGTCCGTGCTCATTAAAATGATGTACAATTGCACAAGGTATGCAAGCACTACCCGTACCAATTTCAAGAATATTCAGATTATCAGTATTAAGATCCAACCAAGGTTCAAAGTTTTGCTTAATTAATTCGGCTATAGGTGATCTGGGGATCAGCGCTCTGCCATCTATATAAAAATCCAAATCAGCAAACCAGGCTTCATTAGTTATATACGGTAATGGAATACGTTGATTAATTCTTTTGTCCAACAAAGCATAAATATCTTCTTTTTCAGCTAAGGTTAATCTGGCATCTAAAACCAAATTTAATTGATGGACAGGGATTTTCAAATAATATTGCAGTAGGACCAAAGCTTCATCCCAAGCATTATCTGTGCCATGCCCATAAAACAACTCACTATGCTCAAATTGAGTTACAATCCAACGCAGAGCGTCTTTTATTGTGTCAAGCTCATCCATGAAGTCATCAAAGTGTTGCTGGGTTATGGCCATAGTAATAGTAGTAATGATATGATCAGTAATTAAATTATTATATTGTGCATAATAACTAAATTAAAATCAAAAAGCTAGATGGTTGGAGAAAGACATGGATAGTTATAACGTTGAAAAAATATCCCAATTTATTAAATCCAAATGGGCTGAATCAATCGTCCCTGAACTCCAGAATTATATAAAAATTCCCTGCAAATCTCCTGCTTTTGATAGCAATTGGGAGGCAAATGGCTATTTAGAACAAGCTATCCAACAATTCAAAGATTGGGCTTTGAACCAAGGGGTGCCCAATATGTCACTGGATATCATCAGGCTTCCCGGTAGAACACCTTTATTATTTATCGAAATTCAAGCAAGTACCACTGCTAATCCAGAGACTATTTTATTGTATGGGCATATGGACAAACAACCCGAAATGTCGGGCTGGGATACAGATAAAGGCCCTTGGCTACCTGTTATAATTGATAACAAACTTTATGGCCGAGGCGGTGCCGATGACGGCTATGCTCTGTTTGCTGCCCTGACTGCCATAAATAGCCTATTTAAACAAAAATTAGCTTATCCTCGTTGTGTTATTCTAATTGAAGCTTGTGAAGAAAGCGGCAGCGATGATCTGCCTTTTTATGTCGATCATCTTAAAGAACGTATTCAAACTCCAAGCTTAGTAATATGCTTGGATTCTGGTTGTGCCAACTACGAACAGTTTTGGGTAACTACGTCATTACGAGGCAATATTAGGGGTGTTTTAACAGTAGAATTAATCAAACAAGGCCTACATTCTGGGGCTGCTAGTGGTATTGTACCATCTAGTTTTCGAGTCATCCGCCAGTTATTGAGCCGTTTGGAAAATGAACAAACTGGTGAAATTTTACTAAAAGATTTATATACTGAAATTCCTAAAGACAGAATCGAAGAAGCCAAAATAACTGCGCAAATCTCAAAAGAAAAAATTTACACAGAAATCCCTTTTCATGAAAATGTCTTACCCGTAACCAAAGATTATACTGAACTGCTATTAAATAAAACATGGCGACCACAATTAGCAATAACTGGCGCAAGCGGCTTACCTGAGCTTGCACAGGCTGGCAACGTTATGCGCCCTAAAACCAGCTTGGTATTATCTTTACGGATTCCACCTAATGTTGACAGCAACATAGCTACTCAAAAAATTAAAGAGTGCTTAGAAAAAAATCCACCTTATAATTCAAAAGTTACTTTTACTCCTGATAATCCTGGCGATGGTTGGAATGCTCCTACAACAGCACCATGGTTACAAACTGCCATTAATCAAGCATCAAATCTATTTTTCAAAAAACAAGCTGCTTATTGGGGTGAAGGTGGAACAATACCATTTATGGCAATGTTAGGTGAAAATTTTCCAAAAGCACAATTTGTTATCACCGGTGTACTTGGACCAAAATCAAACGCACATGGCCCAAATGAATTCTTGCATCTACCTATGGCGGAAAAATTAACAGGCTGTATCGCTTATATCATTAACGCGTTTTGCACACGTATTTAATAGTTCATATTGAAATTAGGTAAAACATTCAGCTATTGCAATTATCAAGGCTCTTTAAGTTGCACGGATTAATTCTTCTACTTAGGGAAGTGTCTAAGCGAAGGAGATGGGGTAAATCTTGAATACCTCTACGGTAATTAATCCTATTTCAAACGCTTAAAAGCACTGGATCTTGCACCTAGCTGCTCGGTCCCTAATATAACACCAGAAGCACTTGAAATAACAGGTTTAATAACTGTTGAGTTAATTGTTTCTAACATACTAATCCAACATAATCCAAACCTGGCTTTAACTTTAAACTCATCATCTAGCAATGGGTAACTTAAAGCCTTGGCAAAATCATTTTTTGCTTGCTCGTATCCTTGCTTTAAACGTCTTAGATCACCCCTATAATAATAAGCAGTAGCTAACAGAGGGGGCGGCAATATATTACCCTCAATAAGCTCAGAAAGTCCTCTCTCTGTATCTTCATTAATTATTTTATTTTCAATGTTAGAAGCCAAATAATAATACTTCGCCTGTGCTTGCAAAGTACTACTTAATTTTAAAGAACTAATTACTGCTAATGCATCTGCTGCTGCTTGAGAATATTTTTTTTGATGAAAATATATGGCTACGATGAAGTAAAGCTTCATACAATAGCTCTGATTTATATCGAGAATTAATAACTAAATTAAGATCATATTCTGCTGCTGGAAAATCTTCATTTTTGAGTCTACAAATTGCTCTGAAAAATAAAGTCCGAACCCTTTCTGTCCAAACTAATGTCAGCAAGGCAATGCTGTAATCAAGTTCTGCTTCCGTGTATTTGAACATATAAAGTCGTGCATTACCACGCAACAACAATATAGGCTCTTTAAGATAAGAATACACTGTGGGCAAATTTAACTCTAAGGCATCTAGTGCTTGAGTTGTATCAGTTTCAACTTCTGCATAACGATTTAAGTTAAAATTTTCTTTTGCTTTATTATAAAAACTAATCGCTACTCTTACTTGATGCAATATTTCAGGGCTAAAAGATGCTAATAAAAGTGTTGGAGTTTCAAGTGGAATCACAGAATGATCGCTATCCACGGATAATGATCTAGCGAGATCATCCAGACTTTGTGTGCTGCTATGAGGCATCTATTGTTTGTCGCTTTAATAAATAAGAAAATTCAAGTAAAGATACTATCACACTTACTAACTATTTTCTAGAATATAACGACAATAATTTAGGCCTTAATTTTCAGTTACTTACCCTCGCCCAGCATAAAATCAAGCTTGGTGTACTTCATGTAGCCATCCAGATTAGTTTTATAGGTCTCAACTTCTTGCAACAGATTTACAGCTTGAGACATATAAGTAACACCAGAATTATACATATAGCCTAAGTATTTTATAAAAGGATCATCAGCACTGAGTGTGATAGTTGTTGGTACCTGTTTGGTTTCCATGTCTATGGGGGCCTTAAATATATAAATAATATTAGTATTATAACGGCTATTTATATTTTATGAAGTGAGTAATAATAAATCTACAACGAGAACTAAGTGTGATTTAGTTCTCATTAACAATGATTATCTTAAATCAGGAACAGTAGGATCCGCCTCCTGGGATGGTGTTTCGTTTGGCTTTGGCTTTGGCTTTCCTCCTGCTTCTAAAGCTGAGCCTTGTGCTCGCCCAAAACTAGCTAAATCTGATTGCTTTACTGGAGCAGTAACAACTGGATCAGGTGCACCGTCTGTAGGTTTAGGTGGGTCTTTTTCTTTAGCCCCTTTAGCTTTGCTATCAAAACCAGATTCATTTTTCTTGAGCGTTTTTAATCTTTCTTCAATCTCATCAAGACGTTGCTGTACTTTTCCTGTATCATTACTCCATTTATCAATACCCTGATATTCTAATTCTTCACCTTTATTGCACTTGAGATTATGTACAGCAGTCCCAAAATTAGCTATAACTGCCTTGAAATCAGTATCATTAATACTTTTTGTAATCTCAATAAGAGCTGCTAACAATGCAAGAAATCCACCTTCTCTATTTAATATATCCAAAGCTTGCTGGTGGTGTTTTTCGTGTTTTTCTTTTGTATGCTTATTATCCTCTAAGTACTGCTTTAATTTTTTTTTCTCAAACTCTAAATCTTCTTCGTCAGTTGGAATAAGATCTGGCGCTAACGTACGTCTACTGCTGGCTGCTTCTTGAGGAAGAGAATCAGGAGGCAGTTTTGGGGGATTAACTGCATTCTTTGGTCCTTCTCCAGCTCCGCCTTCGGGTCTTAATTTCAATTCAGTTAAAATTTTCATTGTACTACCTCATATTTAAATCTAACATCTATTGCGATGACTTTGCAGGTGGTCTTGGTTTATGGTTCTCTGGCTTATAAGGGTCCACGATCGCTGGACGCTTAGTGTCATCTAAATTCAAAAAAGTATTCAACTTCTTAAGACAATCAGCTACTCGCTTATTTATTAACTCTGAAGTGGCCACTGCTTGTAAGCTAGCGTCCGTAACATTTATATACGCTTTAAAGTTTTGATCTGTGTCGTTTGCCATATATCTGTTTCTATAATAATCAAATAGTTACGTCTTAAAGTTAACAGCTTACTTAAGATTAATGCTCAAAGTATAGCAGATTCGGTTATTTATATCGAATTTACCCCAACTTAAAGCCTCCTCCTCTAGCCAGCCATCAATCATAAGCTCTTAACAAGCATAATAAAGCATAATACCTTAAGTTTATATTAATTGTTTATGAGAGATTTGGGATACAAAATCCCTCTCTGTTCGCTGCGCTCACCTCTCACTTTATAAAAGGGAGAAAGTTATTTGCTTCGCAAATAATGCCAGAATGAAATCAGTGCTGTACCGATAGTCCAACCCACTCAAATCTTCATAGACCCAGAAAAAGAACTGCCTTCTATATCATCAAAATAAGAACCAAAATACTGTTCGTCATCTTGAGCTGTGGTGGGTGATGGTTGTTTAACCTCTGGTTGGGCTGAAGCAGTCATTTGAGATCCCATCTTATAACCCACACAAGCAAGAGTGACCACTGTAGAAGTAGGATTAACATCTAGAACAATATCTTGCTCTTCTAATGCTAATAAAGCTGCTTCTTCTATAGCATCACCAGGACTGCTGACTTTAACACCTGTAATTCTTCTAGTGCGCCGTCCTGTGTTATTTTTTTTAAGATTTCTCTTTCCCATCATATGCTCCATTCAATTTTTTATTTTTTAATCTATCGCTGCAATAACATCCCGTACTGGGGCAAAACTTTTACGATGAATTATAGTAGCTCCATAATTTTTTAAAGCCGTCATATGCTCTTTGGTTCCATAGCCTTTATTCTTGGCAAAACCATAATTTGGGTATAGCTTGGATAATTCCAGCATTTCTCGATCACGTGTAACTTTGGCAACAATAGAGGCAGCGCTAATACAGTGCTCTAGTCGATCCCCCTGAATAACACTCGCCGCTGGTATACTCAACCCTTTCGGTAGTTTATTGCCATCAATTAAAACGAATTCTGGTGGGATACTTAAATTTTCTATTGCACGCGTCATTGCTAATAAACTTGCTTGCAGTATATTAATCTGATCTATTTCTGCAACTTCAGCTCGTCCAATAGAATAGCTAATTGCTTGATCAATAATTTGAATAAAAGCACTCTCCCTTTGGGGCTCAGTCAAAGTTTTAGAATCTGCAAGATAATCGATTTGGTATTTTTCTGGCAATATAACCGCGGCAGCAATAACAGCGCCTGCCAAAGGGCCCCTACCGACCTCGTCACAACCGGCTATTAGTTTATACTTAGTCTTATAATAATTGTAATTTTTATTTATTATTTCTGCTGACAAGAAAGATCCTTATGGGATAATTGTTATGTTTTTTCTATTGCCTCTACTACCATTTGCTCATGAGTTTTATTTGTCCCTGTTTGCAAAAACTTTTGTAACTCTAACCAACGGTTTGATAAATTGTTATGCTGCTTTAGTTCTTCCATTACAGCATTGGTAAGATTATCAACTGTTAATCTTGATTGCAAGAACTCAGGCACGATTGGTTGGCCGTAGATCATATCAGATAATATATTAGGCATAGCAATATATTTTACTTTAATTAATAGCCTAAATAATAACTCATTAATCTTAGAGACTTTGTATCCCACCACCATAGGTACACCCAATAAAAACGCCTCCATAGTAGTGGTCCCAGAAGCACACAAGATCAAATCTGATGCACGCATGACATCTAATGATGTCAGGTCATTGTATTGATATAATTTAATTATGTTTATAGCTTCTTTTAGTTTCTTTCTAGAATCCGTATAGACTTCTTGGTTTTGTTCACGTGGCTGCCTTTCTATCCAGTCTTGATCAGCAAAATATTTATTATAATTCTCTTGCCAAATATTAAAGATTTTTTCACTTACTATGGGAATAAGAAACTGAATACCAGGATTTTGGTCGAGCAGATTTTGTGCGGCAGCTAAAAATACTGACGTAAGGGAATTTATCTCGCCCGCCCTACTCCCAGGAAAAAGACTGATTATAACTCTATCTTCTAATTGCAAATCCCCGCTAGAATTAAAGATTTTATTTAAACTATTTTTTTTATCGAGCTCTGTTCTATTGATTAACTTATCTGCCAGTGGATGCCCGACATAGTAAGCAGATATATCTTTATCATGATAGATTTTGGCCTCAAAAGGGAAAATACACAAAACTGTATCGACAGACTTTGCTACTTTATAAATTCTTTTAGGTCGCCATGCCCAAACAGTAGGACTTACATAATGCACTGTTTTAATATTTAAATTATTTTTTCTTGAGTAGTCTTTAATCTTTTTAGCAACGACGAGATTAAAATCAGGGGCATCAATGCCAATAAATAAATCTATTTTAGCTTCTAACAATTGCTCTACCAGATTATTTTTTAATTTAATAAACTCAGGCAGTCTTTTTAATACATTAAAAATACCAATAACTGAAAGTTTTTCTATTGGATAAAGTGAAACAAGACCTGCGGCAATCATTTTTTGATCACCGATGCCAATAAATTTAGCATGAGGATACTTAGATTTTAGTTCTATAATAAGATTAGCACCTAGATTAGCTCCGGAGTGCTCACCTGCGACGATGGCAATAGTTGGGGAAGAGGTTTTGAACATGTTATGTCCTAATAATAGATTTAATGGCAGAATTAAAATTCTCCCTCACCCCTACCGCTCTGCCAGCCACTAACTTAAATATTTTTCTGAACCCATTCTGGGAGAGGGCCTGAGTATAATTCACATTCATAGCAGACGGCAGGATCTGCAAGCTGCTAATATATTTAACCTTCATTGCAAAATGCACGGACTGCTCCCTCTCCCAGCCCCTAACTTAAATATTTTTCCGAACCCATTCTGGGAGAGGGCTGGGGTGAGGGTTGCTCTAAGCGTTCGCAGAGTCACAATCTTCAGTGTACGCTTGCTGACGAGCGCGGCTCTGATTTGAGAGAGGCCTACCGCAACAACCCACGCTCAGATTTTTTAATAAATTCTATCAATGAGCTAACTTCTGGTACATCCGGGTATCGTTGTAAAAGCACATCGCATGCATCTTTTAAAATTGCACCACTACGATAAATAGTTTTATACGCCTGTCTTAATATCAAAATAGTTTCTTCAGTAAAATTACGTCGCTTAAGACCAATCGCGTTAATACCTCTAATACTCGGTTCTGCACCAGCTACAAGCATATAAGGCGCAACGTCCTGACTAATTGTGCAACGCATACCTAGAAAACTATGGGCGCCTACTCGACAAAACTGATGAACACCAGCAAAACCACTTAAGGTCACAAAGTCTTCTAAGATCACATGGCCCGCTAAAGTAGCATTATTAGACATAATAATGTTATTAGCCAACATGCAATCATGAGCAACGTGACAATAAGCCATAATAAGATTATTATTGCCTATTTTAGTTATGCCTCCACCGTAAGATGTACCACGGCTGATTGTGACATATTCTCTAATTGTATTGTTATCGCCTATTTCTAATACAAAAGCTTGTTCTCGAGAAAATTTATCTTGTGGATCAATACCAACCGATGCAAAAGGATAAATCTTATTGTTTTGGCCCATCTTGGTATTTTTATCAATGACAACATGATCACCTATGACACAATTATTACCTATGGTTACATTTGGCCCTATTCTTGTCCACGGACCAATAGTAACATTATGTCCCAATTCAACAGACGGATGAATAATAGCACTGCTATGGATTTGGTTCGCAATAACTTCACTCATGCGCCAACCTCTATGTTTCTGTAAGCTGACAACATATCTGCAGAACAAACCACGCTATCTCCAACTAGAGCTTGGGTTGAAAATTTTGCCAAGTCTTTTTTGTATTTTACAATTTTAGACTCAAGAATTAATTGATCACCAGGTTCAACTACTTTTTTAAATCTGACATTATCCATCCCTGCAAATAAAAAAGTACCTTTTTCTGGCTGGACATAACCATTCAAAGCATCATGCTCCATCGAATAAATAAACAATAAAGCACAAGCTTGCGCCAGACTCTCTAGAATCAACACGCCAGGCATAACTGGTAACTCTGGAAAATGTCCTTGAAAACAGCATTCATTACTAGTAACGTTTTTTATCGCAACTATATTGCTGCCCGTCTCTAAAGTTAAAATACGATCAACTAATATAAACGGGTGTCGATGTGGTATCTTTTTTAAAATTTCTTGAATTCTTATATTAGAAAGAGTCTTATTCATGTTTTTCTTTAACTAGTTGTTTTAACTGCGTTACATATTTATCTAGATTTTCAAAATGAATTGTAGCCCGTCGCCATTTTAAATAAGGGATTACAGGACCGGTTCCTGAAGCATAAAAACCAGGTTCAGTAATATCTTGTCCTACTGTTGAAAAACCAGCAAGCTTCACGCCATCAGCGACTTTGATATGACCTGAAATAGCACTACCGCCACCAAAGGCACAGTATTGACCAATATGAGAGCTACCGGCAATACCTACTTGTGCAGCTATAATGCTATGCTTACCTATGACAACATTATGAGCCACTTGAATTTGATTATCGAGTTTTACACCCTCTTCAATAACAGTATTTTCTATTGCCCCACAATCAATAGTTGTATTAGCACCAATCTCAACATTATCAGCTACTACAACAGCGCCTAGTTGCGGAACTTTTAGCCACGTTTTTTCATCAGTGAATGCGAATCCAAAGCCATCGGAACCAATAACAGCTCCGCTGTGAATAATAACATTTTTACCAATCTGTACACCATTATATAGAACCACTTTTGGATAGATTAAAGTTCCTTCACCTATCACACAATTATCACCAATAATCACGCCTGATTTAACAATAACATTAGGACCTATAGTCGCGTTATTGCCAATCACTACATATGCACCAATAGTTACAGATTTATCAATATGACAATTCTCACCTATTACTACAGTAGAATGGATAACAGGAAGAGAATTAAGTTTATTAGAATCATTAAATAAAGTAGCTAATTTAGCATAAGCTACGTGGGCGTTCTTTACTACTAAACATGCTGAATGCGTAATTAATTCAGCGTGCTTATCAGAGGTAATAATAACACCAGCTTTTGTAGCCAGCAAATCATCACGGTATTGCGTATTTGTATAAAAAGACAAGTCAGAAGTTCCAGCATTTGCAAGCGTAGCTACTCCGCTTATTGCTAAATTTGGATCTTGATTATTTAACTTTAAATCAGCTGAAATATACTCAGCTAATTTTTTCAGATTAAAACTTGTCTTCATTTGGTTTACAACAATTATGCGTTTTTAGTTTTCTTAGAGCCTTTAGCATTGCTAGCAGTTTTAGCAGCTACTAAATCTTTGTAAGCTTTAACTACTTGATCAGTGATATCAAACTGTTCACTAGTAAATAATGTTACATTTTTAGCTATTACCATATCATATTTATTAGCGCTTATAGTATTAACAACCTTGGTTAGATCATCTAGTTTTATTTTTAATTCTTGTTGACGTTTTTGATTTAAATCATCATCAAATTTCTTCGCTTCTATTTGTAATTGATTCTGCTGTTTAATCAACGAGTCTTTCGCCTCATCGACTTTTTTAGCGGTCATAATATTAGCATCTTTTTGCAATTTATCTTGGTCATCTCTAAATTTATTGACCATTTTTTGAATGTCAGCTTGGCGATCTTTAAATTGTGCTTCTAGTTTAGTATTAACTTCTTCTAAAAATTGTTGTTGAAAAACACCTATGTCTACAACTGCTACTCTTAAACCTGATGTAGGTACGGCTGGTGTTGTAACTGAAGCAACGGGTACACTAGGAGTCGCTTGTGTTGCAGCAGTAACACCAGAATTAGTTATGCAGCTCATTAATATTAAATTTGCAGCTAATATATTGCGTATATTTTTCATGTCTACTCCTAAATTAATAAAATCTATTATACCCTTAAATTTTCAAGCTGCAGGATTATCATGCCCTTTGTCTTACAACAAATTAAACTGCAACAGCGAACCCAACCTAGACTTAGCTTCCGCAAATTATATAGTATCTATAATCTAGAAGCTAGAGCCGAAAGCAAAGTTAAAGCCTCGTAACTGATCATCTTTTTTATGCCTAATAGGCACAGCATAACTTACTGATAAAGGCCCCATAGGCGACAACCATTGTACTCCGACACCGGCAGCTGCCCTAATCTCTTCTGGTTTTATTTTATTTTTAAAAACATTACCAGCATCAACAAAAACTGAAGGCCGCCAAGAAGCATTAGGAGCAAACAATTTTGGCATGTACATCTCAACAGTACCTTGCAGTTGTGTGCCACCACCAAATGCCTGTCCTCGTGAGTCAAGAGGCCCTAGAGAGTTTTGCACAAAACCTCGTACACTACCTGTTCCGCCTGAATAATAATGCTCAAAGAATGGTAAATTGTCGTTATTATAACCATTTTTGTAGCCAATACTGCCCTTTAAATGCAATATAAACTCATTGTAGACCGGGATATAATACTTAGTTAAATTATAAACTTGAAAGAAATTAATATCACTAAAAGGCACGGTTATTGAACCACCCAAATCGTTACCCCAGCCTTTAGTGGGCATCAAAGCACGGTCTAAACGATTATGACGCCAACTTAAAGCGTATGGGAAAATATTATTTGAGTTATGATGCTTAGCCCTAAAAGCTGTAATCTCAGCAGCAGCTTTAGTTGGCGATACTACCAAAGTTTTATTTTGTGCACCTATAGATGTTCTAACCACATCATACATTGACATAGGTAAGCTTAAGCTTAAGTCAAAGCCATACATATCTAATCTATAATCAGTGACATCTAGCTTTGAAAGTTTAGTTTTGTTATAAAACAGATCATACCCTAATCCGATGCCATCTATTGTAAAATACGGATCAAAATAACGCATGTTATAGTTAACAACTGCCGGGCTTTTATTGAAATCTAGAGCAACACTTTTACCAGTGCCAAAAAAGTTATCTTGGCTTAGACCCAAGTTAAACATAACGCCTTCAGCATCAGAATAACCCAAACCACCATTTAAATGGCCAGTGTTAGTTTCTTCTAAATTATACTTGAGATCCACTTGATCATTATTGCCCGGAACAGGTATGGTCTCAACATTAATGTCTTTGATATAGCCTAGTTGATAAAGTCTTTGCTTAGATTCTTCAATTTTTTCACGTGAGATAAACCCACCTTCCATTTGCAGTAATTCTCGGCGCAGAACTTGATCTTGAGTTTTTACATTACCAGCAAAATTTATTCTACGGACGTAAACTCGACTACCTGGTTGTATAAAAAATGTTACATCTACTATTTTTTTCTCAAAATCAATATTTTTATTAATCTCTACTTTTGCAAAAGAATAGCCTGAACGCCCTAGGTTATTCAAAATCTCTGTTTCAGCGTCTGAAATCCTTTTAGCAGAATAAATTTCACCACGCTTGATATCTACTATTTTCTTAAGTTCCGGATTGATATGATGGTATTTGCCGCCTATATTAATATTACCAACTGAATAGACGTCACCTTCTGTAATCTGAACAGTAATATAAACATTCTTCTTGTCTGGTGTTAACGATATCTGTGTATCGTTAATTTTAAAGTTCAAGTAACCACGGTCTTGATAAAATGATTTTAACCGTTCAAGATCACCTGAAAGTTTCTGTTTAGAGTATCTATCACTTAATGTAAACCAGGAAATAACACTACCTTCAGACAAGCTAAACTCTTCTAATAGTTTGGCCTCTGAAAAATCTTTGTTACCAATAATTTTGATCTGTTTAATTTTAGCAACTTTGCCTTCTGAGATATTAATAACCAAACCAACACGATTTCGCTCTAGCGCCTTGATTTCTGTTTTAATTCTAACTGCATATTTACCCTGGCTTAAATACTGCTGTTCCAACTCTTGTGTAATTTTTTGAATTGTAAACTCATCAAAAGTTCCGCCTTCTTTGATGTCAACACTCGATAGAGCTTTATTCAGAACCTCAGTTTCCATGCTATCGTTACCATTTATTTTGATACTCGATATACTTGGTCTTTCTTTTACATACACAATGATATCATTCTTATCGCGATTGATCGTGATGCTCTTGAAATAACCAGTTTTGTAAATAGCTTTAATATACTCACTAGTATCTTCTGTTCTGAATGTTTCACCAATAGCTACTGGTAAAGAATTGTAGATCACGCCTTCATCGACTCTTTGTAAGCCAATCACTTTAATATTATTAAGTTTGAATTCAGCGGCATAAACATCACTGATTGATGACACACTAGCAAAAGCGCATAACAAAGAAAGAATTTTTTTATTCATATTTCTTATTTTACTTATTTTACTTAAATTTTTACTTAAATTTTTACTTTAAAATTAATTGATCACCAATAAATAATGTCATTATAAATAGCAACAGACATAATAATTAATAAGCATAAAGCACCTACGGCTACTCCAATTTTTTCGGCTAACTGTGAAGCTTGCTTACCGGAAAGCACCTCATATAGATGATACACTACATGCCCACCATCTAAAACAGGAATTGGTAATAAATTTATAACACCTAAGCCTATGCTGATGATGGCTAGAAAATCTAAAAAATTTATCCAACTAATTTGAATCTGCATACTAGCTGCTTGACCAACCAATATCGGCCCTCTTATGGTATCAAGGCCCAATTGTCCAATTATTAGTTTATATATCATATGAAAAGTTTGCGCTATATAATAAACTGTTTTATTAAAAGCTTTACTGAGTGATTCAATAACGCCATAATTTTGAGTGGCTAAATAGAACGGTAATTTAAAATTTATGCCTAAAAGACCTGTTTTTGTGTTGGTTTCACTGTCTTCCTGACTACCAATCTTCGCGCTTATTTCTAGAGGTTCAGCAGCACGTATAATATTTATTTTAACTTCTTGATCAGGATTATTTTTAATATAACTTAAAAAATCATCCCATCTTTCAATCGGCTTGCCGTTATAACCTGTGACTATATCACCCGTTTTAAAATCACTTAAATCAGCCCCTTTAGCAGGATGGATCTCGCTCACCTGAAGCCCTTTATCTTTAGGAATCATCCATATACCTAAACTTTGTGTGATAGGCTCTTTATTGATATCGCTATACCAATAGTTCAAAACTAATTTATGATCTTGCCTAGTCGATAAATCTTTATCATTTAGATCCTTTGTACTTATAAATAAGTCGCCACTAGTGCCGAGTCTAGCCGCTAAGACCATGTGCATATCTTCAATCGAAGATATATTTTGATTATCAATACTAAGAATTTCCTGATTAACTTTTAACCCTGCCTGCGCGGCCATAGAATTGGGTTCAATATATTGAATAACTGGTCGTTCTATCTGCACACCGTAGATAAAAGTGCAGTAAAAAGCAATAAAAGCTAAAATAAAATTAAAGACTGGTCCTGCTAATACGATAGCAAGCTTTTTCCACGGAGATTTCCTATTAAAAGCATAGGATAATTCATCAGTGACAACTGGTGCTTCTCGTTCATCTAGCATTTTTACATAACCACCTAAAGGTATGGCTGACACACTAAACTCAGTGCCTGATTTACTTGTTTTTTTATATAACTTAGGACCAAACCCAATAGAAAAATTTAATACTTTGACACCACAAAGTCGTGCAATTATATAATGGCCATATTCATGAAAAGCAACAAGTATGCAAGTTGTAAGTAAGAATCCCAATATAGGTAATATTGGTATTAGATAAACACTCATAATTTCCTTATGTTTTATAATATCTATTGTATAATACGGAACCAGAGCAAGCAGTAGCAAAATAATGGCATCGCACAAAAAAAACTATCCAAGCGATCTAATATACCGCCATGTCCAGGTAGTATAGTGCCAGTATCTTTTACAGCCACAATACGTTTAAACATGCTGATAGCAAGATCACCTGTTATTGCAGCAAAATATATTGCTAAGCTTATTAGCAACCAAGATTTTAAACTTGCAGCGTTATTAAGTATACTGAAGTTATAATACAATATTTGAGCGCTAATGCATAAAAAAAATAGCCCCCCTATCGCTCCCTCAATAGTCTTACCTGGGCTGACATTAGGAATTAGTTTATACTTGCCAAACAATCTACCACTAAAATATGATCCTGTGTCAATTGCCCAAACTAAAATCAACAAGAATATAATGAACAAATAGCCATTAGCATTTACTGTTTTTAAATAATTTAAACAGATAAAACCAGGGGTAATAATAAAAGCACCCAAGATAAAGCTGAAAACAAAGACGACAAGATTTATTTTTGCAATCTGGTAAGGTTTAAGATTGTAAACAACTACAGACAACGCAAGACAGAACCACAAGATAATGACCGATAATAAAAAATAATTATCTATAACGGCATTAGACATTAATAGCAAATCAGATAGAAAGTAAACAACGAAAACATTAGTAGCAACAAACATCCATGCCAAAGCGCTTTTTAATTTCACGAGCCTTGACCATTCAGAGCTACAAAAGCACATAATTAACAACGATATATTCAAAAATGCTTTATCACTGGTTTTGATAATCAAGATTAAAACTAATGGAATAGCGATGAGTGCTGTTAGGAGGCGTAGAACCAGATTGTTATTAAAGAGATTTTGCACAAGTTTTCCATTCTTTATGTAATTATTAACGTACGCGTTCAGCTATTCGAATATTTGTCGTAAGTGTCCAGCTTAGAGATAATGAACAGAGTGATCTTCCCCTCAGGGGAAGTACCTTTTGCGTAGCAAAAGGGGATGGGGTTGCCTAAACATAGCACGACTTAATTTTAATAAGGTTGTGCAAAACTCAAACCACCCCTTCCCCCTCGTTGCACTCGGGTACTTCCCCTGGAGGGGAAGATCCTTCGCTCGCTATCTGTGTAGTGAACACTTACTATTTGTCATATATGGTGAACGCGTACTTTTATTGAAACTTTGTGGAGATAGCCAGAGTACGACTCTAATCATGCCTCTTCCGCTATCTCACTACTCTCAACCGCCAAACCAAATCGCCTGCTTCTTGTCGAATAATACTGCAGTGCTAAATCAAAGTCATCTGCGTTAAAGTCTGGCCAAAACTTAGAACTAAAATACAACTCAGTATAAGCAAACTGCCATAACAAAAAGTTACTGATTCTTTGTTCGCCGCTGGTACGAATTAATAAGTCTGGATCAGGCAGGCCAGCTGTTGCGAGATTGTTTTTTATATCTTGTTCAGTAACAGCAACTATTGTAGTAGTATTATCTTTATTTTTTTCTAGAAAGTTATTAACTATTTTATTACAGGCCTGGGTTATATCCCAGCGACCGCCATAATTTAAAGCTATAGTTAAAAAAAGACCTGTATTATCTTTTGTTAAAGTCTCTGCTGCAACCATTCTGGCATTCAGCTCCTCACCGAAAAACTTTAAATCGCCAATAAACTTTAATTTTATATTATTTTTATGAAGCTCATCGAGACGTTCGGAAATGTTTTTATAGAACAATTTCTTTAAAAAAACAATCTCTGCTGGTGGACGTAAAATATTTTCACTACTGAATGCAAATAAAGTTAAATAATTTATCTTACTCTTTGCCGCCGCATTTATAGCACGCTCAGCTGCTTTACCACCTTCAGAATGCCCCTTATAACGCGGCAAATGACGCTGAGTTGCCCAGCGACCATTTCCATCCATGATAATAGCGACATGATTAGGTAAACGATTGGATGCCATTAATATTAATACTTATATAAGTGGATTAAGCCGAAACAGATCTTATACTTCCATTAACTCTGCTTCTTTACTTGCAAGCAGCTGATCAACTTCTTTAATAAATCTATCAGTTAATTTTTGAATCTGGTCTTCTGATCTTTTTGCATCATCTTCGGTAATTTTTTTATTTTTTAGCAAATCTTTAGCTAAATTGTTAGCATCACGGCGAACGTTTCTGATAGCAACTTTAGCGTCTTCTGCTTCACTACGCGTAATCTTCACCATCTCACGACGACGCTCTTCATTTAATGGCGGTAACGGGACTCTTACCCCATTACCAGAACTTGCAGGATTAAGCCCAAGACCCGCTATCATAATAGCTTTTTCAATAGCTGAGTTAAGATTTTTTTCCCATGGAGTAACTAATAACGTTCTAGAATCTTCAACTACTATAGTAGCAATTTGTTTCAGAGGCGTATCAGTTCCATAATAAGGCACCTGTATGGCTTCCAACAATGCAGGATTAGCCCTGCCGCTACGAATTTTAGTAAATTCATGCTTCAATGATAGAATGCATTTTTCCATTCTAGCTTGAGCATCAGTTTGAAGATTATTAATCACTATTACCTCTCTAATTTGTAACTAGAGTACCTTCATTATCTCCATGAGCAACTCTTACTAGCGCTCCAGGAATATTAATATTAAATACTCTTATTGGCATACCGTAATCACGGCATTGACAAAAAGCGCCAAGATCCATTACTCCAAGTTCTTTTTTAAGAGCTTCTTGGTAACTGATTGTCGTATATTTTGTTGAATCAGGATTTTTGGCAGGATCGGCTGTATAAATACCATCAACATTTGTAGCTTTCAGAACCACATCTGCCGAAATTTCTATACCACGAAGACTCGCTGCTGAATCAGTAGTTACTAAAGGATTACCTGTACCGGCTGCAAATATGATAACACGGCCAACTTGCATCTGATGAATAGCTTTTCTTCGATCATAATGATCGACTATGCCACTCATCGGAATAGCTGACATAATACGTGTTTGGACACCTATATTTTCTAAAGCTTCACGCATGGCTAGAGCATTGATGACGGTTGCCAGCATACCTATCTGATCGGCTGTAACACGCTCCACACCAGCCTGCTGTAAAGCAGCTCCGCGGAAGATGTTACCACCACCGATCACGACACCTAATTGAATTCCAGAAGATACAACTTGTTTTATTTCACTAGTTAAACGTTCTAATACAATAGGCTCGATACCAAAAGCACCTTTGCCCATTAAGGCTTCACCACTCAACTTTAGTAAAACCCTTTTATATGGCAAATTTGTCATAATACTCCATTACTAATTAAAATTAATTAGCCCCTTTTACTTGAGCCATTACTTCGGTTGCGAAATCATCTTGTTTTTTCTCGATACCTTCACCAACCTGATATCTAACAAAGCTCTTAACTTTTGCTCCTGAAGAAGCAAGTAATTTTGCAATTGTTATATTAGGATCTTTAATAAAAGCTTGACCTAATAAACTAACTTCATCAAGATATTTATTGATTCTACCTACGATCATTTTTTCAATAATTTCTGCAGGTTTACCACTTTGTTTAGCTTGAGCACTGAAAATCTCACGCTCTTTAGCTATCACATCAGCTGGTACATCATCCTGGCTAACAACTATTGGAGCAGCTGCGGCAACATGCATTGCGATGTCTTTAGCAAGATTAGCTGAACCACCTTCAAGTTCAACAATCACACCAATACGGTCATTATGGCTATAACTGCCTAGCGAACCAGATTCAGTTGACAACTTAGTAAATCTTCTTAAGTTGATGTTTTCACCAATTTTAGAAATCAGATTTCTTCTTGCTTCATCAACAGTTTCGCCATTATTGATTTTTTGATCTAATAATTGTTGATCTTCAGTAACGTTTTTATTTAATGCTGCTTCTGCAGTATTTTTTACAAAGTCAGTAAAGCCAGTATCACGAGCAACGAAATCAGTTTCGCAATTGACTTCTAACATAACTACGTTTTTATTATCGGCATCATATTTAATGAAGATAATACCTTCCGCAGCTGTACGTGACGCTTTTTTATCTGCTTTTGCATGACCTGCTTTACGCATGTTTTCAATGGCTACTTCGATATCACCATTTGATTCTGATAATGCTTTTTTACATTCCATCATACCTGCCTGAGTTCTATCACGCAGTTCTTTTACCATTGCAGCTGTAATCGTCATAATTAGTTGCTCCCTTCGCTGTCGCTCTTTTTAGCTTTAGTAGCTGTAGTTTTTGCTGGTTTTTTAACCGCAGTAGCTTTTACAGCTGGGCGTTTAGTAGTTACAGTTTTTGGTGCTGCAGCTTTAACTTCTTTATCGCCTTCGTCACTAGAATCTAGATCTGCAACAACAAGATCATCAGCTGTCAATAAACTATCAGCATCAGCCCGGCTTATTTCTTGCACTAAACTATGTTCGCGATCACTTTTGGCTTCTAGAATAACATCTGCTATGGTTGAAACATATAATTCAATAGCTCTTTGTGCATCATCATTACCTGGAATCACATAATCAATGTTATCTGGGCTATTATTAGTATCAACTACACCAACAACAGGGATACCCAATCTTTTTGCTTCTTTAATAGCGATATGTTCGTAACCTACGTCAATAACAAAAATTACATCTGGCAAACCAGTCATATCTTTGATACCACCAAGTGAACGATCAAGTTTTTTTAATTCACGATCGAACATTAAAACTTCTTTCTTAGTGAATTTATTAATAGTGCCATCTTGGAACATCTTTTCTAATTCTTTAAGACGTTTAATAGACTGACGAATAGTTTTGTAGTTCGTTAACATCCCACCTAACCAACGGTGATTAACATAAGGCATACCACAACGCTCAGCGTGAGTTTTGATGATTTCTTGGCTAGAACGTTTTGTGCCTACGAATAAAATCTTTGATCTGCCGGTAACTTTTTTACGGATAAATTGCAGTGCTTCCTGAAAAAGAGGCATAGTCTTTTCAAGGTTGATAATATGAATCTTAGAACGGGCACCGAAAATAAATTGTTCCATTTTAGGGTTCCAAAAACGCTTTTGGTGACCAAAATGAATACCTGCGACTAGCATGTCACGCATGCTTACATTAGCTTTGCTCATGAGTTTTCCTCTGTTTTAGGGTTGTTTATATTAACATATTCACAATCTCACTCACCGTACTATTAAGCTAGGCACCCAAGCAAGATATAACTGGAACAGCTCGAATATATTGTTATTTGTTAAGTTATATTTAACCTGAACTTTATAACATAACCTGATGATTATTTCAATAAAATTGATCTATTAGTCATAGTATCTTTAGTAATTGAATTCGCTATATATTTTAGTTATAATTAGTTATGCCGACCCGCTTGATTTATAACCAATTATAACCTAAACTAATTATTAAGAAGTAATAATAAGTTGTTATATGTCGTACACATTGTTGATCAAAAAACAGGCTAAAAAAGCACTACAAAGTGTACAACAACCTGATAGAACTAGGCTCGCTGAAAAAATTGTATTATTAGGTAAAGATCCCGACAACCAGAGCTTAGATGTAAAAAAATTACAGGGCGAGCCTTATTTTCGGCTCCGTGTTGGACAGTGGCGAATTATTTTTGATAGAGACAACACCGTAAAAATTATTTCGATTGAGAAAATTAAACCTCGTGGAGGTGCTTACAAATGAACTTACAAACAATTAAATCGATGGATGGCAAAGTTGAATATGTGCTCTTACCTATTGCTGCATATGAAGCTCTGCGGCATCAAATCGCTAAACAGCTGAAACAGGTTAATGAAGAACAAGAATATGAGCTATTTAATCCTGCTGATTACATAGATAATCCGGTTGCTTTAGCACGTATTCAAGCTGGTATAACACAAGAAGAGCTAGCTAAGCTTATGGGGGTTACTCAGGCTTATATAAGCAAGATTGAAAATCAAACCAAAGTTACAGCTAAAATAATACAAAAAGTTATCAAAGCAATTCAGAAATAAGTGCTTCGCTGTGTTACTTTTGGTATTGTACAACTTGGTAATAGCAGCTTCTACACCTTAATTTACTGAGTTTAAGCTTCTCTAATCGAGTTACATACTATATAATCAACACTTTATTAAATTTTACTTAGTTTAAGCATGGTTTAAGCATGAGCATCAGTATAAAAACTCCTGAAGAAATCGAAAAAATGCGCGTTGCTGGCAAGCTTGCCGGTGAAGTTCTATCTATGATTGGCGAACACGTCCAAGTAGGCGTCACAACTGAACAATTAGACAAAATCTGCCATGATTACATTGTTAACGTCCAAAAAGCTATTCCAGCTTGTTTAAATTACCGGGGCTTCCCAAAGTCAATTTGTACATCTATAAATCACCAAGTGTGTCATGGCATCCCTAGTAACAAAAAATTAAAATCTGGTGATATCATCAATATAGACGTTACAGTCATAAAAGACGGTTATCATGGTGATACCAGCAAAATGTTTTGTGTAGGCAAAACCTCAATTCTTGCTGATAGACTAGTCAAGATTTCTCGTGATGCCATGTTAGCTGGGATCAAATTAGTTAAACCAGGCGCCAAATTAGGTGACATTGGTCATGCCATCCAGAGCTTATCTGAGGCTCAGGGTTTTAGTATTGTTAGAGACTATTGTGGGCACGGCATTGGTCGAGTCTTTCACGAGGATCCACAAGTTTTGCACTATGGTAAGCCCAACACAGGTTTGACTCTTAAAGCCGGTATGACGTTTACTATTGAACCCATGCTTAACGCAGGTAAAAAAGAAGTAAAATTAATGCCCGATGATTGGACAGTTGTAACTAAAGACCATAGTCTGTCCTCACAATGGGAGCATACTATCTTAGTCACTGAGACCGGCTTTGAAATCTTAACTCTCAGAGAAGAAGAAAAGTCACCTGATTATTATAACCATTTATAAATCATCTATTCATACATATTATATATTAAGGCCTAGTTATGCACAGCAATGAACAAGCATATCTGCAAAACCTCTTATCTACATTAAAAGAGAATATTGAAACCAGTTTTGAAGACCGTCAAAATATAACACCTAGTAATGTTGATCCAGAGTTAAGATCCAATATTGATATGGTATTGACGTTATTAAACAATGGTAACTTACGAGTTGCAGAAAAAGTTAACAATAAATGGCAAGTAAACGAATGGCTTAAAAAAGCAGTCTTGCTGTCTTTCAGAGCCAATGATAATGCTGTTTTTGATAACCATCACTGCCAATATTTCGATAAAGTCCCCTTAAAATATTCAGATCTGTCATTACAAGACTTCACCAATTCAGGGGTACGGGTAGTCCCTGGTGCTATAGCCCGCTTTGGTAGCTTTATTGGGTCTAATACTATATTAATGCCAAGCTTTGTAAATATTGGTGCTTATGTCGACACAGGCTGTATGATAGACACTTGGGCGACTGTTGGCTCTTGTGCACAGATTGGTAAAAACGTGCATCTCTCAGGCGGCGCAGGCATAGGGGGTGTTTTAGAGCCTTTACAAGCCAATCCTACTATTATTGAAGACGATTGCTTTATCGGCGCGCGCTCGGAAGTTGTTGAAGGCGTCATCGTTGGCCAGGGCTCAGTTATCAGCATGGGCGTGTTTCTAGGTCAAAGCACTAAAATTTATAATCGCATAACCAAAGAAATCTCTTATGGCTATATCCCGCCGTATTCTGTAGTTGTGCCTGGCAGTCTACCCGCAGATGACAATACTCATAGTTTAAATTGCGCTATTATTATTAAACAAGTGGATGAAAAAACCCGTAAAAAAGTGAGTATCAATGAGCTCCTCAGAAGTTCTAGCAATAGCTAAAGAATTAATCAGCAAACCCTCGGTTACTCCCCATGATTTTGGCTGCCAAGTCTTTATCGCGGATTATTTAACCAATCTCGGTTTTTCTGTTGAACACCTCCCTAATGGTGAGGTCAGTAACCTTTGGGCTGTTTATACTAATTCTGGCCCGCTGGTTGTACTAGCTGGTCATACTGATGTGGTGCCCCCAGGCCCACTAGAACAATGGGATTCCCCGCCATTTGAGCCAACTGTAAAGAATAATACATTATATGGTCGCGGAGCTGCTGATATGAAAAGCAGTGTTGCTGCTATGATGGTTGCCGCAAAAAACTTTATAGTTAACAATAAAAATAATCTTCATTGTTCTTTAGGCTTTTTAATCACTAGTGACGAAGAAGGCCCAGCTATTCATGGCACCCGCTATGTTGTTGACATACTAAAGCAACGTGGGATTAATATTGATTACTGCATCATAGGCGAAGCATCTTCCGAAGAAGCACTGGGCGATATCATTAAAAATGGCCGACGTGGATCTTTGACTGGTGAACTGATGATCTATGGCACACAAGGCCATGTAGCCTACCCTACCCGAGCTAATAATGCTGTACACACCAGTTTAAATTTTCTGCAAGAACTAGTTAACCATACATGGGATAATGGTAATGAATACTTCCCACCAACTAGTTTACAAATTGTTAATATTGAAGCAGGTACAGGTGCAACTAATGTTATTCCCGGCACCTTAAGCGTTCACTTTAATTTACGTTATGCAAGTTGCTCGTCTTTTAGTAGCCTCATTGAAACGATTGAGTCCATGTTAAATAAGCATAAATTAAATTATAAAATTAATTGGCAATATTATGCTGAGCCCTTTTTAACCAAAAAAGGCACTTTGACATCTATAGTACAGGCAGCCGTCAAAAAAATTACTAATAATGACTGTAGGCTCGCTACGCATGGCGGTACTTCAGATGGCCGTTTTATTTCACCCGCTTTTAACTGTGAGCTTATAGAATTAGGACCATTAAATGACTGTATTCACAAAATTAATGAGCATGTATCAGTAAACGATTTAGAACAGCTTGTTAAGATTTATGAGGAAATTTTAATTGGCTTAAATTCAAACCATATATAATTTAGGAGTTGTTAATCATGAATAATCCACTTAATCATTCCCCGGGTTTTACTAGTTTAGTCTCAGGCCTAAAACAAGAAGTACCAGAAGTTACCGTTGAAACAACAAAAAACTTAATTGACAACGCCGATCAAAATAATCTGACGTTAATTGATGTAAGAGAATTAGATGAATGGGATAGAGGTTTTATTCCAGGCGCCATCCATATCTCTAAAGGTGTGCTAGAAAGAGATATAGAAAAGGCTGTGCCCAATAAAGACACCAAATTAGTCCTCTATTGTGGTGGCGGTAGCCGATCACTCATTTCTGCTGATAACCTTCTTAAAATGGGTTACAAAGATGTTAGTTCAATGACTGGCGGCATGCGCGGCTGGCTCGCTGCTGGCTACCCAGTAGCTGAAGATTAAATCTCTTTAACGTTATTGATAATAATTCTCATTAACAATATAATGAATACATGTTTCTAAACCAACTTGTATTTATTATATGGCGAACAATAAGTTGCAGCGCGATAAAAAATATATCATTAAAGGCTACGATAAAAATATTAACAAAGACTATCGTCAGCATTTATTAGTAATGGGATTAATCCCAGGGTCTACTTTTTTAGTCAAGCGTTTTGCGCCCTTTTCGCGTACGGTTCAAATCGATTTAGAGCAATTTAGCTTAAGCTTAAGAGAAACAGAATTACAGTCAGTCATCATAGAACCAAGCTATGTCTAAATCTAAGTCTAATTTCGATCTCATACCCAAAGCATTTCAGGTGGCTTTGATTGGTAACCCCAATTGTGGCAAAACCACTATATTCAATAATCTTACGGGCACCCGACAAAAAGTTGGCAATTGGCCTGGCGTAACAGTCGAAAAAAAAACTGGTCATTATCATTATAACAAACAAGATATCGTCATTACTGATCTTCCTGGTTTATATTCGATATCACCCGCCCCACAAAACAACTCAATTGATCAAGAAATCGCCAATAATTTCATCAAAAATAATAATACTGATTTATATATTAATATATTAGACGCCAGCAATCTTAAACGAAATCTTTATCTAACCCTACAGTTACGAGAGCTCGGTTTACCTTGTTTAGTTATTCTTAATATGACAGACAAATCACAATTTG
The DNA here is from genome assembly GCA_964387745.1 of uncultured Gammaproteobacteria bacterium. GTDB lineage: Bacteria > Pseudomonadota > Gammaproteobacteria > JAGOUU01 > JAGOUU01 > JAGOUU01. Next base: position 2,371 of record CAYLXL010000013.1, on the reverse strand, counting down.
CTAAGCTCAATCTAGATAAAGATCTTTTAAGTAAAAAATTAAGTGAACTTTTAGGCTGTCCTGTTATTACTGCTAGCGGCACCAAAGATATTAAAAACAATATTGTTAATATCAAAGCTCATATTGCTCAAACTTTAAATAAACAACCTAATACTACTCAACCGCTGATCTTTAACCAACATGACTTCGCTGAATTAAGCAATATTATAGCTGATTTGAGCAAGCTATTAACTGCAAAAAATAGTTTTAATAATTATGGCTTAGCATTAGGCTATATCGAATCAGAGATCACACCGCAATCAGCTGTATACCCGCAAATTAAATCTATTTATCCACAGATTCTAGCAGCTAAGCAAGCAGTTACTGACCATTATCAAGATGATCCAGATATCATTATTGCTGATTTGCGTTATAAAATAATTAATCAAATTTACTCAGCATGCATTGATCAACAACAAAAACAATCAAACACCCAAACATCAACAACAAGCGTAAGTAATAAAATTGATAATATAGTTCTTAATAAATATTTAGGAATCCCCATCTTTTTTCTTTTGCTGTATATCGTATTTGAGCTAGCTATTAGCCTAGGCGAAGAATTAAAGCCTTTATTTGAGATTCCAAGCAGCTATATTGTCAATTACTTATCGCTATTTTTAAGCAACACTTTATCTTTACCTGATAATATAGCAGTAAATTTAAACTATGGCCTAAGCACGGGATTGGCAACCGTTATGGGTTTCATCCCACAAATAGCTATTATTTTTATTTTATTAACCTGTCTCGAAGACTCTGGTTACATGGCCCGCGCTGCTTTTGTAATGGATAGATTAATGCTCGCCGTCGGCTTACCCGGTAAATCATTTTTACCATTAATTATTAGCTTTGGCTGCAATGTTCCGGCTATTATGTCAACACGCACCTTACATAACCATCAAGACCGAATCTTAACTTGTTTAATGAGCCCATTTATGTCGTGCAGTGCACGCTTAGCTATTTTTATAGTCTTTGCGAGTGCCTTTTTTCCTACACGTGCCGCTTTAATGGTCTTTATTTTATATCTAACCGGCATCGTTATCGCTTTAATTACGGGTCTAGTTCTTAAAAAAACTATACTGCTGAATAATAAAACTCCGTTTATATTAGAGTTACCTAGTTATAATTTACCAAATGCAAAAACTATTTTAATTACAAGCTGGCAGCACATTTATGGCTTTATCACCCGTGCTGGTAAGTTAATTATCCCTATCTGTATAGTATTACAGTTCGTTAATAATATAGCACATGTTCAAGACTGACGAACTCAGCACCATGGCCAGTGGCTAAATCAATCTGAGATTAACTCGCATGCAGATCAATCTGCGTTAGCCCAGCTTAGTAAAACTATAACGCCCATTTTAAGTCCCATGGGCATAGAACAAGATAACTGGCCAGCAACTGTGGGTTTGATTACAGGCAGCTTAGCCAAAGAAGTAGTTATAGGTACGTTAAATACTTTATATACTGACGCTGATAAAGTCATAGAAAAAAATTCAACTGTCGATTTGTTAAACACAGCAAGCATTGAAGATTTTAGCAGTACTAGTTATCATAAATTAAGCCAAGCATTCCCAAGTACAGTAGCTGCTTTTGCTTATTGCTTGTTTATTTTATTATACATCCCCTGTCTCTCTACTTTTAGTATATTAATACGGGAAATTGGCAGAAATTGGGCTGTGCTGTCTTTATTATGGAGCTTAGATATAGCGTATTGCAGTGCGACCATTGTCTATCAATCATCGACAATATTATCAAATCCATTTAGATTTATTAGCATTGTGGGCTTTATTATTATTACCCATCTGTTAGCTTATAAATATTTAAAATCTGGTAAATTAAATAATTATTTTAATCTTAATAATAATGCTCACATTACAACAGCTTAAAACTTATTTACAGACCCATGGTCAAACAGCTCTAACCAAGTTATCGTTGGAATTTGGCGAAGAGCCTAATCAAATCATGTTAATGGCTCAGCATTATATTGCTAAAAATAAAATTTATTGTGAGCGCAGGACAGTGAACTGTGGCTCAAAATGTAACAATTGTTTTGCGAGTCAATTAGTGAAGCTGAGCTGGGTTGATACTGAGCCTTGTGGGGCCTGAGTTATAGCAAACTCATTAAATAACCTACATTTCTCATCCCAGCAAAGTGGCTGTTATTTAATGTTTTTGGTGGTATAATTCAATCGAAGCCCCTCCTATGGATAATATCTCCTATTCTTGAAATAAATGAATCACCTGAAGACGTTTGGATACTTCCAGGAGGAACTATCCCTCCCGACTTCCGCACTTTTTGCGCTAGTCGAACGCCGAACCCCAGGTAGAATGC
>CAYLXL010000012.1:3739-52144 GCA_964387745.1 uncultured Gammaproteobacteria bacterium | reverse complement strand
CCAGCAGCAGCAATGGACATACCGTTAGATACTGAAAGAGCACCAGAGAATATTGATTAATATACCCTTCGCCTTTCAATTTGCAGCGTTGTTGCGCGCTTGTTTCGCTGCTCATGTACTTATTTGTACACTCCGCTGCTCCCCTTCGCGCGCGCCTAGCTGCAAATTGAAGTGCTTTGGGTATAGATTAGCTGAGTTTATTTTGCAGGCAATCTAAATATACAGCGCTTATGTTTAGATTGCACTGCTGATCGATTTCTTGGATACATGTTGGACAAGTAACGTTAATCTCAGTCAAATAATCACCAATTATATCTATACCAACAAAATATAAACCTTGGGCCTTAAGTTTAGGGCCTAATTGTCGTGCGATAAAAAGATCGCGATCAGATAATTTAAAAGCAACACCGCTTGCACCTGCGGCTAAGTTTCCGCGAAATTCGCCTGGAGCGGGGATTCGTGCTAAGCCATGGCTGATAGGCTCGCCATCAACAATCAATACTCGTTTATCACCTTTGAATATTTCAGGAATAAACTTTTGAGCCATGATGGTTTTTTGGCCGTAATCAGTAATAGTATCCAGTATGACAGAAATATTATCTTCGCCGGCTTGTATTTTAAAAATAGAACGTCCGCCCATGCCATCGAGTGGTTTTACAACAATTGTTTCATGTTGATTGCTGAATTCTACTAGTTTTTGTTTATTAGCAGTTACTAGGTAAGCAGGGGTGAGTTCAGGGTAGTTTAGTACAGAGAGTTTTTCATTATTATTACGTACGCTAGTAGGATTATTAGCTACTAAAACACCGTGTTCCTGCGCCATATCTAAGATATAAGTACAATAAATATATTCCAAATCAAATGGCGGATCTTTGCGCAGCAGAAGGATATCGATATCTCGCAGATCCATGCTAATTATATTCTTATTATAATACCAGTTATTATTAGTCAGGTGAGAGGGTGAATTGAGAGAGATTTCTGTGAATATAGCTTTGGGTGTACTATTATCAACGTAGAGATCATGCGGTGTACAGGTGAATATTTGCCAATGGCGACGGGACGCTTCTTTGATCATGGCATAAGTAGAGTCTTTTTTTATATTAATTGAATCCAATGGATCCATTACTATAGCTAATTTAATATTGTCTTTTATAATAGATTGACGCATGCAGATGTTTGTTTGAATTATTAATTAATAATTTAGTACCAGATTTAAGTAGTGGTTGTGTATTAATAGAAAATTTATAAGTATTAAAAATACTTATAGTAACTAGTTGCTGTTATAATTATATATACACTAGTAAATTAAGTAAAAGTAAAGTTTTAAGTATATTATTTGAAAACTATTGAGGATGATATGGAAAACAAGCAAGACAGCTTAAAGGTTATGGTAATCGATGATAGTAGTACAGTAAGAAACTCAGCTTTGCAGTTTTTATCAGATTCTGGTTATGAGGTAACACTTGCAGAAAACGGTTACGAAGCTTTATCCACAATTGTCGATGTGAAGCCTGATGTTATTTTTTTAGACATTATGATGCCTAAATTAGATGGCTATCAGACTTGTGCTCTGGTCAAACATAATCAAGATTTCAAAGATATACCTATAATTATGCTTTCTAGCAAAGATGGTGTATACGATAAAGCAAAAGCGCGCGTAGTAGGGGCTAATGATTTTATATCCAAACCATTTACGAGTGACGATCTAATTAATGCCATAAAAAATATAAAGTAGTTGGATGTTGGTATCTATGAAAGTTATTAATAAGAAAAACAAAGATAATAATGTTAATCAGAGCAGTGACAAAAATATTTCTATCTGGCAAATCTTTGCCTGCTTCATTATTGTTAATTTAATAATAATCAACATAGTTAATTATTGGCAGCCACTTAATAAAAAAGCTACTTCTTTACAATATAATCAAACACAAAATGCTCTAGTAGCCGTATACGATTTACAAAGACATTTTAATGATTTTAAAAACCAACCTGATAATAACAGCTTTGTATTAATTCAGAAAAGTATAAAGCTTATTAATAATATTGAATCTTTAGAGGCTGATAAAAAAACAGTTTTATCTGAAGATACAGTTAATCTAAATAAAACTATTGCGCTGATCTCCTCGAGAAGCCCTTCATTCAAAGTGTATCAGCAACAAATAGAAAAAATCCTCAAAATTAATAAAGATTTAAAACAAGAAAACCTTGATAATCTAGAATTGATTAAGAACAATCCAGTTACTAACAATTCCCGCGTTAACCATCAAGCAGATCTTAATCGATTAGCATCTATTTTTGATTTGGTAAAAAACTTAAATGTTACTTCTGATAAAATTAATAACCTTGTATTAATTTTAAAATACAACTTTTGGTTAAGTGAAGAAAATGTAGCTAAGTATCAAAGCGTTATCGAAGAAATTGGTTTGGAGATTGAACAAATCAATAACTACATACAAGTAACTAATACCAGAACAAATATTAATAATAGCCTGATTACATCTAATTTAAATGAATTATTCAATAATTTGAATCTTTTGATGCCAATGTTATTAGAATTTACTGAAATTAATACCCAGTTAACTGTGGCGGATAAATATTTAAATCATATTATTGAAAATTTGAAAGTAAATGAAGCTTTATTATTGACTCAGGTCAATGAACAAAATAACATCGATGATAAAACTATTATCATATTCACTTTACTGGGTGCAACACTGCTCTTGTCTGTTTTAATATTTTTAGCTAAAGCAACAGATAAAACTAAAAAAGTATATCAAGACTACAAAAATAAAAAAGAAATTTATTTACTTAGTCACAACAAGGCTATCAAAACAACAGAATCTAGCCAGGCAACAAATACTATTGATGCTATAGATCAAAAGAAATCTGCAGAAGACAATAAGACTAAACAAGAAACGCTGGAAGCGGAAACTGTCGAGTAAGGGAATATATGGAGAAATTAATCAATCGAGTTGGTCTTTCTTGGTTGTATGATCATATTAAATATGATCTCAATGCAATTGTTGTGCTATTGAGTAGCAATTTAAATAATGAAACTGATCATAATCTTGTCTTCAAATCAGTAGATAACAAATTTGCTCACTTGGCTAAAGTGTTTTATTTGTTAAATGTTCCGACAGGTGTTTTTTTTATTAATGAATTTAGATTAAGTTTAAAATTTACCCAAGCTCATTATGAAACGCAACCAGAGCATAATGAGATTCGTCTAAATATAGTTATCAACAGTATCGCTAATATTTTTAATTACATAGAAGACATTATTCAAGGCTATGGTGATTTATTAATCTATTATGTTGCTGTAATTGATCAATTGCGACAAATGCGTTCAGAGGTTCTTTTTTCGGAATGCTCTTATATTGTAAATAGTGTGCATCAGCATAATATATCTGCTTTGCCTATACATTTGGATAAACAAGTAATAGCCCAAATAGAAAAAGCTCTGCATGCTATCAGAGAAAATCAAACTTGGGGTACTGCTCAGCCGGAAAATAAAGAAAAATTATTACATAATGTTAATCTTATTAAACAAGAATTTAGAGCTACGCCGCATTATCTCTTGTGGGAGCTTGTCTATGCTTATGTTTTATTAGAAAAAAATTATGAAGTTAAGACTTCACAAGTGATTGACAATCTACTCGATCAAGTCTTTACTTCCTATACTAATGCTCTTAATGCAACGAATGGTTTTGAGAAGCTTACTAAGACAGCTGCGAATTGGATAGGAACGTTGTGCTTCAATCTTATTTATTGCAATGGCTTCCAAATTTTACCACAAGATGTTAGAGAAAAGATTCAGAAAATATTGATTATTCATGATCGTAAATCATTAAGCAATTATATGGCTTTTGCTGAACGGATGCAGGATACCGATGGTTGGATTATGATCCTGGATATAGCCTCAGAATTAGACATTGCTATTAATAAATTAAAAGATTGTAAGCGTAAAAAGATTATCGAGCTTTCTTGGTTGCAAAAGTTATTACAAAAGCATATTGATAGCTGTATTCTAACTGGAACATACGGACCCTTAGAAAATTATTACCAAACAGCACACAAGTTAAAACATCATTTTGTTTCAGGTGAGTTTGTTAATGGTCAAAATTTAGAGGCAGTAGAAAACTTAATTTTAGAGTTAATCCAGGATGTTGAGTTGGCAGTTGCTAATTCTACACATGATGAGATAGACGAAGATTTTATTGCCCAAGAAAGTTTATCACAAGTAAATCTAGAGGCACAAAAGAGTTTATTAAAACATCAGTTAACAGAGCTAGATAAGATTACCCAATCAATAGCTACAGAAAATAACATCACTAATAAATATATCAAAGAACAATTACGTAAAATTGTTAACATATTTACTATGATAAGTTTTCAGCCAGGTGTAAATATAAGTAATCATTATTTGACTAAAATACAAGACGAAACAGATCATGATATAGTTAGCGAAAGTTTGCAAAACAATGTTTTAGTTTTTATTAAATATTTATCAGAGATAATAAAAGCGTTATATAATAATCGAAGTTTTACTTTTTACATTAAAGCAGCAAAAAAACTAGCTGATAATGTCGAGCTTGCTACAATAAGTAAAATTGCACATGATAAAGAAGAGCAAGATAAAACAACAGAAAGCAAAGCAGAAATAGTGGCAATTAATGACTCAAGTAAGATGTCTTTAACGCAAATATTTTTGGATGAAGCAGAAGTAATTATTGAAAATATTGATGCCATTCTAAAAAATTGGCAACAGAATGTAGCACAGCCTGAATTAATTGAATCTTTACAAAGAGAATTGCACACCTTAAAGGGTGCAAGTAGAATGGTTGGTTTTTCGGTTGTTGGTCAATGGCTCCACCATTTAGAGGATGTAGTTAAAGACTGTGTAAACAATTTACAATCTTTAACAACTGAGCACATAGATGTCATAAAATTAGCTGGTAACACGGTCAAAGATTTGATTGAAAGCTATCAAGCCGGTGTAATCCCAGAGATGCCACAAAAAATTGTGCTAAATTTTGCCGCCGTAAGTCCAAGTAACAATGACTTACCTATATCGGTGGGTGCTTTATTAAACAAGGCTGATAGTTTAGCTGCCCAAAATAAGCCAAGCATACCTTTACGACAGACAGTGCGTATTGAAAATACAGAGCTTGATGATTTATTAGACGTGGTTTCAGAACTAATAATGATCCAGCATAAGTTAACGTCGCAGTTGAATTTTTATAATGCGGTTCCTGCAAAACTTAAATCAGCTAATAGCTCTGAAAAAGTTACAGAAGTAAGTAAAGAGATTGCTGAGCACAATATTTACCATAATCAAGATACCAAAAACAATGAGAAAAATATTGCTAGCTTATTTGATAAGTTAATAAATTTACGGATGATTCCTATCAATGCTATTCGTACCCGCCTTGAGAATCTGGTAAATCATATCGCTAAAGAATTAAATAAGAAAATTCAATTAAGTTTCAATAAAACTGATGGTTTGATAGACCGTGTAATTTTAGAACAGATTACGCCATCGTTAGAGCATCTTATCCGTAATGCAATTGATCATGGTATTGAATCTGAAATGATTCGAAGAAAGTTCAACAAATCACCAATTGGTCAAATCAGCATAAGTTTTTATACTGATGATACATCCCTGATCATTGAAATTGCTGATGATGGGGCCGGAATTGATACTGCAAAATTACGTGACAACACTCCAAATAGTCAGCCATTGACTAATGATGAAATTTTGACACTAATCTCAAGACCAAGCTTTACTACGGTTAAGAATGTCTCCGAAGTTTCTGGTCGTGGCATTGGTCTAGATGTAGTCTATAATATGGTAAAAAAATTACATGGTAGTATTAAGCTTGATACCAGAAGGCATCACAATACAGTATTTACCATGAAAATTCCTTTTAGTCTCACCAAGCAGTCATTACTTTTTATTAAAATTTCAGATATCACATATGCAATACCATTATTGATTATTGATGAAGTAACAACTATTAAAAGCTCGGATCTTGCTCATACTAATAAAAGTGTTAAATATAATAACATAGAAGTTTTTAGCATGTTTGATCTGTTAAATATTGATAAGAAAAAATATAGCAATTACGAAACAGTTCCAAAAGAACAAAATAGCTTATGTAATTTGGTCATTATTAATCATGATGCTGAGAAAATAGCATTTATGGTTGATGAAATCTATGAAACCAAAGATTCTGTGATAAGACCACTGCCGCCAAAGTTACAAGAAAAAAATACTATTGCCTATATGGGGTGTACAGTATATCAAGATAGTCAGGTGGTATTAATTCTAGATTTATCCAATATGTTAGCAAATTATGATGAAAAAAAACTTGCTATTGCTAAAGCATTAACCCAAACAAATAATATTAACAATCCTATTCATACACAGGAGCAAGAAGTTAATGATAAATCTGATCAGCAAGCAGTTAATGTTTTAGTGGTCGAGGATTCTGCTACGGTCAGACATGCAATAGAACATTATCTTAATGGCTTAAACTATAATTTAATTACTGCAGTCGACGGTTTAGATGGTTTAAATAAAATCAAGAATGTTATCCCTAGCCTAATATTATTGGATATCGCTATGCCTAATATGAATGGCTTAGAATTCTTAAAACGAGTAAGAGCTGAATCGCATCTGAAAGATATTCCGGTTATTATTATGACGTCTCGTGATGAAGAAACTTATCGTGAAAGGGCAATGGAACTTAATGTGGACGTTTACTTAAAGAAGCCATACGATAAGGCTAAACTAATTAATGCTATTGAGTATGTGTTGGATTGATACAGCATTGCCGCACTAAACTTCAGCAGAGTAAGTGGTTTATATCTTAATCATAAACCACTTATATCTTGTTTATTGTTTTGTCTCAAGTTGCTGGTTCCTTACTTTTTTCCATGAACGTTGAGTAGGAACAGAGTAAGATCTTGAAGTAATTAGTGATAATACAGCACCATTTTGCGTGTTGATTAACAATCTATTGTTCTTATCATTCATCTGCATGACCACTGGGGTACTGTTAGACTCAGTATCAATTTGGATACCACTGATGACAGAACCCTCGCTAGTACTATTTTCAGCAACGTAGAGATCTTTGGAATCGATTACACCGTCACTGTTAATGTCTATAGTGCTAGTCAATAGACTACCACCGGTTACAGGATCTAGTGCGTAAACAAACCCTTTTTGGTTATTTGCACATACTGTATTGGTTGGATCAGGTATATAGGTTGATATTAATAAATAACCTTGGCTTAAACGAGGTTTATTTAAAACAAGCTCATTAGCAGGTAAATCTATCATCCAGCCTGACTTTGTAGCCCAATCGACAGGGTTATTAGTCAATAAACGGTAAACTTGACCATTAGCTGATACATTAGTGAACGTTTGAGTAACTAATTTACTAGGTGTGATACCAGTAGTATTAAAGTTATCTAAGACGCCATAGATTGAATCTTGTTGTGCTACAAGATCGTCGCTGCCAATAAATTTACCAGTACCAAAATAAACAATCACACCTTGACCACTTGCGTGTTTTTTAACGTCTGGGGCTGCAGTAATTGATTGCATTGGTGATTTGGTGTTGCTAAATAATTTAGCAGAGGTCCATTTAGTTGGATCGGTGTTTCTAATATCAAACTTCCACATGTTACCAAATATATCACCTGCGTAAACATAATCAGCGATACCATCACCATCATAATCAACAACTGTTGGTGTTGATAAGCCATTTGGACGAGATTGACCGCCTGGATCGGCTGATGTACCTACACCAGTATCAAGTTTACGTATGATGCTACCATTTTGTGCATCTAAAACATACAATACTGCATTACCTGTGGTACTCTTGTTGGTGCCTGTTGCAGTGTTATTGTAACCATTACCAAGAATTACTGACCATTTGTTAATAGTACTTGAAGTGCGTACTTGTGCAATACTAGTTTCAGAGTAAGTAAAGCCAAGATCTTTGTCTTGAGTATTATCAAATAGCCAATACCCATTAGCATTTAAATTAGCAGCATTAGCTTCAGTAATATTACCTGGGTTAGTAATATTCATACTGAATATTCCTGCGCCGCCAGCACCTAATGGTGTTACTAAAATAGTATTCCATTGGTTATTAAAGTAGACGTCACCAGCGCGTGGCGTAGCATCGATGCCATAAGTATGGCTATAATTTTGATTAGCAAGGTTACCTAGAGCAGAGTAAGTAAAATGCGGTATGACTGCAAATAACTCAACGCCAGTGTTAGCATTAAAGCCATGCAATAAGCCTGCATTGTCACCAGCATATAAAACTGGAGTACGATTTGCGTTAGCAGTTTTAAACGACTGATATGTAGGATCATCATATGAAGCACTTGGCGCACCGACATACACGGGTTTTGAATTAATGAAGTCGCCTAGCGGATTTGAGCGAACTCTTAAGCCTTGTGTTCCTGCGTTATACTGAAAACCTTCAGCTGTTCTATCGCCACGTATATAGTTAAGCTTAGCGTCATCTAAAACAGTTAATGTTGGAATTTGAGCTATTAAAGATGCCAAATTTGTTTTTCTAAAAGGTCTAGTGTAGAGAGCATTCGTAGTTGTATTTTTCAACATAGTGATTATTTGACGACTATCAGGTAAAGGCAGTTTTTCACTCACTGACCATAATAAGCCATCAGTTGATGATACAATATTAGCTGAAGAGTCGATTTTATATGCTTTGATATCACCACTCCAGGTTATAGGATTGAAGAATGATTTATAAATAGTAGTATTGTTGTCTAAGCTGTAACCACTTACAGTTAAACCAGTATTAATATAACCTACTGTTGAAGTTAGATTTGACGCTTCAGCCAAGAAAGTTTTTAAAGCATTAGTGATCGCATCAAAATCTGTTGATACTAAGTAAGATCCTTTAGTGTTTAATACGCCATGCCAAAGGTCCATATAACGTAAATCAGAGTTGCTGGAAGAAATAACGTTTGGCCACGAAGTTGGTATATCAGCAGGTATATTATCATTTAAGCTAATACCATTAGTTACAATATGCTGCCAAAATGCTTGGTTTTTGAATCCATCTGGCGCTGTTAAATTATTTGTTAGATCAGAACGTAAATCGTTTTTCCAGAATTCCATCGCTATATCTGCAAAAGTGCCTGAGTAGCTATCAGGATAAGAATCAGCAGCATTAGTGGCATAAGTATATTTGCGATTATTAGGGCCAGTAATTTCTGCACCTGCTGTACCATCGGTGTTTTTAGTAAAACTAATAGAACCATCACTCCATCCGCCATCAGAGATAACTATATTATAAGCGCGTTGGCATGAAAGTGGTACCTTGCCATCGTACCATAAAGAGTCGGTGTTTTTGATGTAGTTATTGACGTTTAACACAGCCTCACGCATAGGAGTTGAACCTGCGTTATCTTCTTTAAAAAACGCATCAAATAATTGTTGTTTGCTAGTGCCAGTATATTTGGCATGATTAAATAGTAGTGGTGCATTAGGATTGTCTTTAGCATGGCTAAAAGTAGTAAAGCCAATTTTTACATTTGCAGGGATATCTTGTAGTGCGTAGCTTAACGCAGCTTTACCTGTGTTTTTACGATCGCGATAGTACGTAAACCAGTTGGCAGCATTGTTTCGCATATTAACCGCAGTTATTGCCGGGCTACCTGTATAAAAGAAACCCGTTGCATAGTTAGTTGTGGTGTTTCTTAAGCTATAAGCTTTGCCGTTGTAATAAAAGTCGCCAGGGTTAAAAGCAACGTTTTGATCAGTTTTACAACTGCTTAAACCATTGCAAAAGGTGTATTTATAACATAGCGTTGTATTTTTAGCAGTCAAATTTATTCTGCTACAAGAAGCATTGTTTTTTATATACTGATCATCAGGATGTGTTTGGTAAGGGGATTTCCATAAAGATGTAGCGGTTGCGTTTGCTAAAAGTGTACCATCTGCGTTAATCCATGGTTTGTATGTTTTATATGGGTCGAAGAATAAAGGATTTTGTTTAGGATCTCGTACCAATTTGGAGTTAGTTCTCGTGCCGAATTGTGCTACCGCATAATACGTAGAGCTGCTAAAAGATACCGGGTAAGCAAAGTTAGCATAATCCACGCTTTCAGGAGTTTTTTCAACTAACATTGACCCTGAATCATCCCATATCAACGTAATTAATGGATCTGCTGTTTTAGCCAGAAACAATGGCGTTGTCGCTATGTCCCATGGGCCAGCAAAAACAGTGTTACTAATTAATATGCTACTGATAAATACACTTTTAAGTGCACGTTGTCTAAGTGAAAAATTAATCATAATGTTAACCGCCCACGTTTAGTCTTAGTCTTGTTAACGTAAGTATAGACGAATAACTTAAATTAGAAATAAAATTAACTTAAATTTGAAATAAATTTATTTGCTATAAACTTTTTTTATAACATTAATAAAAAAAATTTATAGTTGTTCTAGAATTCAATTATAGTTTTGTTTGGCCGAGTTGGGATTTCTTGCACTAACTTTGGAACAAGATAGCCGGATAATTGTGCAGCGACAGATTGCATAATTTTTTTTGCATCATCTGTGTTGATATTAAAATGTTCAGTTCCAGTTACGGGGTCTAAAAGATGTAAATAATAGGGCAATATGTGACATTCAAATAATTCATAACTTAATTTAATTAGCGTTTGTGGATTATCATTGATATTACGTAATAAAACAGATTGATTTAAAACAGTAATGTTGTTTTGCTGTAACCGTGCCATTTTATTTTTGATATTATTATCTAGTTCATTTGGATGATTACAATGAGTAACTAAAACAAATTTAAAATGTTGGTATTTGTTAAATAATCCGAGCAGACCAGAATCAATACGATCAGGAATGACTATAGGCATTCTTGAGTGCAGACGCACAGTTGTAATCTGTTTTATTTCACTTAGCTTTGCTAAAAATAAATCTAAATAATTATTATTGAGACATAATGGATCACCACCACTTAGAATGACCTCTGTTATGCCGCGATTATTTTTGATGTAATCAAATTGTAAGTGTCGTTGTTTAGTTGAGACTATATTTTGATTGTAGGGAAAATTTTGACGGAAACAGTAGCGGCAATGGATACCACAAGCGCCAGTCATGGTTAATAATACTCGACTAGAATATTTATGAATTAACCCGGGAGCTTTTAGGTATTGGTTTTCATCAAGGGGATCTTGGCAGTAGCCTGGGCTGCCATTTAATTCGCGGGTCAATGGTAGAATTTGCAAGAGCAAGGGATCTTGGTAATCGCCTTTGTTAATTTTAGCCGCAAAGTATTTAGGGACTTTCAAGGGAAAGTTTGGGGTTAGGTTGGGAATTAAACCAAGCTTGTTAAGCTTATCCAAATCCAATTCTAAAAAACTACTAAGCTCAGAGAAGTTATTAATTGTGTCTTTGAGCTGCTCTTGCCAAGATATAGCAGAATTATTAGGGCTATTAGGCTGTTTAGAGCTAGGCTGCATAAAAATAGTGTGGTATATTTCGATTAATTTTTTAAAATAAAAGAGGATTATAACTAATGGCGAGCTATAATACTAGCGAGTTTAAGCCTGGCTTAAAAGTAATGCTGGATACTGATCCTGGTAGTATCATGGAGAATGTTTTTGTTAAACCTGGTAAGGGTCAGGCATTTAACCGTGTTAAGATCAGAAACTTAAAAACTGGACGTGTAATTGAGCGGACTTTTAAGTCTGGTGATAGCCTGCCGGCAGCGGATGTCGTTGATGTGGAAATGCAGTATTTATACAATGACGGCGAGTCATGGCATTTCATGGTTACAGATACGTTCGAACAATATGCAGTCAACAAAGACGCTGTTGGTGATGCTGAAAAGTGGCTTAAAGAGCAGAGCATTTGTGTAGTAACATTATGGAATAATATGCCTTTAAGTGTAACCCCGCCAAACTTTGTTAATTTTAAAATTACTGAAACTGATCCAGGACTGCGTGGTGATACGTCCGGTGGCGGTGGTAAGCCAGCGACTTTAGAAACTGGAGCAGTAGTTCGTGTGCCTTTGTTTGTTCAGATTGGCGAAGTGATCAGGGTCGATACTCGGACTGGAGAGTATATGAGTCGCGCCAAGGACGAGTAATAGCGAGTAATAGCGAGTAATAGCGAGTAATAGTAAGAATCTATCTGATTATACCTTGCTTGGTTCTTTTCTTGTTGAGGATGAGATAATTTTACCTCACCCCAACCCTCTCCTAGAATTAGCCCAGAAAAATATTTAATTTATTGGCTAGGAGAGGGAGTAGACCCTGCAGTTTGCAATGAAGGTGAATTATATTAACAAATGCTAGTATAAATCACTTGTCTAAGAATGTTGCAGGATCTGTTCCCTCTCCCAGCCGGTAAAATAAACTTGTCACAGATCTTATTCTGGGAGAGGGTTAGGGTGAGGGGGTTTTCCTCCCAGCCCGTATCATAAACCTGCACACAGAACTTATTCTGGGAGAAGGCTAGGGTGAGCGTCTTGTTCAGTGAACCGAAGGCAAAGTCCACTCAACACCATTCTCGCAAAATAATCACTTTCAAAAACCATCTCATCTATCTTGCTAATCGAGCTCACGCCCATAATAGCATTAGTGATAAAAACTTCTTTGAATCTATATTGTTCTAAAGGCCAGTAAATAGACTGTTCTATAACTGTAAAGCCTAGCTTACGTAAGTTTGTCATTACATAACTACGAGTAATTCCAGGTAAGATGCCATCAGTTAATCTAGGGGTAAATATATTATTTTGCGAATCTACAAAGAAAATATTGCTAGTTGTTGCCTCACAGATACAGTCGTTAAGATTAATTAACAACGCATCATCAAAACCAGAAGCAATAGCTGTTTTTTTAGCTAATATCTTATCTAAATAATTTAATGACTTTATTCTAGTTAGAATAGAAGTTGAATTTACTCTGTAATCAGTCATAGATTTTAGAGTTTTATGTTTCAATTCAAATGATTCAGTTTCAAATGTTGATATGATCAAGCTCGACTTAAAAATAGCTGTTGGCGCGATATCTCGGATCTTCGTTGTTGGCGTGCCTCGAGTTAAAATAATTTTTATGCCTAGATTATAATTACTAGAATCAGATACGTGGTTTAATGTAATTAATTCTTTTATAATTGCTAAGATAGATTTTTTGTTATAATCATTATTGTCGATAACTAAACTAATATCTAATAATTCAGCACTATGAATAAATCTTTGCCAGTGTTGATCAAAAAAAGGTATTGTATTTTTATGAGCAAGCATGGTCTCAAAAATACCATCACCAAAAATTAAACCGCGGTCGTTATAGTAGATAAATGGCTGGTTCGTTTCAATAAATTGATTATTGTGGAATATAAACTTTTTTTTCATGCGGGAGATTCTATGACAAAAGTGTCAGTCGTGCAAATGAACAGTCAAGATAATGTTAAAGATAACTTAAAAAAGGCGAGTGAATTGATTATAGAAGCTGCCAAAGTGGGCTCGCAATTAGTTCTACTACCAGAAAACTTCGCTTTAATGGGCAGTGAAGAACAAAAACTGGAATATGCTGAAGTACAAGGTAAGGGTATAATACAAGAGACCATTGCTGATTTGGCTAAAAGCAATAGTATTTGGGTTTTAGCAGGGAGTATTGGCATAAAAAATGCTGAAGACAACGGGGCGCAAAATAAAAAAGTTTATGCTGCTAGTATGTTGTATGACGATAACGGAGATAGGGTATGCCGTTATGATAAGATTCACTTGTTTGATGTAACTATTAATATTAAAAGTACGCAAGAGTCTTATTGTGAGTCTAATACTATCTCTGCTGGGCATAACCCTACGATTTACAAATCACCTTTTGGCAGTATTGGTTTATCTATTTGTTATGATATAAGATTTCCAGAATTATATCGTGGTTATTGTGCTGCTGGAGTTGATATAATTTCTATACCGGCCGCTTTTGTTTATGAAACAGGCAAGGCTCATTGGCATGTGTTAAATCGTGCACGAGCGATTGAAAATCAAGCTTATGTAATAGCTGCTAATCAGCAGGGTAGTCATCCTGGTAATCGTCGAACATACGGCCATAGTATGATTGTTAATCCTTGGGGCGAAGTAATAGCTGAGCAAGACGATAAAGAGGGTATTATTTCAGCTAATATTGATTTAAATGCCATGCATAAGTTACGTGCGAGTTTTCCGGTGATCCAGCACAGAAAATTGTAAAGTTAGAGGTTGTGATGCATAAATTTGATAATTTAGATCTTGTAAAAAACACATTATTAAGTCCTGTTGGGCTTGATGAAAACTCGTTGCAGAGATTGTTGAGCTTAATATCCGGCAAAAATATTGATCTGGCTGATTTATATTTTCAAACTCATTATTCAGAAGGATTTAGTCTAGAAGATGGAGTGGTTAAGCATTCTAGTTATGCAGTCGATAAAGGTGTTGGTATTCGTGCTGTTAGTGGCGAAAAAACGGGTTTTGCTTATTCAGATGATATTGAGTTAAATTCTTTGGAAGAAGCGGCACGTGCGGCTAAAAGTATTGCTCAAACGGGTAATGCCAACAGTTTGGCACATAAAGTAGATTCATTAAAAAAAATAGAATCAAAAGCAACTAGTTTGTATTCAGCGATTAATCCATTAGTGACTATAACTGATCAGGAAAAAATAGTTATATTAGAAGAAATAGATACAGAAGCTAGAAGGTTAGACCCTCGGATTAAACGAGTAGAGGTGAGTCTTGCCGGTAGTTTTGATGTCGTTTTAGTAGCAGATGACAGCGGCTTGTTAATACCAGATGTAAGGCCATTGGTAAGATTAAGTGTTTCAGTTATCGCTGAGTCTAATGGCCGAAGAGAAACGGGAAGTTACGGTGGTGGCAATCGTACAGACTATAATTATTTTAAAACTAATAATACTCATCTTGAATATGCACGTGAAGCTGTGCGACAAGCTTTATTAAATTTAGAAGCAGTCGACGCTCCAGCTGGCCCAATGCCTGTAGTATTAGCCCCGGGGTGGCCTGGGGTTCTGCTGCATGAAGCGATTGGTCATGGTTTAGAAGGTGATTTCAACCGTAAAGGTAGCTCAGCATTTTCTAATAGAATCGGTGAGCGTGTAGCATCTCCTGTTTGTACAGTTGTTGATGATGGAACATTAGTCAATCGACGCGGTTCGCTTAATGTTGATGATGAAGGAACGCCAACGCAGCGTACCGTATTAATTGAAAATGGTATCTTAAAAGGATATCTGCAAGATAAGTTGAATGCTCGATTGATGGGACAAAGTTCAACAGGCAATGGCCGACGTGAATCATATTCATGTTTGCCATTACCTAGGATGACTAATACTTATATGCTTGCAGGTGCTTATCATCAGCAAGAAATCATCAAAACTGTAAAAAAAGGCTTGTTTGCGGTAAATTTTCGTGGCGGACAAGTAGATATTACTTCTGGGCAATTTGTATTTTCTGCAAGTGAAGCTTATTTGATTGAAGATGGTAAAATTACTCGGCCTGTAAAAGGTGCTACGTTAATTGGTAATGGTCCAGAAGTTTTAACTAAAGTTTCTATGTTAGGTAATGATTTGGAATTAGATTCTGGTATTGGGACTTGTGGTAAAGCGGGTCAGAGTGTGCCAGTAGGTGTAGGACAGCCGACGGTAAAAATAGACGAATTAATTGTTGGTGGCACTGTTTAACAGAATGATAAAGTAGGTTTTTAATGAATACTATTACACAAAATGATTATCCAAGTTTAGTTGCTGATATATTGAAGATCGCAAAAACTAAAGGGTGCAGTCAAGCTGATGCTAGCGCCTCTATATCAACCGGTTTAACTGTAAGTGTGCGTAAACAAGAAGTTGATACTATTGAGTTTGATCGCGCTAAGGGCGTGGGGATTACTGTGTATTTTGGCAAAAAAAAAGGCAGCGCCAGTACTTCTGATTTAAGTAAACAATCAATTGAAGAAACAGTTGATAAAGCTTGTAGTTTAGCGCACTTGATGGCTAATGATGTCTATTGTGGTTTAGCTGATGCAGAATTGATGGCTTATGACTATAAAAAATATGATTTTGATCTTTTTCATCCCTGGGATATACAAGCAGAAGATGCTAAAAAAATAGCTTTAGAATGTGAACAATATGGTTTGGACTTCAGTTCAAAAATTACTAATTCAGATGGCTGTAACGTACAAACTTCAATGGGTATGTCAGTCTACGCTAACTCACATGGTTTTGTCGGTGAACACAAAGGCTCCAAGCACAGTATTTCTTGTGTGTTGATATCGGGCAATCAAGATAAAATGCAAAGAGACCATCATTATACGACGGCGCGTCAAGCTGAAAAATTAGAAGATATAAAAGTAGTTGGTCAGGTAGCAGCTGAAAAAACTATTGCAAAATTAAATCCTCGCAGCTTAAAAACCCAAAAAGCTAATATTTTATTCTCACCGGAAATGGCTCGAGGATTAATAAGTAATTTTATTTCAGCAATTAGTGGGAGCAGTTTATACAAAGAAGCTAGCTTTTTGTTAGATCATTTAAACAAGAAAGTATTTTCTGATCTGGTGATGATAACAGATGATCCTTTTATTGCACAAGGATTTGGGAGTTCAGCTTTTGATAGTGAAGGGGTTAAAACACTAAAACGTGAACTAATCACTAATGGCGTATTGAATGGATATATTTTAGGATCCTATTCGGCACGCCGTTTAGGTATGCAAACTACAGGAAATTCTGGTGGAACACATAATATATTAGTCCATTCAGCTAAAGGACCTAACTTATCTCAACAAGCTATTATTAAATCAATGAATAAAGGGTTATTAGTTACTGAATTAATGGGGCAGGGGATCAATATGGTTACGGGAGATTATTCTCGTGGGGCTTCGGGTTTTTGGATCGAAAATGGTGAGATTCAATACCCAGTTGAGGGTATTACTATAGCCAGTAATTTAAAAGATATGTTTTTGAATGTTTCAGCGTTAGGTAATGATCTAGATAAACGGTCAAGAATATACACAGGTTCTATATTAATCGACAATATGATGATTGCAGGTGAATAAGCTATAATTTAAATAATAATCATCATATAATATAGGCTGTTATCAAACAAGATTAAAAGGATTTTAGTCATGTCGAAATGGATAGTAGTAGTTTTCTGGATGTTTTTTCTGCCTTTGAGTTACGCGTCTAACGATTTGAGCTTTTTCTCGCAAGATAAACTAAATTCTATGTTTGTCTTGAAAAGTGAGAGTGGTGACTGCACTGGGAATGAATTAGATGGTAAATTTGCTAAGTTTAAAGATATTTCGCAAAACCAATGTGCTAACTATTGTGGGTTGAATAAAGATTGCTTAGGCTTTAGTTTTACTGAAAAAGGTGGCGAGTGTATACTTAAAAGTATCAATGATTGTGAAACTCGCACAGCAGGGCCTGCTAAATTTTATTCTAAGAAAATATAAAATGTAAAATATAAAATATACATAACTTGCATAAAGTTAAAATTATATTTAGAATCATTCTATAATATTTCTATGAGAGCAGTCATGCCACTGAGCTGCTCCCTCTCCCGGCCCGTAACTATAAAAAATTTCTCGTAAATAATTCTGGGAGAGGGTTGGGGTGAGGGGCAAAACTTAACTGACCGCAGATCTATGTTGCGGGATCTTCCCATATATCTTCACTGGAGTAGAGATCGCAAGAATTGAATGTTCAGAAAAGACCAAAAAGATCAGAGAAGTTCAAGTGCTAACCGCCATCCTCAATCATCACAATATAAACTCAATTTTCGAGCTAATCGATCAAAACCATCATAAAGTCGACGTTTTTGAACTTAGATTAGATTGCTTAATTAATGAGCAATTAACCAATAGTGAACATATCACAGCTATTAATAACAAAATCAAAGCACACGATAAAAAAACTATTTTTACTCTGCGATCACAAAATAACTATGGGTTATTTCAAGGTTCTGAGTCATCTCGTCTAGCTATCATTCTAAAGTTAGCAGAGTTGAATCCTGACTATATTGATCTTGAATATGATGTGGGGCCAGAGGTTTTCCAAACGATTGCCGTACGATTTCCAGAGATTAAAATTATTTGTTCATATCACGATGACAGTAAAAAGAACAGTTTGGACATAACTTATGTAAACTCCATTTGGGCAACAATTTTAAAAAATACCAAAAGCTATAAAATAGACAATTATAAATTAATCTTTCATGCTCATAATTTTATAGATAACTTTGTTATTCTAAAATTTTTATCAGACATAAATAGGCTGACTGAATATAATAATCGTATTACAGCTCACTGCATGGGTGAGTTAGGTTTGCCAAGTAGAATTCTTGGAAAAAAAGTTGGTAATAGATTTACTTATGGTTTGATAAATGATTTCAATGCTGCGCAGGTTAATAACATAGGTGGAATCAAGGTAGATGATTTATTAAATATATATAACTATAAGACATTAAATCAACATACAAAAATATTTTGCTTGATAGGTAAGCCAGTGACAAGCAGCATTGGACATGTGTTTCACAATAATTACTATAGAGAAAATAATATAGATGCAATCTATATAAAAATATTAATTAACAGTATTAGCGAGTTAGATTTATTTTTCAGTTGGTTCAAAGAAATACCTATCTCAGGCTGCAGTGTGACGATGCCCTATAAAACGTCACTATCAGAGTATTTAGAAAATAAATCTATAGTTTTTTCTAGGCCGATTAATACAGTTAAAAATATTAATGGTAAATTGTATGGTATTAATACTGATGGTGAGGCAGTAGTCGAACTGTTGTTAGAGTACGATCATGAATTTAATAAATTACTAATCAGTTATCAGAAAATTCAAGACAAAAAAATTTTAATTTTAGGCGCAGGAGGGGCTGCGCAGAGTATTGTCGCAGAGTTTTCTAAATATAAGCCTAAAGGAATAACTATAGTAAATCGAACTTACGATAAGGCTAAGAAAATTAGCCAACAATATAATTGTAATATTTTAAGCTGGGATGATTTGTCTAGTTTATCAGGTAAGTCAGAAAAATATGATTATATTATCAATACGATTTCATTTAATTTAGACAATAATGAAAAAAATAACTTACTGACTAAAATAAATAAAATTTTGATGTTATGTACAAATTCTAAAACACTCTATTTAGATATCAACTATAATCATCATGAAAACATTAAAGGTGATTATATAAATGTACCTGGTTACGAGATGTATGTTAAGCAAGCGCTAAAACAAATTGATTATTGGTTATCTTAGGATCTTAAATATGGAAATTTTAACAGTAGATTATAATAGCAAACATGCAGGTCAAGAGTTAGTATTATCTCTTCATAATACTGGTTTTGCTATCATAAAGAATCATCCAATTGATAGTAATTTAGTAGAGTCGATATATTCAGAATGGCGTCATTTTTTTAATTCAAAACATAAGTTTCAATATGTGTATGACAAAAAATTGGGTGATGGTTATGTAAGTCCAGCACAATCAGAAACCGCAAAAGGCGCTAGTAAAGCTGATTTAAAAGAGTTTTATCAGTTATATTTTCCTGATGGTAGATACCCAAAAGATTTGTCTGACAATACAAGAATCTATTTTAATAGCATATATAATTTTGCAAATAAGCTTTTATCATGGTTGGACTTGTATACGCCTAAAGATATTAGTCATTTATTTAGCGAGCCTTTAGCAAGTATGACTAGTCGTGAACGTACAATGCTGCGAGTATTACACTATCCAAAATTAGTTGATTGCAATACTAATGGTGCCATTCGAGCAGCAGCTCATGAAGATATTAATTTAATTACGTTATTGCCTGCATCAACTGAAACTGGTTTGCAAGTGAAAACAAAAAATAATACATGGCTAGATGTTGGTACAAATCTGGGTGAAATTATTATTAATGTGGGTGATATGTTACAAGAGTGTTCTGACTATTATTATGTTTCAACTACGCATAGAGTTGTTAATCCTGAAAACACTAATATTGAAAGATTTTCAATGCCATTGTTTGTGCATCCACGTAAAGATGTTTTTTTATCCAAAAAATATAATCAAGCTGAATATTATTTAAACGAAAGATTAAAAGAATTAGGCTTGTTAGATTAAATATTTTTTTGAGAGATTGCCTATGTGATTTTGCGTTATAAGCGTTATTTTATTTATTATTTCCACTGTAATATTAACTACAAATAAAGCTTATTATCATAGAAGGAGAGGTTCATGGAAGAACAACATATTATTGCTAATGACAGTGATGATCTTGATATTGCTATTGAGTGTGTTGATGAAATTGATGTTATAGAAATAGAATCAGAAATCAAAACCAGAAGTCGACGCCGCCGCAAAAAAGACAAACCAAAAAATGACGTACCATCAGTACAAAGAGCATGGAAGGTTGGCTACTCAGCTGCACAAGCTAATTTACCAGAAACTAGAAACCCATTTTTATTAGATTCAAGTGAACATGAAGCTTGGTTAGATGGATGGTGGAGTGGGTTTTATGATGAACCGTTAAATTGCGGGTTTGCGGTCGCGCAGTGATACTAAGCCTTCGGTGATATATGGGCGAATGCTTTTCGCCCAATATATTTAAGCGTGTCCTAATCTACTTTCGCCTGATTAATAAAATAATTAATCAATAACTGCACGGGTCTTCCAGTAGACTCACGGTGCTCAGCTTTAACAGTAGCAGATCCTGCAATATCAAGATGTGCCCAGGCGGTATCTTCAGGAATAAAATTAGATAAAAAGCACGCAGCAGTTACTGAGCCTGCTACAGGTAGTCCTGATGAATTTTTTAGATCAGCTATATTACTTTTCATTATAGCATCATAATCTTGACATAGTGGCATCGGCCACACTGGGTCAAAGCCAGCTTTAGATGCCTTTACTAGATCTGTCATAAGTAATTCAGAATTACTGTATAAAGCGCTGTAGTGATAACCTAGGGCTACCACGGCAGCGCCAGTGAGAGTAGCGATATCAATAATAACTTTAGGTTTAAATTTTTCACTGTAAGTAATAGCATCACATAAAACTAAACGGCCTTCAGCATCAGTGTTATTGATTTCAATAGTGATGCCTTTTAAGCTTGTGACAATATCATCAGGTCTTGTTGAGCTGCCACTAATCATATTTTCAGCACATGCCATTACACCAACAACATTAATAGGTAAGTTCAGATCAGCAATAGCTTGCATGGTTGCTAAAACACTTGCTGCGCCTGTCATGTCATATTTCATACCAACCATGCTATTGCTAGGTTTTAAGCTGTAGCCACCGGTATCAAAAGTTATACCTTTACCGACTATAACATAAGGTCTATCTTGGGATGGATTGTTATTGTACTGCAAAATAATCATACGACCACTGTTGTGGCTACCACGGCTTACTGCATAGAATGCCCCTAACCCCATGTCTTTTAGTTGGTCATGATGATAAACATAGCAACTAAGTTTTGGTGAACCTTTTACTATATCTAGAGCCTGACGTTCTAGATATTCTGGGTTACAAATATTAGGTGGGGTATTAGTGAGATTTTTTGTTAATCTTGAAGCTTTGCTTATACTGTGAGTGATGCTAATACTATTATCATGATCAGCTTGCTTGGTCGAATAATCTTTACAAGTATGAGCCAAAGTATAATGAGCTATATTTAGAGCTGGGATCGGGCTCTTTTGGTAAGTGTTGATTACTTGCCTAAAGTTTTCGGTAACAATAAGAATTTGGTTTACAATCCAACTGCGAGGCATTGCTTCAGCAGAATTATAATCTTTAGGAAAAGTTACATCAGCTAGTCCATTGATAACATGATCATAAGCTCTGCTGGTGAGTTTTTCTAAAGTCTGAGTTAATAAACTAATAAATAGACTCGCAGTTAATTTTTTCGTCTCACCGACGCCGATGCATAAAACTTGTTTAATATTAGGGGTGATATTATATAACCACTTGATTTCACCGTATTTTCCTGTCAAATCTTTCTGATTTAACAGTTCATCGATAATATTATTGTGTTTTTGATTAAACTCTGTAGTTATTAATGCTTGTTGTTTGTCTTGATATACTGGTAAAATCAGACAATCAGCAGCTTGTTTTGGGTCATATTTATTTATAGTAATTTGCATATTTATCATGGCCTTTTATGAGGATGTGCATATAAGATATTATAATACGAGCAATACTATAAAACAGCTAGTTTATATTTACTGGGTTAAATTTTGATAATTTTACGTTACATTAGGCGCGAGCTACTTTACACCGTGATCACGGTCACCGCCGTTTTAACCTTGATCGCCCTGAGTAATCAAATTGCTAGTATTTTGGGTAAGGCCGTACACGGTGAGATTGCCAAAAGTGCTGTACTATATATAGTAGCTTTCAGTTCTCCTTATTTTATAGCCTTATTGTTACCTATAGGGGTCTTTGCCGCGGCTTATCTGGTATTCACTCGCCTATATTCTGAGCAAGAGATGGTTATTTTACAAATGAGTGGAGTGAGTAAATTTGGTTTATTAAAAATTATTGTTGTACCAGTAATTTTAATAACAATGTTCGCAACTTTTATTAATCTTTGGCTTGTTCCTGCCATTTTACGTTATCGTGACATCTTGATGGACAGAGCACAGGTGGTTGATGCTGTCACTATGCTAGCAGCAGGGCATTTTCAGGTTATCGCCAATGGTCGTTATGTGGTTTATGTGCAATCAGCAGATGTTGAAAAAAATAGTTTTTCTCATGTGTTTGTAGCTGAGCGACCAGAGCTTGCTAATAATAAAGCCAAAACTGCGAGCAAACAAAAAGAATTTGGCAAGGATCGCTGGAATATATTTTTGGGTAAAAGCGGTGGCGAAGAAAAAGTCAAAGACTATGATGAGAGTAAATTCGTTGTTATTCATGACGGTTATCAATACCAAGGGCTGCCAGGCAAAAATGATTTCTATCGAATGAAGTTTAGTAATTATGGCTTTGAAGTGCCCCAACAGAATATTAAATCAAAATTACGTAGTAGGGCAAAAAGCTCTAGTGAATTATGGCGTTCGACCAATCGCAATGAACAGGCTGAACTACAATCAAGAATAAATCTAATTGTAGCCCCTCTTGTGCTCACTATAGTAGCTTTAGCATTCAGTAATTTATCACCTCGACAAACTCGTTTTGTTAAGTTATTGCCAGCAGCAATAGTTGTATTAATTTATTATAATTTAATGTTAGCGAGTACGGATTGGTTAGCTCGAGGATATATCCCTATGTTTATGGGAGCCTGGTGGTTACATTTAACTGCTATCGCCGGATCTTGTTATTTGTTATTTAAGCATAAATAAATATGAAACGCATTAATCGTTATGTAGTCAAAAATTTATTTCTCTCGATCACTATGATGATTTTGTTAGTCATCGGTATCGATATCTGTATCACTTTTATGGTAGAACAGAGTGATGTCGGTAAAGGCAGTTTTACTACCTATAATGCTTTTGAGTATGCTTTACTATGTGCACCATCGCATATCACAGCTGGCTTTCCGGTTATCTGTTTAGTGGGTACCGTTATAGGGATATGGTTGCTTAATAACCACAATGAAATAGTTATCATGAGAACCAATGGCTATAGCGTATTCAAAATATGTTTTATAGCTATGCTAACGTCTTTAGTGATTTCATTAGGTATGTTGGCAGTTAATGAATGGATTGCGCCATGGGGCAAGCAAATTGCTGAACTACATAAAGCAGTAGCTAAAAGTGGCGGTGAAGCTTTAATTAGCAAACATGGTTTTTGGTTGCGCGCTGCTGGGGATTTTGTGCATATTGATAAGATTCTTTATGATGGTGAAGTTGAAGGGATAACTAGATATCGAGTTGAAGATGATGAATTAACCAGTGTAGTTTATGCACAACGCGCAAAGTATATAGAAAAAGAATGGCATGCCTATAATGTAAAAAGCTCGAAAATTACTTCGGAGTCTGTTACAAGTCAAGATACAAAAGAAGAGGTATGGGATAAATTTTTAAAACCAGAATTTTTGCGTGTTGTAACAATTTTGCCAGAGGATTTATCTTTGTCTGGATTATATAAATATATAAAATACCGTAAAGAAAATAAATTATATCATGATCAATACCAATTAGCTTTTTGGCAAAAGATTTTGCAGCCCCTGACAGTAATAGTCATGGTGTTGATTGCTATCCCTTTTGTTTTCGGTGAGGTGAGATCAACTGCAATAAATAAGCGGCTTGTCTTAAGTATTTTGATTGGTATTTCTTATTTTCTATTAGAAAAAATGTTTTCTTCAGTAGTCCAGGTTTTGTCTTTACCTGTTATATTTGCAGCCCTAGGTCCAGCTTTATGCTTTCTTATTTTGGCAATAGCGGGACTTCTAATTAGCTATACTCGCGCGCGTGCATAATTTTTAAACTTATAATCATCTTTCGCTGCGTATAATAATTCATTGAGCTTATTTTTAATCTGCTGTATTTCTAATGCAGAGCTGTCTTTAGGCAATAACTTCTCTAACATTTCATATGCTGTTTGTAATGAATTTTTGTATCTCAGCTTGCTGTCGAATACTCTTAATATTTTTTGAGAAAATAATGAGTTGTTTCTGCTTTGGATATTTGCTCGGACAAAAATACAATATTTATTTAATAGATTGCTAGAAATAAACTGTCTATGACTTTCATGATGAATAATAAATTTATACACAGTATTGGCATCAGTTACTGATAAAATGGACGAGTCGCTTTTATATTTTTTTTCTAACTGATATATCATTTGCGCATAGAGATAAGCTTCTTTAGTTTCGGCTGCAACAGGATGATTAAGCTCTATTTGCTTTTGCACTACGGCACCCCAACTAATGTTTTTGCCATTGTTAGAAAAAACAGGCCGCATATCTATTTCATGGTTGACTTCAAAATAAGTTGTTTTAAGCAATTCACCTTCATTCATTAATAATAATTCGGTTAATTGGCTCTGATGTTCTCCATAAAATTGCATGCCATTGGCTATCATTAACCAGCCACCATCTGCTTCAGGGCCATGCGGATTATGCATGTCAAAACCATGCTGAAATAAATTAATTACATTAAGATCAGCATCTGGATGAGGAAGGATAGTATTTTTATAATCTTGACCAAAAATGTTATTGCCAGGAATCTTATAAGCGTAATTAATCAATTGTTGGAAGACGAATTCAGCAGGAGTTATACGGCCAAGCTGTTTTAACGGTAACTCTTGAATTAATTCGCTAAATTTTAAATGAGCAATAAATTGATAAGATTTATTACCGGCGCTACTTGTGTTACTTGTGCTACTTTGTATAGATAACTTTAAATCTTCAAAATAGTTTTCCGCTTTTTGTACAAGTTGAATAATTTGCTGTTCACTAAGAAAAGTATTGTAGGTTGTTAAAAAATCTTTAGCTGTATGTGCTTTGACGCCTAGTGCTAAGCCGTCCCAATCACCGGTGATCACACGTGCTACTTCAGGATGTGTATATAGTTGTTGTAGACGTTGTTCACCAATAGTTAATAAAGCTTGTTCATAGCTAATGTTATCAGATAATATGGGGAAGTCGGCAGGTAACAGATCTGCTATAGTCTTTAAAGCTGTTTTTAATTGGTAAATCGTTTTTGGCGGTTCTGCTAGTACCATTGCGGGTTTAATCAGCTTCTCGTGAGCTTCTTGAAAATATAATTTAAATTCTTTATTTAGGATTTGATTACTCGGGATCATATCTAAATTCTGTAAAATACTATTAGTTTGCAGAGTAGATGGTACATTCCATGGGCGAGTGTATGTGGGCATCCAATTATTACTTTCATTAAGTTTAAGTACAAATCTGCCATTTTGTCTAAAACTTGCAGTGCCTTTATTAGGTTTAAATTTCAAGCGTAATTCTGTTGAGACTGGATCATAGTTATCGAATAATAAATCGCCATCAGTGCCTAGTTGTTTAATCAAATCGTGTGTGTTAACTGTTAATTGCGTTTGATGAATATAAGCAGGATCAGTAATATCTTTATCTAATCCTTGAATTACACTGTTTTGAACTGAAGAGCTATTGTGTAAACGTTGAAATAAAGCATTAACTGCTATATAGCTATTAAAAAATCCCTGGTTTTGACTTGTTTTGGCTTTAATATAACTAGGCTTAGGAGCAATATATTTCCTATCAAAATTGGGTGCATGACAGGCGCGAATAATAATAATAGATTTAGTATAAGCGGTTAGCAGGGTAAGGTGGGCTGCAAATTCATGCTGCATGCCGCAAGCCTTTAAGGCATCTATGCCAGTGATTACTCCAGGTGGTAAGTCCATTTAAGCCTCCTGCAATATACGTCTATCTATATGATCAATATACACTTTAATTAAATGTTTAATCAATGCTTGGAGTTATATATTTTTATAACCTCTTGAGGTATATAAATAAAAGCTAACTATAAACTAATTATAAAGAGGGTTACAAATAGGTTTATCTATGCTATTATAATGACTAATTTTTTAGCAGGCTGGTGTAATCTTTATGGTCGAAATTTTTTTAAAAGCTTGTGAGCAAGGTGATTTAGAAGCAGTTCGAAGTATATTAGTTAAGCAGAGTGAAGATCTGTCAAGGCCAGCGCTTGATCTTAAAACTATAGCGCAAGGTTTTTTTAAAGTTTGTATACATGAACACTCAGAATTATTAGCATTCTTTTTAGCTAACCCACAATACTATAGGGCAATCGGTTATAATGACCATGCTGCGTTACGTTATCTTGTTTATACCAATAAAGATTCAGCAGTTAACAAGATCTTAGCAATTGATCAATTACGATTGCGTTATGAAGCAACTCTTGCTCGAGTTGCACAAGCATATGCAAGAAAATTTCCATTAATAAAAGTACCTGCTCAACAAGAATATGCACCAGTTCATTATATTTGGTGTGGCAAACCGGAAGGGCATCTTATCCAACCAGCAATCCTAGATCCAATATTAATGGATCAAAAATTAAATCCCAATCATAAAATTTACTATTGGTGCGATTCAAAACATATGGATTATATTACCGATTTGTTTAAAAAAAATGGTTATAACGGTGAACGCATTCTTCTTGTAAGCTATGATGAAATGTTTAAAAATAATATCAATAAAATTCCAGTATATAAAACAGATCATAAATTATTATTGATCAGACAAATCTTTACTAGCTTATTAGAGCAAAGAAAATATATTTATTGTAAGGATTTATTAGCGCCTATTATCTTATATCTACATGGTGGTTACTTTTTAGATACAACGGTACAGCCGATGGGTGAAAATATATCTTTACCAACGTATGATCAAGCAATTTTCGCAAGAAACTTAAGTCACAGGGATCTTTCGGTTGCTGAAGAGATGGATTCTTGGATGTATTATTCGCCAGAGCCATACCATGAAATATTTGAACGGTTGATAGGTATACATTTTTTGATGTTTTGGTTGGCAGTTTTGAGTAGTCAGGATGCTGAAGTTGTTTCAGCGCAAAAATCTTTACTTGATTGCTATAATGATTTTGCCAGTGTTTGTAGATTATTTTACTCGCAGCAAGTTGATGAATATATCAAAGCAGAGGTTTTTAGGTATTACAGTACAATTCAGCAGGATAAAGTTTTTGACCCCATGATTGTAATTTTTTATGCACTGCATATTTTAATGCAAGTATATCAGCCAAATTATAAGGATTTGATCAGGACTTCTCCCGTATCTTATGATTATTTGGTGGAAGCATTTGCTAGAAATCATAAGTATACTTTCGATCCCGAAAAAAAAGTAAACTTTTTTGATGGGGTTTATAGACTATGTGGTATGGATCACAGTATAGTTCAACCGCAGCAGGTAAGGGATATAGTAACCCCTGATGGCTATCAATTAGGCTTGAGAAAATTTTTCTTAAGAACTGGTTGGCGAGACGCCCCTGAGCAAACACCGTATATACAACGAGCTGGTTCAGCTCTTACCTTGCGTCCATAACGCAAGTTCTTTAGCGTAGTAGGTTATAATAAAGTCAGCTCCAGCGCGATGAATGGCAGTTAAAACTTCAGTAACACTTTGTTGTTCATTGATCCAGCCTTTTTCAGACGCAGCTTTCAAACAAGCAAATTCACCACTTGTATGGTAAGCAGCTAAAGGCATATACGGAAACTCTTGTTTAACTAATTTAATAATATCTAGATAGGTATGAGCAGGTTTGACCATTAACATATCAGCGCCTTCCCTTATATCAAGGGAGCATTCGCGTAATGCTTCGTTCGAATTAGCATAGTTCATCTGATAAGAGCTGCGGTCACCAAATTGTGGTGCGCCTTCTGCTGCTTGACGGAAAGGGCCATACATTGCTGATGAGTATTTAACAGCATAGCTTAAGATAGGAAGGTTAGTGTATCCTGCTTTATCAAGGCCAGCTCTAATCGCACCCACCATGCCATCCATGTTTGCACTTGGAGCAACGATATCAGCACCAGCTTCTGCATAAATCACAGCTTGTTGAGCAAGTAATTTAAGAGTGGGATCATTTTCAACAGTAAAATTATTGTTTGAATTAGTTATGACACCGCAATGACCATGATCAGTGTATTCACATAAACAAACGTCTGCTATAACTAATAACTTAGGATTCAACTTCTTGATGGTTTTAATAGCATCTCTAATAATACTGCAATCAGAACCAAAAGCGTCTTTGGATTCAGGTATACCGAATAGAATAATATTTTGGATACCCAGATTTGATATCTCAATAATCTCTTTTTCTAAGAGATCAAGACTGAGCTGGTAGTGACCAGGCATTGATTCAATAGGCTTTTTGATAGCTACCCCATGACGGACAAATAATGGCAGGACCAATTTACTTAAGTCTAAATGAATATTTTGTACTAAGTTTCGAATATTAGATTGAGCTCGAAGGCGTCTTAAACGGGTGTTAGGGAAACTGCCAGTATCTTGCATAAAATAATCTCAATGATGTTATGTTATAAATTATATAGTTATCATACTTTAGAGTCAAATGAGACATCAATTATTTTATCTATATAACCCAGGCAGTACAGTGGGCAATTCACGCTTTGATGATCATACTTAAGATTTAATGGAGTGGTTTTTATTGATAATTTGGGTTCATATTTCTGCGTATAACTTTGTAAGCTTTTATTTTTAAAAGACTGCCCAGCTTTAACTTCTAAAGGGTATATAGTGTCTTCGTATTGAAAAATGAAATCCAACTCTGCTTGTCCACTGCTGGTCCAATAGAATAGATCAGACCAATAATCGCGACATGCTAATTCTTGTGCAGCATAGTTTTCTATAAGTGCGCCGTGAAACTCCTGAAAGATAGTATCTCCATGAATAATAGTTTTTTCTGAAATATTGGCCATAGCCGACAATAATCCAATATCAGCTAAGTAAATTTTGAAATGTTGATAGTTAGCATAAGCATTTAAAGGCAATTTGGGAGTGGATACATTATAAACTTTGTAGATAAGTCCAGCTTCTACTAGCCATTGGATAGCTACTTCAAATTCCTGAGCGCGGGCTCCTTGCCTAATAGCAGAATATATAAATTTTTTATTTTCCTTAGCGAGCTGATTTGGAATAGCGTCCCAAACCTGATTAATTTTCATAATACTATTAGACGGCGCGTGTTTTGAGAAATCTAATCTATAAGCGTCTAAAATATTTTTCTGAATAGTCCGAGTACGTTGGAAGTCCCCTGTTGTCGTATATTCTAAAACCGCAGCCGGCATACCGCCGGTAAATAAGTAAGTTTTAAAATATTTAGATAATTTATCATGTAAAACCTGTGGAAAAGGATTTAAGATCTGTATATTTTTAATGTACTCTAAAAGATTTTCTTGATTGGACGCTTCTAAAAACTCAGCAAAATTTAAAGGGTAAAGATTTAAAAAATCCACTTTACCAACAGGAAAACTATGAGTTTTCGAAAGGGTTATACCAAGTAGAGATCCTGCTGCACAAATATGATAATTATTAGCTAACTCGTCGAAGTATTTTAAACTTGTTAAAGCAGCTGGACATTCCTGAATTTCATCAAAAATTATTAAAGTAGTTTTTGGATTAATTTGAATTTCTAATTCAATACCTAAAAGTTTGATGATATCGTGAGGAGTGAGGTTAGCCTTAAACAAATCATGAATATTTCTATTGCTTTCAAAATTCAAGTAGGCGACATTTTCATACTCTTGTTTAGCAAAAGTTGTTAATGCATAAGTTTTACCTACCTGCCGTGCTCCTCTTAGAATCAATGGTTTACGTTGAGGGTTATTTTTCCAGAGCAGGAGTTTTTTAAATATATGTCTTTTCATATCTATATCTTAGCACGAAAAGTTTATTTTACACTTTTTCGTTGGAATAAATGTAAATATTCACATTTATTCGTTGGAAAAAATGTAAAAATTTACATTTTTATGAAGGAATGAAGTAAAATAAGTCAACCACCTAAGTATGCGGCTATAACCACAGGGTTTTTTCTTATTTCAGTAGGCGTGCCGCAGGCTATAACTTGGCCGTGATCTAGTACATAAATTTTTTCAGATATGTTCATGACTAGGTTAATATCATGCTCGATAAGTAAAACAGTCATATGGTGTTTGGTTTTTAGATCTCGGATTAAAGCATCCAAAACTTCCGTTTCTTGATGATTGAGGCCTGCCGCTGGTTCATCGAGACAAATTATTTTGGGGTTAGTACACATGGCTCGAGCTATTTCTAATAATCTTTGATGCCCATAGGGTAGACTGCCGGCAATTACATTCGCATATCTTGTGAGGCCACAGATGTTAAGCCAATCCATGGCATGGTCTAGTGCCGCTTGTTCGCTGGTTTGATAAGAGCGTAAATTAAATAAACCAGAAAAAATATTTTTATTAACTTTTATATGCTGGGCTACTAAAAGATTTTCAATAACGGTCATGTTATTAAATAATCTTATATTCTGAAAAGTCCTGGCTATTCCTGCGCGATTGAGTAAATGCGCACCACCAAAGATTTTATAATAAATTTTATGAGCTAAATAATTAGGATTTAAAAAATCTTTTAAAGTAATTTCTTCGCCTAATAAAAGATTTAGATTTAAACTTTGATTATCTACAGTTAAGTTGATCACACCAGTTTGTGGTACATAAAACCCAGTGATGCAATTAAATAATGTGGTTTTACCAGCACCATTGGGACCTATTATAGATGTAATTTGATTTTTGGGTATTTGAATATCAATTTTACTTAATGCTTTGATACCCCCAAAGCGCATGTTTAAGTTTTTTATTTCTAATATATCATTTATATTATTAAGCATATTTATATATTACTTATCTATATTAAAAACAGGGCGTTTAGGTTTAATAAATCCTTGTGGCTTATAGATCATAATAATAATCATGATAAGTCCAAAAATTAGCATTCGGTAGTTAGCTGCTTCGCGTAGTATTTCGGGTAAAATAGTTAAGGTTAAGGCGGCAAGTATTACACCTAAGATGGAACCCATACCACCTAAGACTACGATGGCTAAAATTAGTGCTGATTCAAAAAATGTAAATGAGCTTGGGTTCACAAAGCCCTGATAAGCTGCAAAGAACACGCCACCGATACCGCCAATACTAGCGCCAATACTAAACGCAGAAAGCTTAGTCGTGATATGATAAATGCCTAAAGAATTTGAAGCAATTTCATCCTCACGTAATGCCTCCCAAGCACGACCTAAAGGCATCGCTTTTACTTTTTTTGCAAAAGTGATAACCACGCCTAAACAAAATAATAAAACTAGATAGATAAAAACATATTTAAGTTGGCTATTGTAAGTTATATTAAAATAACTATGGAAGGGTATACGGCCACTGCTTGCTATACGAGAGAATTCTAAGCCAAAGATAGAAGGGTTATTCGTAATGATGCCATTAGGACCATTGGTCATACTTACCCAGTTATTTAAAACTAAGCGAATGATTTCGCCAAAACCTAAAGTTACAATCGCTAAGTAATCGCCATGCATTCTTAGTACAGGAAAGGCTAATATAGTGCCAGCAACGCCGGCAATTAATGCTGCCAATGGTATGGTTGTAAAAAATGAGAGATCGAAATATTGTGTGCCTATAGCATATGTATAAGCACCTATGGCATAAAAAGCTACATAACCTAGGTCGAGTAGACCAGCGTAACCTACGACAATATTGAGACCTAGACCTAATAGTACGTAAATCATCGCTAAAATTAATACAGAAATAGTATATTTCGAAACAGCAAAAGGTAAAATGATTAAACAGCCAAAAAATAAAATTTTGCTTATAAAAAGAAATTGTGGACTAGTGTAGATTGTATTTTTTATTGATTCTTTAAAGCTTATAAAAGAGGTAATATTTAATAGTTCATAATTTATTTTTAGCTTAGAGTTTTTTATCAGGGTATAGATTATATAAATAAAAGTCATGATCGCAGCGAGAATAAAAGGTCGCTCTAAATGAAAGATTAACTTATAGTCATTTAGGATAATACCCGTAATGGGTAAAAATAAAACAACAGTAATAATATAGATAAAAGTAAATTTTTTTATAAGTTTTATCGAAATCATATTAGATCTTATTTATTATAGGCTTACCTAATAAGCCATTTGGTCGAAATACTAGGATACAAATTAGTAGGCCAAAAGCAAAAACATCTTTATAATTAGTGTCGACAAAACCAGAGAATAAAGATTCAGCTAAGCCTAGTATAATCCCACCTAACATGGCGCCTGGTAATGAACCTATGCCACCTAATACGGCAGCAGTAAATGCTTTAATGCCGGTAATAAAACCAATATAAAAGTCAAAGGATCCATAATTGATAGAAACCAAAAAGCCCGCAATGGCAGCCATGACTGCCCCGATAACAAAAACATTTGAAATAACGCTATCAGTATTTATTCCAAGGAGACTGGCCATAATTTTATCTTGCTGAGTAGCACGCATATTTCTACCCATCGCAGTATGGTTAACAATTCGGTTTAATGTAAACATACCCATGAACGAGGTGACCAAAATAGTTAATTGAATATAAGATATTTGCACGAATTCGGTAGCTGAGCCAATTTTGAGTGATCCTGTAATCAGACTGGCTATTCCTTTGGTATCAGATCCCTGGCTAATTTGTACATAATTTTGTAAGACAATAGAAACACCGATTGCTGAGATTAAAACTGATAGACGAGCTGAGTTACGTAATGGACGATAAGCTAAGCGGTTAATAGTAAAACTATATAAAGCAGTTAAAAATATTGTGCAGAGTAAAGAAATAGCTAGGTTTAAAAAAATATTATCTATACCAAGATAGATAAACAGCCCTAAGAAAATAGCCGTAAGGTAAGCAGAAAGCATATAGATCTCACCATGTGCAAAGTTAATCATGCCGATGACACCGTAGACCATAGTGTAGCCAACAGCTATTAGTCCATAGACCGAACCCAAAATTAGACCATTAGTTAATTGTTGAGCAAGTATATAGAGCTTCATAATTGTTCGTAGTTACCTAATTTATCCCACTTGTACATAACGAAATCAGTTTTAACTAGATCGCCTTTTTTGTCCCAAGCTTTATTACCCATAATGGTATTAACTGGGTTTGATCTTAAATAATTAGCTAAAACAGCTCCGTCAACCGATTTAGTCTTTTCCATGGCTTGGCTAATAATTTGTACTGTTGCATAAGCATAGAGTGTGTAGCCTTCAGGTTCATAGCCATTTTTTCTGAATTTATCAACTACTATTTTACCGTCAGTAATTTTGCGTGGATCAGCTCCAAAAGTCATATAGACATTTTCGCCAAACTGCGGGCCGCCAGCCGAGGTGATAAAGTCTTTAGTACTGATTCCATCGCCAGAGATAAATGGGGCGCTTACACCCATTTCACGTAATTGTTTTAATAAAGGACCAGCTTCATTATGCATGCCACCGAAATAAACAGCATCGGCTTTAATGGCCTTAATTTTGGTCGCAAGGGCAACAAAATCTTTTTCCCCGCGGGTCAAGCCGTCGTATAGGATTTCATTGATGCCTAATTGATGTAATTTAGCTCGCATGGCATCAGCGATACCTTGGCCATAGGTGTCTTTATCATGGATTACGGCTATATTTTTAGCTTTCAAGGTATTGTGGATAAATACAGCTGCCACTTCACCTTGTTGTTCATCTCGACCACAAGTACGGAAAATAGTAGCAATGTTGCGTTCTGTAACCTGTGGATTGGTCGAGGCAGGAGTTATCATTAAAATATTGGCATCGCCATAGATCTCTGAGGCTGGGATAGTTGAAGAAGAACAAAAATGACCAATGACTGCTTGTACGCCTTCATGTTCTAATCTATTTGCCACCGTGACTGCTTGTTTTGGTTCACAAGCGTCGTCGGCAATGATTAATTCAACTTTTTGATTATTAATGCCGCCAGTTTTATTTATGTCATCGACTGCCATTTTAGCGCCATTGGCAATTTGCTCTCCAAAAGCAGCATATCCGCCCGTCATTGGGCCGACTAGAGCAATTTTAATTGTTGTGTTAGCAGCGCTGTGATCATCAGATGGATTACTTATCGAACGAGAGAGTTTAGGTGCCAAAGATGTATAGACGTAGATTGATAGTATTAAACTGAAGCTGGTGATCAGTAAAGTTTTTTTATTCATAAACATCCGTATTTAATCGTTTAAGTATATCTATAGTAATGCTAGCAAATTATTTGCGGACAAACCATGTTTTTAAATTATAATAACGATATATACGCGCAAGATATATGCGCAAGTTATATCTGAGTTAAATAATATGAGTGGCTATTTCGAAGAATTAGAATTAACTGTCTTTAATAGTAAGCCTGACGAAATCTATGATTTTGTTATTCTGCTAGAAGATGACTATGTAAATTATGATGTTCATACTCAGGAGTTATTAAACAAGATACTAAAAAGCCTCCAGTTAATAAAAAGTGACGTAACATACAAAATCATTAGTTGCGATAAATTAAACACAACAAGCCATAAATTTAAACGAGTTATTAATTTTGGTAATAAGAATTTAACTATCGCTCATCAGTCGTTATTAGCGCCAAGTTTGGTAGAACTGCAATCGCAGCCGGCTCTAAAAAAACAATTATGGGAACAATTACAAATATTCTGTAAATCATGAATAAGAAAATTTCCGTGGCAAGTATTGGTGAGGTCATTATACGACCCATGCAACCTGATGATATAGCTGAAGTTTATAGAGTAGAGTGTCGTAGTTATACACATCCTTGGAGTGAAAAACTGCTCTATGATTGTGTTTTGGTAGGGTATAGTTGTTGGGTTATTGAGTATTTGGGCGAGATTATTGGCTATGCTATATATAGGTTAGCTGTGGGTGAGGCGCACTTGTTTAATATAGCTATTCATCCAGACTATCATAACAAAGGCCTGGGTAAAGTTTTTTTGGGTTTTTTATTGGAAAAAATGCGCAGTACAAGTGCTAATGAAGTTATTTTAGAAGTCCGAGTCTCTAATGTGCCAGCTCGCAAACTTTATCAGGGTTTTGGGTTTAAACAGATAGGCATACGTAAAGGCTATTATCCTGGAGATAATGGTGAGCGGGAAGATGGAATAAATTTACAGCTCATTTTTTAAATGTGATAAACTAGGGTGATTTTAAACCATCGTATTTATAATTATTTTACGAATATGTCTACAGCAGTAACTGAAACTCACAAACGACGCACTTTTGCGATTATTTCTCACCCAGATGCGGGTAAAACTACTATCACTGAAAAACTACTACTGTACGGGGGTGCTATTACTCTGGCGGGTACGGTTAAAGGTCGAAAAGCTGCTAGGCACGCGACCTCTGATTGGATGGCATTAGAGCAAGAAAGGGGTATCTCGGTTACCACGTCGGTTATGCAATATAACTACAATGATAAAGTTGTGAACTTATTAGATACGCCTGGGCATGAAGACTTTTCGGAAGATACATACCGTACGTTGACAGCAGTTGATTCTGCTTTAATGGTTATTGATGCCGCTAAGGGTGTTGAGACTCGAACGATTAAGCTTATGGAAGTTTGTCGTCTGCGTGATACACCTATTATGTCGTTTATAAATAAGATGGACCGCGAGACCCGAGATCCCGTTGATCTACTTGATGAAATTGAAAAAGTTTTGAATATCCAATGTGCGCCAGTAACTTGGCCGATTAGTATGGGAAAAACATTTCAGGGTATCTATAATTTACTTGAAGACAAAATTATTTTATATAAACCAGGTAAGGGTGACAAAATCTTACAAACT
Organism: uncultured Gammaproteobacteria bacterium; assembly: GCA_964387745.1. Classification (GTDB taxonomy): domain Bacteria; phylum Pseudomonadota; class Gammaproteobacteria; order JAGOUU01; family JAGOUU01; genus JAGOUU01. Next base: position 15,774 of record CAYLXL010000012.1, on the reverse strand, counting down.
GAAGTAATTTCTGGCATAGACTCAAAAGAAGCAGAAGAGGCGTTGCCTGATTACATTAATCAATTGCGTGATGAAGTTATGTTGCTGCAGGCAGCAAGTCATAGTTTTGATGTTGAGAAGTATTTAGCAGGGAAACAAACGCCAGTCTTTTTTGGGTCAGCCTTACAAAATTTTGGTATTCGAGAACTGTTAGACTTTTTTACAACGCATGCACCATCGCCGCAAGTTTATCAAACTAATAGTCGTCCAGTAAAACCAGAAGAGAATAAATTCTCTGGTTTTATTTTTAAGATCCAGGCTAACATGGATCCACAGCATCGCGATAGAATTGCTTTCTTGAGAATTGTATCGGGTTGTTATAATAAAGGTATGAAGGCAAAACACGTAAGATTAAATAGGGATATTACTATTAGTAATGCTCATACCTTTATGGCAGGCAACCGTGAACATGCTGATATGGCTTTTGCAGGTGATATACTAGGATTGCATAATCATGGTACGATAAAAATAGGTGATACTTTCACTCAAGGCGAAGATTTACAGTTTTTGGGTATACCCAATTTCGCACCAGAATTATTTAGAAGAGTTCGAGTTAAAGATCCATTGAAGCAAAAGCAATTATTAAAGGGCTTAGTGCAATTGTCAGAAGAGGGGGCAACCCAAGTCTTTAGGCCATTTCGCAATAATGATTTGATTTTGGGTGCCGTTGGTATCTTACAGTTTGATGTTGTCGCTCATCGTTTAGCTAATGAATATAATGTTGAGTGCATTTATGAAAGCATTAATGTACAAACTGCACGTTGGATTGAATGCGATGATCCTAAAGTTTTAGCAGAATTTAAGATAAGATTTAATGATTATTTAGCTTTAGATGGCAGTGATAGCTTGACTTACTTAGCACCGTCGAGAGCTAATTTACAGTTAGCAGAAGAAAAGTCTGCTGCTGTTAAATTTACAGCTACAAGAGAACATTGATTGAGCCCGAAGAACTGTAACGCTTGGTGTAACGTTTGGTGTAACGTTTGGTGCCTGGCTCCATTCGTTACATTGTTTTTCTAGGTAAATATCAAATATAAAATTAAAGGATTAATTTTGAGAACAATAGGGAAAATTGTTAAATATTTAATTTTAAGTTCATTGACTTTAATAATCTTAGGCTTAATTAGTCTTGGTTTAATAGCATGGTTTGTGCCACCCGAGGTTATCTTACAACGTGTTGCTGACTTTGGTTTAAACTGGTATGGGATTACGACCCGTTCAGGAAAGATCACGCGCGTCACCTCCTCACAGTTAGTAATAGAAAACTTAGGTTTAGGTGATCCGCAAAACTTTGCTATCAAAAAAATAACTTTAAATTATCATCCAAAAGATTTACTAGCAGGTAAAATAGATGAAATAAAGATTGATAGCTTAAACGCTAATGGTCAAGTTGTAGATGAAAAGAACAATAAATTTAGCTTTGGTAATATTGATAAAATACTTAAACAGAATTCGGAGTCAAACTCTACAGATAAATCAGTACCCATAACTTATGATAATATTTGCATTGAGCATTCTAATGTTATCTTACATAAAGGTAATCAAAAAGTAGTAATACCATTTAGTTTTCACAATGGCTCTCATAGCAATAATCCTCAAAACAAAAAGCACTATAATTCTAAATTTGAGTTCACGAATGCGCAGGTCAATGTTGATAATTTTGAACTGCCTGGAGTAGCAAGAGTTACTTTGTCATCCCAGTTGTCAGGTGACGTGCCTTACTTTAGTAAAGAGGGTAATATTATTATCCATGAAGGTGAGTTATTTTCCCTTAAAAACGGCAGTATAAAAATTGTGCCTTATCAGCAGTCTTCAGATGAACAAACTAACTTATTGTATAATCTATTTTCTGACTTTCAATACAAAACTGTTAATGCTAAGATAAATATGGATGAAAACCAAGTTATTCATTTTAATTTTGCTTTTGATGGAAATAACAAAAAATTTTATGATGGTAAAAGAGTTAAATTGAATGTCAATTTAAACATAGAAGCTCAAGATCTTATTAAGTATATGAAATTTATGCTTAACTTAGAGGGAAATTTAAGTACAACGGAGTAATATAATGAGAATAATTAGTCTTTTTTTGTTTAGTGCAGTTGCTTTTTTATCTGGCTGTACTAACACAGTCAAGTTAGAAGCACCAGATAAACCTATAGCTGTTAGTGTTGATGTGAATATCAAACACAAAATTGAAATTGATCGTCAATTAGATAAATCAATCACCACTAAAAAAGATATATTTTAAACAATCAGATACAGTACATGGAGAGGGATTATGTTAATTAAAAATATTACACTTGCTGTTTTTTTATTATCGACAGCTAATGCTTTTAGCCAAGGATTAGATTTGTCTGCAGCTCGTGCCAATAAAGACGTGTGTGAAGGTGCCGATGGTTATGTTCATGCGGTCAAAAAGTCACCATCGCCAGAGATAATGGCTTTAATAGACAATGTTAATAAATCGCGTAAGGCTGAGTACCAGAGCATTGCTGATAAAACCAGCGGCAAGTTAGAAGATGCTGAAAAAGCAGCAGCAGCAATGTTAAAAGGAAAGGGTGCTTGTCCACAGTAATTCATATTCAATCAGGTGTGGTTTGAAGTGGAGCACTGCGTGTGAGGAATTACCATTTCAGCCCTGGCAAGTGTCCACCGATAGTGAGTAATTGATCTTCCCCTTTAGGCGAAGTACCGTACGCGTTCACCGTATAGGAATTCTGCTCCTGTCATCCCGAGCTTTTGCGAGGGATCTCAGTAGCTGAAGATTAATTGAGATCCTTCGACTACGCTCAGGATGACAAATATTCGAATAGCTGAACGTTTACGAAGTACCTTTTGCGCAGCAAAAGGGGAAGGAGTTGCTCTAACGTTGCAAGATCTACACCAGAAGGGGAAGATAAATCGCCATTTGCCTTTAGGGACGTGGACTACTACGGTATAATTCGACCCTATAAGAATATGGCGTAGGTTGTCTATCAGCAGCTTTGCTATCTACAGCTACAGCAATTGGTTCTGCCGTCAATCCTGTTGGTACTCGATCATAATATGTAATTAGTGGTGTATTGACAGGGCTAACTTGATTATTATCAAAATATTTAGATAATGTTTTAAGGGCAGATACAGTAAAATCCATACATGCTTTAATCCCAGATGCTGTAAAATGCATAAATGATTTAATCATTGATACAATAGTCTGTATAAGCTTTACTGATAAAATAATCGGCAGGGGAGCTAATTTAACTAAGGCCATTGTGAAAGGAATAATTACCAAGGGTGACAGCAGTGCTGTGAGTAATATCAATATAATTATTGTTGGTATAGCTAATATTAATGGCCATTTTAGTGATTGGATAATTAATACTAGTTTTTCTTTTTTATTTAATGGGCTTCCCTTCATATCCGTGGCATTAATGAGGTTATTTTTAATTATTCCGTAAATCGTAAGTGCCTCACGTTTTGTTGGCCATAAAATTACATCGAGTATATTTTTGAGATTATTGAAACCTGTTAAATGCCAAGGTAAATAACCATACTTTCTGTAGTTTGCGTGCTTTAGTTCTAACTGATAAATTAACAAATCTTTAGCAAGAGTCGTTTGAATCATTAAAGCCTGACCTTTTTCTTTATCAGAGTCTGTTTTGAGTTTATCTGGGTGCCATTGTAACCCTCTAGTTTGGTGAGCTAGTTTAACTTTATTTATAATATCTTTAACTGCACGATCGATATCTTTAGTTTTATTTAATTCTGAAAATAAATTCTCCGGTAAGTCCAAAATCTTCAAGGCTAACATTTGAGCATCGATGGGTACATTATACGCAGTGACAACAATACGATACTTTCTTGGTAATGAATTATATTCTAAATCGATTCCTGCAAGCTTATATAGAGCCATTCCGAGTATGAAGGGGGTAGGGTTTTTTTGAGTTAGGTTCGTGATACTCAGGTCTGTATTTTTAAAAGTATCATAATCCTTTTCTAAGTCGGCCATAGTTGAATTTCCTAATCGCTAATAATTCATAGTGCATCTGCACCCGCTCGAAATGAAACTCTGCGTGCCGATTGATCGCCGGCTCTCGAACTTGTGGGTTCTCTTACCGCATGTACATGCTGGCAACTACCATCAATGTGAACTAAATCAAGGGCTGTTCTATGACTATGCGGACTATACGGACCATGGTGGGCATAAAGCTCTCTTAATGCTCTGTTCTGTATTTCAGTTCTATTTAATTGACCTTCAAGCCTTGTAATCTGATTAGCTCTGTTGGTTAACTCCGCCTGTGTTCTAACAGCTTCTACCCTTGCGTCGCGATCTAAAGCTTCTAGCCGGTCATGCTCGCGTCTATGTTCTTCTTCGCGATCCTCGTGTTGGTTATTGGTGGACCAAGTATCTAAAACGATTACAAGTAGTCTTAAGAATGGTAGAAGTGATATAAGCAAACAAAAAAAATAACAAAAAACAAATAACGCATTACTATGTTTTCTTGTACCAATAGCACTAGTGGTTGTGGTTGAATTAACACCGTTAGGAACGACACATACAGCAGTAGTTGAGCCTATCATCCAGAAACGAGAATTATAGTTTAGCGCTGCGGTGATAATATTGATTAGAATACAGCAGCCTGATAATAGGATGCATAATATTCCTACTTTTACCAGACGGTTATCAAAGTAGCGAGTGTATCGCATGTCGCTTATATGAATATAATATAAAAAGAATAATCCTCCTAGAAAAGTTGCGGATGATTGGACCATGCAGGGATCTAGAGTGAATCCAGGCACTGAAGCAGAATTATAGGCCAGTATTGCTGTGCCAGAGGTTAGAACAGCAAATTCGTTTATTAACTTAGTATCTCTGGTGATCATTCTTTGGATTTGCTTTGGGGTAAAATCCTCTCTTCTTCTTCTTTCTAAGTGTCTATTTCTCGAGATATTTTGATCATGATGATTCCTGGGATTATTAGGTTGCATAGAGGTCGGGTTTATAGGACTACTAGTTGCAAGATTAATGGGTAAAACAGGCACCTGTTGTGCTTGCCCAGAGGCGTGATTATTTGCTGTTGAAGGCAGTGGCATTTGTGGTATTAAATTGTAGGCTGAAAATACTTGCGGGTTTATAACTTGATCTTGGTGATGAGTGTCAATACTTTCTTCAATAGTTTCGATATCAGGTCGTTGTCGTCTAAAGTAAGATATTATTCGATGGAGCATAAGAAGTTTCGCTTATCCATATTAGAGAGCCTGTCTTTTTCTTGTTTTTAGCCTAAGGATCTGGTTGCAGCAACGCGGTATGATTATATCGTGGGTTAGTGGAAATTTTAAGGGGATCACTGAGAATAAATTAAAAGGAACTACTAATTATGGGAATATATAGTTGTTATTGTTTATGCGCGGATTGATTGGATTTATCTATTTTTCTCATCAAGGTAAGCTTGGCAATCACAGCAGTATTTAGCCATAGGTACTGCTTTTAATCTAGCAAGCAGAATCTCTTCGCCGCATTCGCCACAGGTTCCATATGTGCCAGCTTCTAGGCGTTCAAGAGCAACTTTGATATCTTGTAACTCTGTGCTGGTAATGCGTTTGATTTCTTCAGTAACATCTTCACCTTCACGTTCGACAGCTTGTTCTTCGAAATCTGCAGATATAGGATTACCTTCGCGAGAACTTTCTTTTTTAAGTTTTTCCAAACGATGAGAAAGTTCCTCTTGCTTAGATACTAGATATTTTTTTAACTCAGAATCTGCTAAGCCCATAGTCGTTATAATATTAGGTAATAATTCAAATCTAAAATGTAAGATTTTGAACTCTAGATATACTAAATATAGACTATATAGTTTAGTTATTCAAATTAGTTAATATTGTTTATATCCGCTTGTTTTTCCTTGAGTTTTTGTAAAGATAGCTCCATATCAGCAAGGCGTGCTTTTTCTGCGGTCACAATTGCAGCTGGTGCGCGACTCAAAAACTCTTGGTTAGTGAGTTTAAGAGATAGTTTTTCATATTCGAGTTGTAATTTACTTATTTCTCGATCAAGCCTTGCAGATTCAGCCGCAACATCAATTAACTCAGCCATAGGAACCAAGATTTCAATATTATTTACTATGTTACTTGCACAAAGTGGTAGTTGTACGGAACTATCACTTAAAACTTCAAGATTTTGAGATTTGGCTAATAAATTAATATAATTTTTACTTGTATTAATAACATCAAGTAAATTCTTGCTAGCTAAATCTGAGGTTAATTTTAAATATATTTTAGGAATAACTTTTGCTGGGGAGACATTCATCTCGCCACGAATATTTCTTACTGCAACAATAATATTTTTTATTAGCTCGATATCAGCTTCTACTTTAGTATTAACATACTCAGTTTTATATTCTGGGTATGGTTGTATCATAATAGATTTAAAAGAATTGTTACGATCAGCTGTATTTAATCGGGCATCAACTTTTTGCCAAAGCTCTTCAGTAATAAATGGGATGATTGGGTGCAATAATTTTAGTATCTGTTCAAGAACATATAATAAAACAAATCTCGTGTTTTTTTGTTGTTCTATAAGATTACTGTCACTAGCATCTGTATTATTTAATACAACTTTAGAAAGTTCTAAGTACCAGTCACAGTATTGGTCCCACACAAATTCATAGAGGCCTTGGGCGAGTAAATCAAAACGATAGCTTTTAATATGTTCGCGGGTTTTTACTATAGTGTCTTGTAGTAAAGATAAGATCCATTGATCAGGTAGGGTTAATTTATCTAGAGAATTAATATCGCCTAATTCTTTTTCTGTGTTCATCATAACAAATCTAGAAGCATTCCATAATTTATTACAAAAATTACGATAACCGTCCATGCGTTTTAAATCAAAATTAATATTACGCGACTGTGAAGCTAGCGCGCATAAAGTAAAGCGTAAAGCATCAGTGCCATAAGAAGAGATGCCGTTCGGATACTCTTTTTTGGTTTGATTAATAATACTGTTAGCCAGTTTATCTTGCATTAGACCTGTTGAACGCTTAGCAATAAGATCTTCTAGAGTAATCCCATCGATGAGATCCAGAGGGTCAATAATATTGCCTTTAGATTTAGACATTTTTTGTCCATGGCTATCTCTGATTAGCCCTGTAAAATAAACTTCTTTAAAGGGTATATTATTATTGAAATGCAGGCCCATCATGATCATGCGGGCAACCCAAAAGAAAATAATATCAAAGCCAGTAATAAGGACATTAGTAGGATAAAATTTATTGTAATTTTCTTGAGAATCAGGCCATCCTAAGCTTGCTGCCGGCCATAAGGATGCAGCAAACCAGGTATCTAATGTATCGGGATCTTGAGTTAATTGAATATTTTTATCTAGTTTATATTTACTAATCGCTTCGTCTTTAGTTGCAGCAACATAAATATTGTTATTAGTATCGTACCAAGCTGGTATACGATTGCCCCACCATAATTGTCTACTGATACACCAATCTTGCAATTCATTCATCCAAGAATTATACATATTGACATAATTCTCTGGGACAAAATTGATAGTTTTATTATTAACAACTTCTCGTGCAGGATTAGCTAGAGGCTCTATTTTTATATACCATTGAGGAACCAAATAAGGTTCAATAACTGTACCAGATCGATCACCAATAGGTAGCTTCAGCAAATGATCTTGGGTTTTTACTAATAGATTATTTTGTTCAAGATCTTTTAATACAGCTTTACGAGCTTGTTCACGAGTAAGGTTTTGATACTGTATAGGGGCGTTATGATTAATTTTAGCATCAACAGTAAAAATATTGAGAACTTCAAGATTATGACGTTTACCAACTTCAAAGTCATTAAAGTCATGAGCTGGAGTAATTTTTACTGCACCGGTGCCAAATTCTAAATCAACATATTCATCAGCTATAATAGGAATCTGACGATTTGTTAATGGTAGAGCAATTTTTTTGCCGATGTAGTTAGCATAGCGTGGATCATTTGGATTGACTGCAACGGCAGTGTCGCCTAATAAAGTTTCTGGGCGAGTGGTTGCAATTACTACATAGTCACTAGAATCACTAGAATCATTAGAATCAACTAAAGGGTATTTGATATGCCATAGCGAGCCTGGCTTTTCAATATTCTCAACTTCAAGATCAGATAGGGCAGTATGTAAGACTGGATCCCAATTGACCAGACGGTTGCCGCGGTAGATTAAACCTTTGTCGTATAATTCAACGAAGGTTTTATTGACAGCATTTTGGACTGAAGTGTCCATCGTAAATTTTTCGCCAGACCAATCGACAGAAGCACCTAGGCGTCTTATTTGTTGGCTGATTCGCCCACCAGATTGTTCTTTCCACTGCCAGACTTTCTCGACGAATTCTTCGCGTGATAAATCAGTGCGTTTGATGTTTTGTTGGTTTAATTGTCGCTCAACCACCATTTGTGTAGCAATACCAGCAGCATCTGTACCCATTTGCCATAAAGTTTCAAGGCCATCCATGCGGTTGACCCTGATTAAGATGTCCATCAAAGTATATTGAAAAGCATGCCCCATGTGCAGGCTGCCTGTCACATTAGGCGGGGGAATAACTATAGAGTAAGTTTCAGCATTTTTGTTAGCTACAGGCTTAAAATAGCCGTTTTTCTCCCAAAGGTTATACCAATTTTGTTCAATATCTTTAGGGTTATAGACAGTGTTGCTGATGGTCTCGGTCATAAAGTTACTTCTTGCAGTTCTTCTGTAGTTATTGGGCAATTATATTTTGCGTAATGTTTGTAATGTTCTCGTACTATGCCTCTTTGCTCAGCTAGGGCAGGTACAAACTCAATAATCTTTTTGTATTTTTTGAAGTTTTCGGGTATCTCGTCACTCAAATTGAGCAGTATATCATATTTTAATTTGTGAATATGCTCTGTGCCAAGGCAAATAGGGGCAGGGGGGATGGGGCCTTCACCTAATAACTGGTAGGGGAAAAAATTAGTTTCTTGATAAGTTACTATAAATTCGTCTATTTGGTACAGATAGTCCTGGTCGGGGCAGAGAATATAAATATTATGTTTATTAGAATAGTGGATATGTAGCAAGTTACATATGGTATAAAATATTTGGGTGGTATTTTCGGATGATAAAGGGAAAAAGTGTATATGGGTGGTCATATTAGTTAATGTTAAGCTTTATAGAATCCTTATCAATTCCTATACTCTGCTTCAAGACAAACCACTTTATCAGATTCCGTCAGATTTTGTGCCTGGCACCAAAATCTGACGATTGGTATCTAGCCACTTAATTTCTCTTTCAACAACTCATTTACCTGCTGCGGGTTAGCTTTGCCCTTAGAGGCTTTAAGCACTTGCCCCACAAAGAAACCAAATACTTGCTGTTTACCAGCTTTGTATTGCGCAACCTGCTCAGGATTATTGCTAATAATGTCATTAATGATAGCAATAATTTCACTGCTGTCAGTTACTTGTTTTAAGCCCTTAGTTTCAATAATGTTATCAGTAGTGTCGCTAGGGTTTGCCAATAAGTCTTCAAAAATGCTTTTAGCAATTTTACCAGAAATAGTATTATCAAAAATTCTTAACACTAATTTGCCAAGCTCTTCAGCTTTAATCGGACTTTCATTAATTTCCAAATTAGCTTTATTAAGGGCACCTAATAAATCACCCATAATCCAATTAGCTGCTAATTTAGTATATTTTAAATCAGTTTGATTATGAGTTTTGATCATTAATTCATAGTAATCAGCTAGGGCACGGCTACTAGTTAAGATATCAGCATCATAGACACTTAAACCAAACTGACTTATAAAGCGTTGCTTTTTGGCTTCTGGCAATTCAGGCATGGTTTTTCTGACTGTGTTTAAGATATCACTAGTGATTTCTAAGGGCAGTAAATCAGGATCTGGGAAGTAGCGATAGTCGGTTGCTTCTTCTTTGCTGCGCATGCTTCTGGTCAAATCTTTTTCAGAATCATAAAGTCTGGTTTCTTGAGTAATCTTCTGTCCAGATTCAATAGCTTCGATTTGGCGAGCTACTTCATGATTGATTGCTTTTTCGACAAATTTAAATGAGTTAATATTTTTCAGCTCTACACGTGTACCAAATGGATCGCCAAACTTGCGCACCGAAACGTTAGCGTCGCAACGGAAAGAGCCTTCTTGCATATTGCCATCACTGATTTCAAGATATCTGACTAGTGAATGCAGAGTTTTTAAGTAGGCAACCGCTTCTTTGGCTGATCTGATTTCAGGTTCAGAAACTATTTCTAATAATGGAATGCCCGCGCGGTTTAAATCAATACCACTCATGCCATGAAAATCTTCATGCAGAGATTTACCGGCGTCTTCTTCTAGATGAGCACGCGTTATATTAATTGTTTTAACAGTGCCATCGTCAAGTGTAATGTTAAGTTTGCCTTTGCCAACGATAGGTTCATTCAATTGACTGATTTGATAACCCTTAGGTAAATCTGGATAAAAATAATTTTTGCGTGCAAAGACAGTGGTCTTGGCAATCTCAGCATCAACCGCTAAACCAAATTTACAAGCCATGTTAACAGCTTCTTTATTTAATACAGGCAATACTCCCGGAAAACCTAGATCGACAATATTAGCCTGGCTGTTAGGTGCTGCGCCATACTTGGTCGCTGCACCTGAAAAGATTTTTGATTTTGTTGCTAATTGAACGTGTACTTCTAGACCGATGACGGTTTCCCATCCAGATGAATTACTCATGTTTACACCCCGAAATTCTTTGGCGTTTTATTATGCCAATCGCTGTTTAATTGGTATTGATGACCAACATATAATAAAGAGGCTTCTGATAAATAGTTGCCTGTGAGCTGTAAACCTATAGGTAAGCCTTTTACAAACCCAGATGCAACTGACATGCTTGGTAAACCAGCAAGATTTGCTGAGCTGGTGTATAAGTCGTTCAAATACATGCTGATTGGATCATTAGACTTTTCACCTTTTTTGAAAGCAGTGCTAGGTGTAGTTGGACCTGCGATTAAATCAATCTGCTGTTCTTTAAAGGCCTTAGTGAAATCATCAGAGATAACTTTACGCAGCTTTTGTGCTTTAATGTAATAAGCATCATAAAAGCCAGCGGACAGCACATAAGTACCAATCATAATACGGCGACGAACTTCTTTACCAAAGCCTTCGGCGCGTGAGCGTTTATAGAGGTCTTCTAGATCACGTGGATTCTCGCAACGATAACCGAATCTGACGCCATCATATCTAGATAAATTAGAAGAACATTCTGCTGGAGCTACGACGTAATAAACAGGAATAGCTAGATGACAATTAGGCAGCGATATATCTACTAAAGTCGCGCCTAATTTTTCTAAAGTTCTAAGAGCCTCGTGAGTTGCATTGGCGATGTCAGGATTAAGATTTTTATCGAAAAATTCTTTAGGTACGCCTATGCGCATGTCACTAATATTTTTAGTAACATTATTGTTATGATTTAATAATTGGCTATATTTCTCAACAGGACGATCTAGACTTGTAGAATCATTAGGATCAAAGCCAGCCATAGTTTCTAAAACTAAAGCTGCATCTTCAGCAGTGCGTGCAATCACGCCACCTTGATCAAGACTTGATGCAAAAGCAATCATGCCGAATCTTGAGACCAAACCATAGGTTGGTTTAATACCAGTAAGACCACAAAAAGCAGCCGGCTGGCGAATCGATCCGCCTGTATCTGTGGCAGTTGCAGCGGGTGCTAAACCTGCAGCCACACAAGCAGAAGACCCACCTGATGAACCACCAGGTACAGTTTCTAAATCCCATGGGTTGCTTACTGGACCATAATAACTTGTTTCATTAGATGAACCCATCGCAAATTCATCCATGTTGGTTTTACCAATCATGATAGCGCCGGCATCGTTAAATTTATTGATCACGGTGGCATCATAAGGGCTATAAAAGTTGTCGAGCATTTTCGAGCCGCAACTTGTTTTAATATTTTTAGTACAGAAAATATCTTTCTGAGCAATTGGGACACCC
>CAYLXL010000012.1:0-3693 GCA_964387745.1 uncultured Gammaproteobacteria bacterium | reverse complement strand
AGTAGCCAAGCGAGCATCAGCAGTTTTGGCTTGAGCGAGCGCAGCTTCTTCGGAGACCGTTATAAAGCTGTTCAACTTACCGTCGTGTTTTTTAATGCGTGCTAAATATTCAGTAGTTAATTCAACACTGCTAATTTTTTTATGGGCTAATAGACTGGAAAGATCTTTTATCGTGCTAAAAGGATTAAATTCATGCATAACTTATAACTACAAATATTATTGTTGAGGAATTCTTATGGTTGTTGTATGGTTATTCAATAACTGTTGGCACGAGATATAATCCCGATTCAACACTCGGCGCTATTTTTTGGTATTCAATATGGTTATCACCTGCGGTTACTACATCTGAACGAAGCCGCTGGGAAGTATTCAATGGGTGCGCCATCGGTTCTATATGATCTGTATTAACAGCCTGCATTTGATCGACCCAATTAAATATTTTATTTAAGTCATCAGCAATCATCAGGAGGTCATTATCAGTTTTATCGGCGATATCTAGGCGTCCTAGGTGGGCTATTTTCTTTACTTGATTAATATCTAAACTCATAATAGTCTCACAAATACATTTTTAAGCACCTAGTATAATATAATCGTCAACAAATTGAAAAAAAAGTTGGCCTATAAAATTAATAATCTATATTATATAAGCAACGTGAATTATGATTACGAGATTTCTTTCTTGGTGATCAAATAGTAATTATTGAAGGCAACATAGGATGTTCGACAACTTATTACTAGAAATGAATAATAATTTATATAATTATAAATTTATAAGCTAATATATATAATATATTTAAGAATATATTAGACTTTTATTAGACTTTGATCAGTAATTATCGATTATTCAACAAATTAACTAATTTAAATAATGTTAAACAATAAAGGTAAGAATAAGTAATGTTTAAGAAATTACGAGGCTATTTCTCTAATGATTTATCAATTGATCTTGGAACTGCTAATACACTAATTTATGTCCGAGGACAGGGAATAGTATTAAATGAACCTTCGGTTGTTGCTATTAGACAAGATAAATCAAACGGCGGGTCGAAGATGGTTGCTGCCGTTGGTCTTGAAGCTAAAAGAATGTTAGGGCGTACCCCTGGCAACATTATGGCAATCAGACCGTTAAAAGACGGCGTTATTGCAGATTTCCATATTACTGAAAAAATGTTACAGCATTTTATCCACAAAGTTCATGAATCAAGATTTTTACGCCCAAGCCCACGAGTTTTAGTCTGTGTGCCTTGTGGTTCTACTCAGGTAGAACGCCGAGCTATCAAAGAGTCTGCTTTAGGTGCAGGAGCTCGTGAAGTTTACTTAATTGATGAGCCAATGGCTGCTGCTGTAGGTGCTGGTTTACCGGTTGATGAAGCGTCTGGTTCTATGGTTGTGGATATAGGCGGTGGTACTACTGAAGTCGCTATTATATCTTTAAATGGTATAGTTTATTCTGCTTCTATTCGTATCGGCGGCGACCGTTTTGACGATGCTATTATTAACTATGTTCGTCGTAATTATGGTAGCTTAATTGGTGAGGCCACAGCAGAATTGATTAAAAAAGAAATTGGTTGTGCTTATCCGGGAGCTGAAGTAAAAGAAATCGAGGTTCGCGGTCGTAACTTGGCTGAAGGTATTCCACGTAGTTTTACTTTAAATAGCAATGAAATTTTAGAAGCTTTGCAAGAGCCTTTATCTGCCATAGTTGGTGGCATTAGAGCAGCTTTAGAACAATCTCCACCAGAACTTGCTTCAGATATCGCGGAAAGCGGTATGGTGTTAACTGGGGGTGGAGCATTATTAACAGACTTAGATAAATTATTAATGGAAGAAACTGGTTTACCAGTTATCATCGCTGAAGATCCTTTAACTTGTGTGGCTCGTGGGGGCGGTCGAGTTTTAGAGCTTATGGATCAAAGAGCTTTTGAGTTAATGTCTGCTGAATAATATATTTGAATGATACGCTATGTACAAAAATGGTTATAATAATGACCGGTTTCTAGATGGTAAATTTGTTATTTGCCTTGTGATGGCTGTTGTTTTACTAGCAATGGACCATTCCGGTCATTATACTTCAAGGATTAGAAGTTACGCGTCATTGTTGATTTCGCCAGTTTATTACTTAGTTAATTGGCCTAATTCGTTCGTGGCGTCTACTTCAGATTATATTTATAGCCAAGAAAAATTAATTGATAAAAATCAATTATTGAAAAGGCAGAACCTAGAATTACAAGGGAGGCTTTTGCAATTTGATTCAATTAAACAAGAAAACCAGCGTCTAAGAGAATTATTAAAGTCATCTGAGAAGGTAAGTGACAAACTATTAGTAGCAGAAGTGCTATCTTTCTCGCCAGAACCTGGGGTACAACAATGTGTGCTCAATCAAGGTTCAAATAAATCAGTATTTGTTGGTCAGGCTGTCATTGATGCTCATGGTATCGTCGGGCAGGTGATGGAGGTTAATGCTCTTACCTCAAGGGTATTATTAATCACTGATCTTGATCACGCCACACCAGTTGAAATTTTACGCAACAATATGCGTGCGATAGCTGTTGGTATGGGTGAGAAGCAATTGGTAGAATTAATGAATATATCTAATACAGCAGATATCATTATTGGCGATATCGTGATTAGTTCCGGTTTGGGGGGGAGATTCCCTAGCGGTTACCCAGTTGGTAAGGTAATTTCTGTAGATAAGAATCCATCATTACCATTCGCTAAAATTATTATTGAGCCGTTGGCTAAAATAAGTCAAATTAAAGAAGCGCTGTTGATTTGGCCTGGAAGTAAACTTACGGTCAATGACCAAAATGATGTGACGAACCCATTATTAAATTTAAGTAATGATGAGATTATCCCGAATAATTTAAATGCTCCAAAAGTTCCTGAGGCTCAGACCCAGAATGCAGCAAATACTGTTAATGCTCCCGTTAATCTATTAGGTACAGCGGATATAATAAACAGAGCTGTTACTGCAAACGGAGCTGATAGTACCGACAGTAGTGATAGCAGTGATAGTAGTGATAGTAGGAAAGGAAGCGAAGAGCAAAATAATAAAGTTGCAACAAGTGAAAGGTAAGGCTAAAACATGACTTCTTCTAGCTATTTATACGGATATATTTTTACAGCTATTGTAGCATTTCTTGCCGTTTCATTAACTGTTTTACCTATACCGCATCAATTACTTTGGGTTTGGCCTCAGTGGTTACTCATTTTGACCCTTTATCTTGTATTCACCCGGCCCGCTAAGTATGGGGTTTATTTTGGTTTCTTGCTTGGTTTATTAACCGATGTTATTGTAGGTAATATTTTAGGTCTGCATGCTTTGACTTATACTTTGTTTGCATATTTTTTGACCAAGATGAATCAACGAATAGCTTTTTTCCATACTATTCAGCAGATCTTATTATTTTTCACGTTAATTGCAGTTGATCGTTGTGTTGCCTTACTTTTTAGCGGTATAGGAATCTCTTATATTTTTGTGGTTTACTTATTATCATCATCGATAGTTTCTTTATTAGTATTGTTACTGATTAGTAAGTTTTTTGGATCAAGAAGCCAAATGCTAAAGTTTGTCCGTTAGCAAGGGTTGAACTTAGTTTATCTATCTTATTTGTACGAGTTCACACAGGGACGAGAGCTCCGTCATCAACTATGTTGTTAAAGTGATACTTCCAGGCGCTCACATAGCTTTTG
>CAYLXL010000011.1:8155-54935 GCA_964387745.1 uncultured Gammaproteobacteria bacterium | reverse complement strand
AGGCGCTAGTTGTTCGATAGCATGTAAATAAGTTAATGCCCGCACGGTTTCTTGATTAAGGCCTTTAATTAAATCATCATTGAAAACAATATCTTTGATGTGCATGGTTTTAGTATAATGTCCCTGCAGTTTTATAACTGCAAGTTTGTTAGAGGATTTAGGGCAGTCATGAATATCAATAATCTCAAAAGGGTACTTTTGTTTATTTTCTTCTATAAAACTGCTGATACTTTGTTTGATAAATTGTAACCAATTTGATTTAATATCACTCATATAAATTGTATATTATATATTATTTTGTTTTATTTTATTTTAGTAATGCAGCAGCCAATACTCTCTCGGCCTTCTGATGGCATTAAGATATCTTGAGGAAATTGCCCTGCACGGTTGATATATTTCATTTCTTCAACTTCGCTATCTACAAAACCTGCTTCAGATAATGCTTGTAATAAAGTATCTTGATCTAACCAATGTACTAATGAGGGTAATTGCCCAGCTCTTGAAGAGCAGTATTGTTCTGGATTAGTAATAATACCTGGCCACTTGATGCCTTGAGATTTACGGGCATTATATTCAGGAATAAAACTGCTCCAATTGGCTAAGTATGGCGTTTCATTGACTATATAGATTTTCCCAGAAGGCTTGATTACTTTTCGTAATATTTTAAGTGAATCAATGATTCTTTGTGCAGTAAAAAAGTGCATTACTCGGCAAATCAAAGCGCCATCGAAATAATTCTCTGGAAATTCTAATTCTTCAGGGAAAATGCCAGTAACGGTTTGCAGATTGCAGTGATGCTCTTTACTTGCTTTATTAGCCATAATGGCTAAATGAATAGGATCGATATCATTAGCTATTACAGTACTGCCATTTCTCAAAGCTTCAAGCGAGGCAATGCCATAAGCAGCACCTATTTCGAGTAATCTGGCACGGTCTTTTGATTTACTCGAAGAGCATGCAAAGCTTTTTGAAAAATAATCTAAAGTAGTCGTCATGTATCCTTGTTGATTATGCGTTGGCACAAATCCAGAATGTTCTGCTGGCTCAGATGGTATACTGTCGGTTAGTTTATTTAAGCTTGCTGATTCGATAATATCTTGAGTTACACTGCGATAAAATAGATCTGCATTAAACTGAGGGTTAAATATATCTACAAGCAGTTTAATTAAGTTTGTAGATTTCAAAATAAAATTTAGAGGTGGGACTCCGTAGGTATCATGCCAGATTTGTTTTCTTTGCGAGGTTAAAGCTTTACCAAGTTCTGAGCAAAAAAATTGTTCCTGTTTTTGACAATAACAAACATCTCGATATCTTATATATAAAGCCTCGAAGAGAATACACGCAATATCGTTTAGATACCTAGCGTCATAATGCTTTTCTAGGTTATTTATAATGTTAATTATTTCTTTGAGATTCAACCCATCATGTTGATCAGAATACTGATGAATAAGATTGGTTGTATCAATTAATGATTTTTTTAATGTATAGTCTAGCATTTTTTAATCTCAAAACTTGCCCTGCAATATACTAATTTTTTTGGGATTAAACAATGGGTTGTTTAATTTTGAACTTAGGGTTGTTTTTGTTTAGCCTGGATATTTCGGGAAAAGACCCTGGACATTTCGGGATAAGACCCTGGATATTTCGGGGTTTAAAAGCTATAATAACAACATCAATATAAAAATAACCATAAAATACAATTAGTTACATGTATAAGAGAAATTTAGAATCAAGCATCATTCAGCTTTTAAAAGAGTTTAGAATAGTGTATCTTGCTGGACCGCGCCAGGCAGGAAAAACCACCTTAACAAAATCTATTGCTGCTCAATGTGGTCTTGAATATATAACTTTTGATAATCAAACGGTTTTAGAGGCGGCTAAAAGTGATCCTATAGGTTTTATAAATTCTTTTAAAGATAAAACGTTAATATTTGATGAGTTTCAATATGTACCAGAATTAGTTCCAGCTATCAAACAAGTGTCTGATGGTTTGATCAGCAATGAAAAAGGTAAATTTTTATTAACAGGCTCGGCTGATATATTTAAATCTGCAAAAATGCAAGAGTCATTACCTGGCCATATGGCAAGGTTAGAGCTTTACCCGCTTTCACTCTCGGAGAAATATAATACAAAAAATAATATTATAGATTTATTATGTAATGAAAAGTTCAACCATAAGATATTAGAATTTTTAACGCATTCAGACTTGGCTGATTTAATAATTCAGGGTGGTTACCCTGAGGTCCAAGATAAAACCCCAAGATCTAAACAATTGTGGTACAAGTCATATATCGAAGGGCGCCTATACAAAGATTTTCAAACTTTATATGCTGCCAAGGGCAATTATCGTTCTAAACTCCAAACCCTAGTACCTTATTTGGCTGGTTTATCAGGTAATCTGATTAAATACTCTAACATTTCAAACGACATTGGTGAAGAAGATAAGTTAATAAAATCTTACATTGAAATCCTTGAACTAATGTTTATTGTAAAAATTGTTCCTGCCTATTTAAAAAATAAAGCAAAACGTCATGCAATAGGTATGCCTAAATTGCAAATGATTGACACCGGACTTGCTTGTAATTTATTGGGAATAAAACAGCATCAACAATTAATAGATACTCATCATTTCGGTGGGCTTTTAGAGAATCTTATCTTTATGGAGCTGATTAAACAAAACGCTTCTTCAGATGAACAAGTAGAACTATTTCATTTTCGAGATAAGTATAAGAATGAAGTTGATATCGTGATAGAGCGAGACAATAATAAAATTATTGGTATAGAAGTTAAAGCTTCTGCAACTATAAAACCACAAGATTTTAAAGGCTTGATCAAATTAGCAGAGTTTAATCCAATAAAATTTCAATATGGTTTAATTTTTTATTCTGGCAAAGAAGTACTACCATTTACTCAAAATGGTATTCAACTGTTTGCTTTACCAATAAGCTTGCTTTTAAAATAAAATTATTAAGGTTTAGAGAAATATATTAAATCCAAGAAACCCAGCAATTAGCAGCGAAACTATGCTGAAAACTCGGATAGTTGATATATTATGATAACAGTTGACAAAGTTCCGGATAACATTATCAGCTACTAAATACATCAAGCCCTTTTGAGTAATAAAATTATGATAAATACTGATCTTGCAATAGCTTTTTACTGTCCACATGAGAATCTTCGTTTTGGCGAGTCAGCGGTAATTGCAAAAGACTTAGGTATCCCAGTTATTGAAGAGGAAACTAATATAGATTCTGACGTGCACTATGTCTTATTTTGGCAAAATGTTAACAACAGCCAGTATTTGTCTATTGCAAGCCCCCAAGCCATGAAAAAAAACCAGGGGTTATATGTAGACTATATAAATAGTCTGATTGCAGGTAAGACGGCGTATAAGTTTAATTATTTAGACGCTTTACCAAAGGCTATGGGTTTAGCTAAGTTAAAAGATCAAAAAGTTCGTATTATAGATGGAACAGCTGGCTTTACTCTGGATGCTTATGCATTACTGCAATTATGTAATAATCTAGAGTTTACATTGGTCGAGCAGTCAAAAATATTGTTTTATTTAGTCAATGATGGCATATCAAGGCTAAGAAATGGCAATGGCCTTCATTTAGAAAGAGCACAACGGATGCAGATTATAAATGACAATTTTATTAGTTATTGTAAATCTCACAGTAAATCTCACAGTAAATCAGCAGATTACCAGATTATTTATCTAGACCCCATGTTTGAAAAGACGAAATCCTCTGCAGCACCAAAACAAAACATGCAGCTGCTACAAGATTTATGTAAAAACCCTAATGATGTCAATGAATTACTATCAGTTGCCCTGGATTATCAAAAAGCGACAGGGGGCGGTAAAGTTGTTCTGAAAAGAAGCGGTAAACAGCCTAAATTGTTAGAAAAAAATATTAATTTCTCTGTCGAGTCCAAGCAGATTAGATATGATGTATATTTAATCTAAATAGTTTATAATGCTTAATTGTGCATAAAATAGTCTAGAGTTTGGCAGCTCGCCCGCAGGAAAGTTGTGATAAAATTTACCGAAGTAAACAAATATTACTCAAATAAAAACCAAATCAAAACTCATGCTCTGGTTAATATTAATCTAGAAGTACTAACAGGTGAGATTTTTGGCATCATAGGTACGAGTGGTGCAGGCAAGAGTACTTTATTACGTCTGGTTAATAAACTTGAATCCGCTGATAGTGGTCAGGTTTGGCTGAATGGTAAATTGGTCCAAAATTTAACGGGTGGCGAGCTGAAATCTACTCGGCAAGAAACGGGTATGGTTTTTCAGCATTTTAATCTACTGGAATCTTACACTGTTTATGAAAATATAATTTTCCCACTAAGAATCAATAACCAGTTAGGAAAACTTTCAAAAGATGAATTGGCTATTTTAGTAAATCCAATATTAGCATTAACCGGATTAACACAGTATGTTGACAAATACCCAAGCCAATTAAGTGGTGGCCAAAAACAACGGGTAGGGATCGCTCGTAGCTTAATTACTAAACCTAAAGTTTTATTGTGTGATGAATGTACTTCATCCTTAGATCCGGAAACAACTAGTTCTATTTTAGCTTTACTGAAACAAATTAATACAGAATTAGGTGTTACAATTTTATTAATCACGCATGAAATGGCAGTTATCAAAAATATTTGTAATAAAGTTGCTGTGATGTCGCATGGTAGAATTGTAGAGCAAGGTGAAGTTTTAGAACTTTTTGCTAATGGTCAACATGAAATTACTAAAAAGTTGTTATCAACTAGTTTAAAAGACAAGTTACCCGCAGTAATTTTAAAAAATTTAAATTTAAACAAAGCTCCAGAGCAAACTAGTTTTCCTGTTGTGCAGCTAACCTTTATTAATAAATCTGCGGCAGAGCCTGTGTTGTCAACAATAATGCGAGGATATAATGTCAATTTTAATATTCTCCAGGGCGAGATTGAGACTATCAAAAACAATATTGTCGGTAGGATGATTATTCAAATAGAAGCTGATGATATCGAGTTTGATCAAATAAAAACTCATTTTAACGAAAAAGATATTAAGCTCGAAGTATTAGGGTACGCGTCAAAAATATATGAATAATATTAATCAGTTTTTAAATGAACCGTTAACTTGGCAAGTTCTGTTGGCGATATGGGAAACTTTTATCTTATTATTAATACCAGGATTTTTTGCAGTTATTATTGGCAGTGTTTTGGGACTGACATTATTTATTTTAAGAGCAGATCAAAAATTTTTTCATACAAACAAAGCTCAGTTATATCTGTATAGGATTTTAGATTTTATCGTTAATATAGGTCGCTCAGTTCCATTTATAATATTGATGATAGCGTTATTACCACTGACTAGATTATTAGTAGGAACAACTATTGGCACTATGGCTGCTTGCGTACCATTAGCGATTGCAGCAATACCATTTATGGCGCGGATAGTAGAAAACAGCTGTTTGAATGTAAGCAAGGGTGTTATAGAAGCTGCTCATAGTATGGGGGCGACGACTGTTCAAATCTTATGGTATGTCATATTACCAGAAGCAAAAATAAATATTATTAATGGCACAGGAATCATGCTTATCGCTCTAGTTGGGTATAGCGCTATGGCGGGAACACTAGCTGGGGGTGGCTTAGGTGCTTTGGCATTTAATTATGGTTATCAAAGATTTAATAACAATATTATTATTATTACAGTAATATTAATTGTTTTATTAGTACAACTTATTCAATACACCACCAATGCTATTTGTAAGCATTATACTCATCATTAGTAAATTATTAGCAGATTTGAGGTTTTATGTTAAGTAAATTATTTTTAAGATCCGTTTTAATTTGCTGCTTAGCTATTGCAGGTTGTGGCAAAAAAAATATTGACGATGAACATAGTATTGTAATTGGTACCATCGCAGGGCCAGAAACAGAATTAGTAGAAGTTGCAAAAGACGTAGCTATGAAAAAATATAATCTTAATGTCAATATTAAAACATTTAATGATTATGTTGAGCCAAACCGTGCGTTAGAAGATGGTGATATCAATGTTAATATGTTTCAGCATCAACCATATCTCGATGAAGTGATCAGAACGCAAAATTATAGAATTGTGAGTATAGGTGAATTGTTTATTTATCCTGTAGGGATTTATTCAAAAAAATATAAAAAAATAGCAGATGTTCCTAATAATGCCCAGGTTGCTATTCCTAACGATGCTAGTAATCAAGCTAGAAGTTTGTTGTTATTGGAGCAAGCAGGGTTAATTCAATTAAATAAAAACATTTCCCCTGAAAAAGTTTCTATACAAGATATCGTCGCTAATCCGCGCGGATTAAAATTTAAAGAGATTGATCCTGCTTTTATGGTACGAATGTTAGCAGATTTAGATTTAGCGGTAATTAATACGAATTATGCAGCTATAGCAAATTTACTTCCTAATAGGGATGCGTTATTTGCTGAAGATAAGAAATCTCTTTATGCAAATATTCTGGTAGTTCGTGATGAAGACAAAAATAAAGATAAATTCAAAAAATTGTTAGATGCTTTGCGATCTCAGGAAGTGGTTCAAAAAGCGGATAAAATATTTAACGGTCAGGCATTACAAGCCTGGTAAAATAGCTATGTTGTCATCCCAGTCAAGCGCTAAGAGCGTGAGCAATTAGCTTAATTTGGCCAACTCGACAGGGAAGATTTAATTTTTAATATAACTATACCGTAAAACTCTAGTGCTAAAATAATCAAATTAAAATCATACGGGACTCTCAATCGAATCTCACCAAAAATTAGAGCGGAAACAATCAATAAACTTAAATAATTCAGTGCTAATATATAGAGACCGAGGTTTTGTCGATTTATCCTAAATAAAAAGCCTAGGGCTAAAAATGAACCGATCATAATATAAAAATTAAATATTTTATCCCAAATACCAATCATGTATTTTACCGGTACATAACTAATTTCATTGGCTGGCCATAAAACAAAGCGCCATAAAAAAGATATATTAACTATACTGTAATAAACTTGTTTCAATATACCAGTAGTGCTTATGCATTCGCGCGCTAGTTGTAAATGATGCGAGGTGTTTTTTAAATCACCATCGTATTTAATTACAACTTCTTTAGCAGGTAATAATTTATTCATCAATGGATAGCTTAGCTTATCTTGATCTAACTCTAGCTGATGTAAAAATAATAAGGGGATTGATGAGTTGCCAGCAAAAGCATTTGCTCCTGGCTGGCTTGGTTCAATGCTATAAGTTTTACAATGACAGCGACCAAAGACTAAATTATACTGGCCATTGGTTGATATAAAGCCAAAACTGCCTGTATGAATTTTTGCTTTAACAATACCGAAGGCAAGACATAACATAAAAGGTATTAGCAGACCTAAGAGTAATTTAGTATTCAAAAAATTAAAATATTCACGTTTAATTAGCATTAATAAGATGAGTAAAAAAATCAAAACTAAAGAATCAGGTCTAATTAAGATACAGATGCCGAATAAAAAACTAGTAGCAAGAGCGTAACATAAGCACTTATTTTCCAATAACTTTAATAATGTCCAAATGCCAAAAGCCATAAAAAAGCCATGTAATGGCTGGCTTAAGAGATAACTCCCGACAAAGATATGATTGATGTTAATAGTAGAAATTATCAAAACTAATAGTGGGACTAGGAGGAAACGACTGACTTTTTTGGCAATGTAGTAAGAAAAAATGACGGCTCCGGTACCTAAAATACTATAAAAGACACCCATTGCTGTAAAATTATCTCTACCAAAGCATAGTTTAAATAATGCTAGTAAAACATCAGTCCCTGATGGGTGAAAAGCTAAGAAGTAAGATCCACTAAAAGGGTTATCAAGTAATTCATTGGAGCGAAGGTGATAACCAAGCATATCATAACGTAGATGTTGGTCAAAAGGATTAAAATACAAATTAACATATAGTCTCAGTGCAAGAGCCAATAGAAAAAAAATAAATGGTAGCCAATTACTATACAATATTTTTGTGTAAGCATTATTATACATAGTAAATTAGGCTTTCTCTCGCAAAGTTTTGCGTCATCAGCTAGCTTCAAATCATTAATTAATTATAAGTACATATATACTATAATACCATTATAGTATGCATAATTAATGAGCCATATAATTCAGCACTTAATCACCACTTTATTGAACATGAATATTCTTATAGTTGATCTCGATAATACTTTATTAAAAACAGACGTTTTGTATGAGATGTTTTTTAGCCTGCTTACTCATAAGCCGTTACTTGCTTTAAAGAGTCTTTTGGCAATTTTTAAAGGCAAGGCTAAATTTAAACAAACGATAGCATTATATAGTAAAGTCAATCCTGAAGAGCTGCCTTATCGTCAGGAGGTTTTGGAGATAATTAAAGATTACAAACAAAAAAATAATAAAATAGCTTTAGTATCAGCAGCTGACCAATCGGTAGTAACACAGATCGCAAATTATTTAGATTTATTTGATTATGCACATGGCTCAGATGGACAAACCAATTTATCAGGTAAAGATAAACTAGAATGGATCAAGAACAAATTTCCTAAGGACCAGTTTACTTATATAGGTGATTGTAAGCGTGATTTGGCTATTTGGTCAGCTGCAGACAAAATTATTACGGTTACGAAGAGTAAGTCTTTGCAAGATAGTGTGAATCAGTTATCAATAACCAAGCCTGAACAAACGATTCATCTTTATCAGTATAATAGTCTACGTCAAAAAATGTTAACGCATGTGCAAGCTTTGCGCCCACATCAATGGATCAAAAATATTTTAGTATTTATTCCAATGATTGCTGAAGATGTATACTCATTAGAAATGTTTATATCTCTTTGTGTGTGTTTTATCATGTTTAGCTTAACAGCATCGAGTGTTTATCTGATCAACGATATAATTGATATTAGATCAGATCGTGCTCATGCAACTAAAAGGAAACGACCAATTGCATCTGGTGACGTTAAAATTAGTGAAGCGCTAATTCTGTGTTGTTTCTTATCAGCAATTGTGTTTATTAGCTCTTTATTATGGATGCCGATAAATTTTCTGCTGGTATTAATTGTTTACTTCAATTTAAGTTTAGTCTATTCCCTTGTTTTAAAACGCCGTTTAGTAATTGATATTTGTATACTATCAATTTTATATACTTTAAGGATAGTAGCAGGTGCTGCTGCGATGGGTATTACCAGCTCGCAATGGGTACTAGTATTTTCTGGCTATATATTTTTATCATTAGCTGCTATGAAGCGCCAAACAGAATTAGTTAATGGCTTGAATACTGGTCGGCTAAGATCACTTGGTCGTGCTTATTCTATCAAAGATACTCCAATTATTACCATGATTGCTCTTGCTGCTGGTTTTATATCAGTGTTAGTTCTTGCTTTATACATCCATAATAAACAAATGATGCTGCGACTGCCGTCGAGTAATTTATTGCTTTGTATTTGTCCTATAATAATTTATTGGATAACCAGGCTAATATTTATAGCACATGCCGGTAAAATGAATGATGATCCGATAATCTATGCTTTAAAAGATAAAACTACAGTGGTTTGTGGTATATTAGTTTTGGTAATATTTTTTGTGAACAGTACTTTATATGGATAAATTAACTACCAATGCCGAATTACTGTCTGGATGGGGTAATTATCCTGTTATTTCATGTAATTATGCCGTGCCTGCAAGTGAGGATGACTTATCTAGATTGATTGAGTCGGGCCCATTGATTGCTCGTGGAGCAGGTCGCTCTTACGGTGACAGTGCTGTATCAAAAAATATGACTGCTTCAATGGCAAAATTTAATCATTTTTTAGGTTTTGATGCAGAAAATGGGATTATAACTGTTGAAGCAGGTGTAATTCTAAAAGATATTATTAGCTCTTTTTTACCTAAGGGCTGGTTCGTGCCTGTAACACCAGGAACAAAATTTGTTACCATTGGTGGCATGATCGCAGCTGACGTTCATGGTAAGAACCACCATAGTGCTAAAACATTTGGCAGTTATATTGAGTGGATAGATGTCATGACCAGCGATGGTAAAATTATACGCTGCAGTAAAGCTGATAATATAGTTTTATTCAATGCCACGATAGGAGGTATGGGATTGACGGGCATTATTCTACGAGCAGCCTTTAGATTAATTAAAATTGAATCAGCTTGGTTAAAGCAAGAAATTATTGCTACGCGTAATTTTGAAGAAACTTATAATTTACTGTTATCTATAAAAGATGCTACATATATAGTAGCCTGGATTGATAGTCTAGCAAAAAAAAATAATCTTGGTCGGGCTTTGATATATAGTGCAGAGCATGCTAAAGCAAGTGAGCTGCCGGATCCGTATAATAAACAACCGTTTCTTATCCCTAATAAAAAAATTGTAAATATCCCTTACCAGTCGCCGATTAACTTTATCAATAATTTTACATGTAAAATCTTGAACCAGCTCACATATCTTCATGGTACGACAAAACAAAAAACTTTGTTTATTGATTATAATAGCTATTTTTACCCATTAGATAATATTTTAAACTGGAATAATCTGTATGGAAAAAATGGCTTCACACAGTTTCAATGCTTAATTCCTATTATGTATGCTAAAGAAGGAATTTTAAAGCTATTGAAGACAGTAGCTAAATCTCAGGTTGGCTGCTTTTTAAGTGTTTTAAAATTATTAAGTAATCAAGATAGTTTTTTCTCTTTTCCAGATGAGGGGTTTACAATAACTTTCGATCTGCCACTTGTTAGCAATAATAAAACAGCAGATTTAATAAATAATTTACATGCTATAGTTTTAGATCATGGTGGTCGATTCTATTTGGCTAAAGATGCTTATTTAGATCCCAAGAAATTCTACAGTTCTGATAAAAGAGCAGAAGAGTTTTATAAATTACGTAAAAAACATAATATGGATTTGTTTTTTAGATCAGAGCAATCAGATAGGCTTTCTTTATGATAATGAGTAATGATAAAAATAAGTATGCATTAATATTAGGTGCTAATTCTGATATAGCTAAGGCTTTGGCTTATAAATTAGCTCAAGCAGGTTATGATTTGCAACTAGCTGCGCGTAATTGCTTAATTTTGGAAAAGATTAAATCTGATATTCAATTAAGATTTGATAAGAAGGTAGAGCTGTATGAATATGACGCAACTAATTTTTCTATCGTACCTAGTTTTTTTAAAAGTCTTATTGTGCAGCAAGAAAGTGTAATTATGGCTGTTGGTTTATTTTATCAGCAAAAAGATATTGAAGTTAATAATTGTACTGATATAGAAAAAGCAAAAAATCTTACTGTTACTAATTTTTTAGGACCTGCTTTATTATTAGAGCACATTGCAGCTGAGTTAAGCCAAAATAAAACTATGACAACAATAGTAGCTATTAGTTCGGTAGCAGGTGATCGTGGGCGAGCGAAAAACTACTGGTATGGAGCGGGTAAGTCAGCTTTAACTGTTTTTTTATCAGGATTAAGACAGAAGTATAATAACAGTAATCTTTCGATCATAACTGTCAAACCTGGTTTTGTTGCTACAAAAATGCTTAAGGGTGAGCTAACACCAAAAGTTTTAACTGCCACTCCAGAACAAACAGCTGATATGATTCTATCAAGTATTAAAAATAAGAAAACGATAGTCTATCCTTGGAAATGGTGGATAATAATGACCGTCATAAAATTATTACCAGAAAGATTATTTATGAAATTGAAATTTTGATTACTATGATAATATATATAAATAAATTGAACTCAGCTGTATTGATTGTCCCAGCTATTTTTATAATATTTTTGTATATTGCTATCATGACGGCTTGGATTTCAGACGACTCATTAATAACTTTGAAGCAAATTTTAAATACGATCAATTTTCATGAAATTAGTTGGCGTTATGGCGAAAGAGTGCAAGGGTTCACTCATCCTACATGGTTTTTGTTTTTACTGCCTTTGGTTGGATTAACAAGAGAAATATTTCTTACGACCATAATCACTTCCATTATATTATCAATATTTAGTATCGCGTTTATTTATGAATATACTAGAGACTTAGTGAATCGCAAGCTGCCTATCTATTTTTTGTTTTCAATTTGTATATTATTAAGCTTATCAAAAGCTTTCACTGATTTTATGACATCAGGCTTGGAGAATTGTTTATCCTATTTTTTAATAGGTTTTATAATTTGTACTACATATGATGTCTATAAAAAAATTAATAAACTAGATGTTGTTTTATTATATATAGCTTTTGCTTTAGCTATATTGAATCGCTTAGACTATATCCCATTACTGTCACCCCTTGCGTTATATACATTTTTCAGGCACGTAGGATTCAAGAATTTTTTGTTATTAGTACCTGGATGCTTGTTGTTATTGACATGGTTTACATTTGCAATTATTTATTTTGGTATGCCGTTTGCTAATACTATGCTTGCAAAGCTTGGTGCCGGCTACCCGTTAATTCAGTATATTAAACATGGTTATGATTATTTTCTAGTAACTTTCTATAAAGACCCAATGACAATAACATTAATTACTCTAGGTGTGATTGCAGGGTTTTCTAACAAAAATGATTTCAATGTGATTAATAGAGCACTATCGTTTGGGATAATAAATTACTTGCTATATATATTATTATCAGGTGGTGACTTTATGCTGGGTAGGTTCTTTGCAGTACTGGCTTATGTTTCTATATTTAATATAATCGCAATATTTTCTGGCTACAATCATAAAAGATTTTATATTGTTACTTATGCGAGTATATTTATTATTTTACCATTTAGTTCTGCGCCTATTTTTTCTTATATTAATTATCAAGATTATGCCTGGGATAGAGGCGTAGCCAATGAACGCGGTTGGTACTATCAACAATATGGCTGGTTAGCTGAGAACCGTAAAGAGTGGCCAGTTTTACCGGCTGAACAACAAGATTTAGTAAAAAAAACTGAGTATAGAAAAATATGTGGTGCTGCTGGTGCGACGGCGTTACTTAACCCTAATATATTATGGTTAGATGAATGTGCGTTAGCAGATCCATTTTTGTCGCAACTTCCTGGCACTGCTGATCCTAACTGGCGCACTGGACACATACTTAGAAAAATTCCGACTAACTACGGAGAGTTTTTATTAGGCCAAACTGACCGTATCGCTGATCCACAATTACAGCCGTTATTAGATGATGTAATCTTGATTACCAAAGGTCCAATTTTCACTAAAGAAAGATTTAAAGCTATCTGGCGTTTTAATATAAGTCGTCCGTACATATATGATTATGTAAAATATTCACAAGACAGCATACCTTTAACTAATACATCAAAAGAACGAATCTATCCGATTAGCGTCAACGCCATACCATTGATAGATGGAACAGCATGGGATATACCAGTTGCTACAATAATTATGGATAAATTGACTATAGATGTTCAGAATATACAAGCTGCTGGGATGGAACTTAGCTTGGATTGTAATGATGTATATTCTGTGACTGTTAATGATAATTTAGTCTATACAATTCGGTCAGCAGTGGAGAAAGTACCAAATGGTGGTTTGGTCACGCATGCTATTAAATTTGATCAGCCTATAACTATTAATAAAATAGTTGTTTCTGCTATTTCTGGTGATAATAATTATTCTTTGGGGCACTTATTATTGAAAGATGTTGGGAATAGTTGTGAGCATGTAACTAGATGATTTATCTATAACTTTATCAAAAATACTTAAATCCTATCCTTTTTATTCTATTTATCCTTGGTTTTTTACATTCTCAGTGATAAATTCCAATTGATAAATTACAGCTAAACTATGGGCTAGAAATATCTTCAGGGCCATTTTCTAAGCAAGAAAAACTAGTTGAGATCCCGTTATATGCCTTAGAAAGCTGGTTCAATCAGGTAAACGATTCTGAGCATTAAATTAAAAGTTAATTATTAACTGCAGTTGTATTTGAAATATGACGTAATATGACGTAGCCTGTCTAAGAAATGTGACGATAGTGTTAATAGAAAATGTGTCGACAAATTGAACAAAAATCGACATATTATAAAAACATGTCGATAAAATATGAAAAAACGTACATATCATGAAGTTTGATGTTAATTTGCCTTACAATGACTTGCCAGACCTCCCTCCTATGCAAGATATTGTAGAATTTCTAATTTAGTTGAAGCTAATATTGCACAGCGTCAAACTGCCTCAGATTATCTAAAAAAATTAGCAAAAATTAAAATTGTCGAAGAAGTTGAAAGGGGGCGAGAAAAGATTTTTATCAACCCCAGATTTATGTCAGTGTTATTAAATGAAAATAACACTCACATAAAATTTGATTAATCATTATCTTTGATTCAATCTGATCCAATCACGTGTCGGCCACAACATAATGATAATTCCAGGAATGACTATTAATGATGTTACAGATAAAAAATAACTAATCTCTCCATAACTCCCGGATATACCAGGTAGACCGCCATAAAAGCCAAATAAAATACATACGCAAAGTATAACTAAATTCAACTTAGAGATAAGAGAAGTTAAGTTTAAAATTTTAAAAGCATGTATCATAGTTTTGGTAAAAAAATACCAAATAAGAAATGCTACGATATATCCACCGATGATATAAACCCACCAATTTGAAATTTGCAAACCATTAGTAAAGTTCACAACATCACCATGGGTCGTTAATGTTCGGATCGGAATGTAGGCAAAAAAATTGCCAAGGTTCATGATGTTAAATAAAAATACAAAATAAAAAATAGAGTGTCTTTGTTTTACAAATTGTTTTGATAATAGATTTAGTGAAAAAATATACATTAAGCTATTGGCAATACCAATTCCTGCAAAAGCAATCAGAGCTACGTGATACCTATGTCCAGCTGCAAAGATGCTCTGATAAGCTACATTTTCATCCATATCAGCCAATATCAATAAATTTAGCCAGCTTGTTCCGCCATAGTTAAGTGCAAATGCATTAGTTTTATCATTAAGCAGCCATGCCATTATTGAATGAGCATATTCGTGCGGTAACATCGCGCAGTGATGGGCAATTATGAGAAAAATAGGTGTTAATAAAATAAGTCTTGTTTGAATTTTACTATTAAGCACAGGCTTTCCTATCCTTAGGATATGGTTCAGACATCAGTTTTTACGACTAATGTAAAGTAGACTTTATAATAGTCGGTATGAGCTATATCAAAAAATCTGTTCTGCCGACTCAGCAATACTTTTTACTTCGTTATTATCTGAGCTTAAAGAACTAATTTCAGTCGGCTCTGTACCGGCTTTAAACATCTCAAAAATACTATCTTTTAGCGTTGAATCAGCAAGTAAGCCATTACGTGGATCTATTCGGACGCTTACTAACCCATCAGGCATTGGTAAGAATTCTTCTGGTTTATTTTGTAGAGCTTTACCCATAAAGTCCATCCACATAGGTAGGGCTGTTGATGCTGCGTACTCAGAAATGTTTTTTGGTTGATCATAACCCATCCAGACCACAGTAACTAAACTTGGGTTATAACCACAATACCAAGCATCATTGTTGTCATTAGATGTACCAGTTTTACCAGCGATATCTGTTCTGTTTAATTCAAGAGCTTTTTTACCTGTGCCGTTTTTGATTGCATCTTGTAAAATATTTGTAATTAAATAAGCATTTTGTGGTGGGATTATTTGCTTAAATTTATTAGCAGTACTAGCTGTTTCATAAAACTCTAGATTGGCTGTATTATTCGTCGGTGTACTGTCAGCAGTAGTTGCTTTAAATTGATATAATACTTGTTCGCTACCATTAGTTATTTTGTCTATAAGAGTAGGGCTAATAGCATATCCACCATTTGCAAAAGTGCTGAAACCTTGTGCTAATTGCAAAGGCGTGACAGAAGCTGTGCCCAGCGCTAGTGATAAAGAACTTGGAATTTGATTACTATTGAAACCAAAAAGCTGTAAAAAGTCATGCGTGTATTCTATTCCGACTTCTTGTAATAATCTAATAGAGACAAGATTTCTCGACTTGACTAAAGCAGTTCGTAATCTGGTTGGACCATAAAATTCTTGTGTAGAATTTTGCGGGCGCCACAATGCTTCTTGCTCAGGGTCATTGATAACTATTGGTGCATCGTTAAATACTGAAGCAGGTGTAAAGCCTTTTTCTAAAGCTGCTGAATAAACAAAAGGTTTTAAACTTGAACCAGCCTGGCGATATGCTTGGGTTACTCGATTAAATTTACTTTTACTAAAGTCATAACCACCTGAGATAGCTAATAATTTGCCGTTTTTAGGATGAATAGATACTAATGCTGCTTCAATCTCTGGGATTTGACTTAACATCCACTTGCCAGTACTAGGATTATGCCAAACTTTTATTATGTCTCCAATTTTTGCTACATCAGACGCGCGCGTAGGTCTTTTTGATAACGTACTAGAAAATACTGAATTTTTATTTTTTCTTCGTGCCCATGATAAGCCATCCCAGTCAATAGTAATAATTTGATTATTACTGGTAATAACTTTAATATTACTTAAATTATTAGTATTAAGATTTGTAAGATTCGCCTCTGAATCTAATTCTGTTGTTTGATCTTGGCTTGCAAGATTATCTGTAACTTCTATAACTGCGCCAGTTTCTAAGTCACTAATATGCGGAACTTCTCTAAGTTTTTTTAGCCAATATGGTAAGGTGTCTGTAGTTGGTTGTCCCCAGTTATCTATTGGTCCATTATAACCATGGCGTTGCTCATATTGTAAAATAGCATTTTTTGTCGCCTGATTGGCGTAATTTTGTAGACGACTATCAATGGTTGTATGAATCTGTAATCCTGCTGTATATACATCTTCTCCCCAACGAGCAACCAAAGCTTGGCGTACCATCTCGGTAACATAAGGAGCATTTAATTCTACATTGATTTCATGTCGAGTTGCTGAATCTCGAGAATTAACGGCTGTTTGATATTCTTTTGGTGTAATATAGCCATAATGTAACATCCGCGCTAAGACGTGATCACGTCGAGTAATAGCAGCTCGTGCATTTGATAATGGGTTAACTACTGACGGAGCTTTTGGAATACCGGCAAGCATTGCAGATTCAGCTAAAGTTAACTCATGCAATTCTTTGCCATAGTAGGTTTTAGCCGCCGCAGCAACACCATAAGAACGATAACCAAAAAATATTTTATTAAGATATAAAGATAATATCTCTTCTTTAGTTAAATGGTTTTCAATTTTAATAGCTAGTAAGATTTCGTTAAGTTTTCTAAGGTATGTTTTTTCACGTGTAAGGAAAAAATTACGAGCCACTTGCATGGTGATGGTACTACCACCTTGAGATTTCTCTTGTTTGGTAATTAATTTTACAACGGCTCGTCCTAAACCGATAACATCAATTCCTGAATGTTCAAAAAATCTATTGTCCTCAATAGCAATAACAGCATGAATAAGATTTTTAGGTACATCTTTTAGCTCTATTGGAATACGACGCTTTTCACCAAATTCAGCCATAAGTTTGCCATCTGCTGAAAATACTCTAAGTGGCGTTTGGAATTCAAGATCTTTTAATACTGAAACGGTCGGTAGATTAGCCTTTATATTCTGGATAACTAAGTAAGAACCGGCAGATCCAACAAGCCCAAGAGTCAAAAAAAGTATAGTAAGTTTCCTAAGAATTTTAAACTTTTTAGGTTTATTCCTGAGAAGAGCGCGTTGGCGGTTTTTTTTATGTTGTGAAGGTGTTGTCATTTAGCTAATACGGTATCAACATATACTCTAGAGTTGATTATTCTTTCAAAAAGGTACATACTATACGGTAAGTGGTACGTTATTCTTATATATATAAAATAATAACACAAGGATAATTTGAGTGCGCCAGTATTTTAATTTTAACTTCTCAAATTTTTTAAACTATTTTAAAGCAAGTAATCTTAATGATTCGATTAAGTTACCTAGTTACCTTATTGATTTAAAAGATAAGATTTATAAACCCTTCAAAAAAGAGCGGTCTAATCTTGTTGCTTTAGATATAGGTTCTTCAGGTATAAAACTTGTTGAGTTAGGAAAAAGGCACAATAAAATTATTCTGGAAAAATTTGATATGATCGCTCTGCCAGAGGGATGTATTAATGGTCATCATATTGAGAGCTATAGTGTATTAACTGAGAAGTTAAAAGAAATTGTAGCTAAGAATAATTATGGGCAAAGGGATGCAGCCTTAGTTTTATCCGGGCCACAAATTGTTACTCAATTCATTAAGGTACCAGCCGGCTTAGAAGACCATCAATTAGCCACACATGTTGAACTTGAAGCTGAAAAATACTTACCTTTTAGCACAGAGGAAGTATCCATGGATTTTGATGTCTTAAATGCAGAGATGAAACAGAAGGGTGAAGCCGAAGTCATTTTCGCAGCCACTAAAAAAACCTATATAGATGAATATATTAATATTTTAAAAGCATCTAATCTTAATGTAAAAGTCATGGACATCTATAGCTGTGTTATGGGACGGTTAACGACACATGCGATACCTAATCAGTTGCATGAAAAGATGTCAGATAAAGTCATTACTGTAGTTGATATAGGTCATGAGATATTAACGGTCAGTATTTTTAAAAATGAACGACAGTTGTATTTAAAAGAACAAAATTTTGGCGGCAAAATTTTGAATGAATTAATTCAAAAAGAACACACTGTAGATTTTAAATTAGCCGAAGAATTAAAATCAAAACATAATGATCCTGCGATACAAAAAATACTTGGTAATTTTATTAATCAAATGGTGATGCAGGTCTATCATATGTTGCAATTTTTTTATGCGACCACAAATGCACAAAAGATAGATTACATTTTTTTAGTAGGTGGTGGTGCTAATCTGCCTGGGTTAACCGACGCAATTACAACGAAAACTACGGTTGAGACAAAAGTACTAGATTCTTTTGCTGGTATTGATTTAGATACTTATAAAAATGATCCACAATTGGCTCAATTAAATACCAATTTAGGGGTTGCTTGCGGACTTGCGCTTAGGAGTTACGTCGGATGACCAGAATTAACCTCTATCCTTGGCGAGAAGAATTAGAAGAGCGACAAAAGAAACAATTTATCATCTTATTAAGTTTTTTAAGTGTCATAATGTTTATTGCCATGTTTGTTATTAATGGTATTTACGCTTCTTATGTAAGAAATCAAACAGAAAATAACGAGTATCTGCAGTCAGAATTAGTAAAGTTAGATCGTCAGTTGCGTGAAATTAATGAGTTAAAAGCGCAAAAAGATGCGTTAATTTCTCGATTGGGAGTTATTCAAAAAATAGAAAATGATCGTTATGATACTTTGACGCTGTTTAACGAAATTATAAATTTAATTAACCCTCTGATAGTATTGAAAGAAATTAAACGTACAGATAGTTTAGTTAAAATTACAGGTGTGGCAGAGTCGAATGCCGAAGTAGCAAAGTTTTTAAGAGCACTAGATATTTCCCCAAGCTTTCGTCGTACCGAGCTCAATCAGATTCGTGTGGAACAAGATCAGGTAGCGGCGACTGCTAATAATAATCAGCAGGTAAGAACACTTAATACCGAAGAAGAGCATTCTGAATTAACGCATCATTTTGAATTACAATTTTATCAGATCCACCCGCAACAAGAAGATCAAGCAAATTTAGATAAAGTAAACAATCAACCTGGAGCGGTGATGCAGCCAGATATTCAGACGAAGGGATAGCTAACACTATTATGAATTTAGATGAAATTGATTTTTACAACATAGGCAGTTGGCCAAAGGCACTTAAGCTTGCAGTAATCATCGGTACGTTGGCATTAATCGCAATTATTATCAATTGGTTATTTATAAGTAGCAAAGTAGAGCAGCTAGAGAATTTGTTAGTAGAAGAAAAAAGGTTGAGAACGTTCTTTATTAATAAACATAAAATGCTGGTTAATATTTCAGAATATAAAAATCAAATGACAGAAATCCAACAAAGATTAAGTACGCTCGTACAATTATTGCCAAGCGCAAATGAAATACCGACTTTAGTCAATCAAGTGTCATTAGCTGGTAAAGATAGTGGTTTAAGTTTTAAAGAAATTTCAATACTGCCAGAAAAAGATTTTAAATATTATGTTGAATTACCGATAAAAATAAAAGTAACAGGTAGTTATCATCAGTTAGGTGAATTTGTAAGTAAGGTTTCTGTATTGCCTCGAATAATTACTTTACATGATTTAACTTTAGCTCCAGATAAAGTCAAAGTAGCTAATCAGACAATCCTGAGGAGTAATGATAATCTGGAAACTTTGGAATTGGAAGTGCTTGCTAAAACCTATCGTTATCTACAACAAGATAATCAAGATAATATAGAAAGCAAGGGTAGAGTGGATGGTAAAGTTGAGTTACAGTCAGGGGCTAGTCGAGTTCCAGCCCCGTCAGTAGATCGCTTAAATAAACCAGCTGCTGGGGGATGATATGATGAAATTGATTAAAGCAATATTATTAATCTTTTTTTTAGCTCAGTATGGTTGTGAGGGTAGTACAGAGCCAGCAGAATTGCAGGATTTTTTAATAAAAACTAAAGCACAAAAAAAACTAGCGGTCGATTTGTTACCTAAAAATGCTTCGAAAGCTAATAATAGCTATACTGGTTTAACAAAAAGAAGTCCATTTATATCATCTGATGAGTTTGTAAAAAGTCAGATAGCAAGTTCTAATGAGGTGGAAGCTCCTGATTTGGCACGAGCTAAGGGCATACTAGAAAAATTTGCTTTAGAAGATTTAACCATGGTTGGATCTCTTAAAAAAGATGAAAACACCATTTGGGCATTATTGTCTGATGCTAAGGGACGTGTTTATAAAATTAAAGAAGGTAGTTATATCGGCCTAAATTACGGTAAGGTAGTTAAAATTAACGAAAAAGATATAGAGGTTAAAGAGGCCGTTTCTAATAATTATGGTGGCTGGCGCTCGCATACAGTAATACTGAAATTAAAAGAATAATGTGATAATGGGTAAATGGAAATCATGATAAAAACA
The DNA here is from genome assembly GCA_964387745.1 of uncultured Gammaproteobacteria bacterium. GTDB lineage: Bacteria > Pseudomonadota > Gammaproteobacteria > JAGOUU01 > JAGOUU01 > JAGOUU01. The sequence continues at coordinate 33,918 of CAYLXL010000011.1, read as the reverse complement.
GGATTTAATTTTTTAAAACCTCTATTAGTAATTGTTTTATTACTCGTTGGTAGTATAAGCAATGCTCAGCTTGCAAAAATAACTAATAGTGCACTTTTACAAGACATAAATATACAAACTATATCTAAAAACGAACTAAAAGTTTATCTGACTTTTAATGCTGATAATATCTTATTGAACAATGATGCAATAATGGGAATGTTCAAAGATCCTGCTGAAGATTTAAAAACAAAAAAAATAGTAGCCCCCCCATCGATAACCAAAGAAAATAATTTATTGAAATTGAGTTTTCATAATACGCACAAAAAATTAGAAAATAATGTTATTAATGTTAATCATGATACATTAAAAGATATTAAAATTAACGAATTGAATTCAAAGCTTGATTTGTTATTCAATATGAAACAGGGTTCTTTTTATACGGTCAAGCAAGAAGGTAATAAATATGTCGTTACTATCATGGCTGATCAGTCTTTGCAAAATAAAGATAAGAGCGTAGCTGATTTCATTAAAGAAATTGCTAACATAAAAAAAGAGGCAGGTGAAAATCAAGATAAATCGAATCAATTGCCTGATTTACCTACAAAAGAAAATATTAACCTCCAGCAGGATCTGATCGCAAGTCGTCCAATTGCTCCTTATGCCCCAATAGTTAAAGAAACTAATAAAACTGTTCAGACAGCTAAAGATTTAGTTAAAGAAGTTATTGATGTGGATAAAGGCAAAGTCCAAGAATTAATCACTAATGCGCCAATAACAGTCGAAGAAAAAGACACGCCTATACATCCGCAATATATAACTGGTGCTAAAGCAGAAGTTACTAAAATAAACTTTGGATTAACTGATGAAAAAGCAGGTAAAATCATGATTGATTTTACTAATGCGAAGATGGCGATGAAAATTGATGATAGTAAAAATCAACAAAAACAGTTAATCATGCAATTTAAAGATATAAAATTACCGCCAGCTTTAGATAAATTATATGATGTAAGTGATTTTGGTACGGTGGTTAAAGAATTGAGTTGGGTGAAAAATTCAACGGATGGCACAACTGATTTGATTATTAATAATGATTCGCCAGCAGATTATGTCGCTTATCAAATCAATAATCAATTAATTATTGAAGTAAAAAATAGATTAGACAGTAAATCAGCATCATTTATGCTGAGTAAAGAATATAGTGGTAAGAAGATATCGTTGAATTTCCAGAGTATTGAGTTACGTTCAGTTTTGCAATTAATTGCTGACTTTACCGAATTGAACTTGGTTGCAAGTGACACAGTACAAGGTAATATATCTTTAAGACTAATGAATGTTCCATGGGATCAAGCATTAGATATAGTTCTTAAAACTAAAAACTTAGATAAAAGACATTATGGTAATATCTTAATGATTGCTCCAAGTAGCGAGTTATTTGAACTTGAGCGTGCAGAGTTAGAATCTAGTCGTATCGTAGAAAAACTAATTCCATTGACTACAGAATACTTCCATGTCAACTATGCTAAAGCTGAAGATATTGCCCAATTAATTAATAGTGGTAATAAGGGAACTATTTTATCTGAACGCGGCAAAGCTAGTTTTGATAAAAGAACCAATATTCTGATCGTCGAAGATACGCCTAACAAGCTAAAAGACATTAGTAATATATTAAAAAAATTAGACAGCCCGGTTAAGCAAGTCCAAATCGAGGCACGTTTAGTAAAAGCTGATACAAATTTAAGTAAAGAATTAGGCGTACGTTGGGGCTTATCAGCTAAGCGCTCTTCAAATGGTTATAGGATAGGTATCGGTGATTCAGCATATAATGCAGTGCAGAACTCACAAGCTTCAAATAATGCTACTCTTGATTCAGCAACCGGTATCAATACTGGTAATTTAGTGAGACCCGTGACTGGAGCTGTAGCTAAAGCAACTCCAACAGATACCGGCTTTAATATAGATTTAGGTTTAGCTGATCCTACAGGTAGTCTAGGGCTTGCGCTAGCTAAACTACCAGGCGGAACATTGGTATCATTAGAACTATCTGCTTTAGAGGCAGAAGGTTTGGTTGAAACGATATCAAGTCCTAAGTTAGTGACGGCTAATAAAGTGCCAGCAAAAATAGAGCAAGGTCAATCGATCCCTTATCAAGAGCAAACTTCAAGTGGTGCAACTAATACATCTTTCAAAAAAGCAGTATTAAGTTTAACCGTGACACCGCAAATTACGCCGGATAATAAAATTATTATGGATTTGAAGGTCACCAATGATACTATAAGTTCTGATACCAAGCTTACTAGTGGTATTCCGGTAATTGATACACAAGAGATTGAGACACAGGTTTTAGTAGATAATAGTCAAACAATTGTTTTAGGTGGTATTTTTACACAAAACTTAGAAAATAGTGTATCCAGAATACCATTTTTAGGAGAATTGCCTTTGGTTGGACAGTTATTTAGAAAAAATATAACCAGTGATAAACGATCTGAGTTTTTAATTTTCATCACGCCGAAAATTATAGTGGAGAATGCATAAGGATTAGAGCAAAATACTCTCTAGCCTGATAATTTATTTGCATTTTGATAGTAATTTTGTAATATTGATTAACATTTTCTGATATTACTCGAACTTAAGTAATTCAGTCTAGCTGTAATCTGTAGCTATCCTTACGGATACTAGAATAAAAAATATGACCGAGCACTACATCTGACTAGTATTTAGAATAATACATGAGATTGTACTAGGTAAACTTTAATTTATATTGAATTAATTGTATATGATAAATCATTCAAAGATTTTTTTAGTCGGACCTATGGGAGTAGGAAAGACTACTATAGGTAAAGGTTTAGCCAAGAAGCTTGCGTTTGATTTTTACGATGTTGATCACTTGATAGAAGAAAAAGCTGGCGCTGACATTGCTTGGATTTACGACATTGAAGGCCCTGAAGGATTTCAACGCCGTGAAGAAAAGATTATTGATGAATATACCCAAAAAAGCAGATTAGTCTTAGCAACTGGCGGAGGCGCTGTATTAAGCCCAGCCTGTCGTTCTAATTTAACTAGTAGGGGTTTCGTTGTGTATCTTTCAGCTCCTATTGAAAGTCTACTGCGTCGCACAGAATTTGATCGCAAAAGACCTCAGCTCCAAACGGATGAAAAAAATACAGTAATGGAAGATATGCTGCGTGAGAGCATCCCTTATTTTCAAGATATTGCTGATTTAACAGTACGCACAGATCAGATGCCTGTGGCTAAGATTATCAAATCTATTATTGATGCTCTTGAGGGGAATTGATTTCAGATTTGTTAGGGGTTGGGGTGAGGTTAGAATTTGTTATTGTAAGTCGCATTTAGTAAGTGTTCAGCTTACAGATAATGAACAGAGTGATCTTCCCCTTTAGGGGAAGTACCTTTTGCGTAGCAAAAGGGGAAGGGGTTGCTCTACAAGTTAAGTGCTATATTAGAGACACCCCTTCGACCACACATTCCGCTGCGCTTCATGTGTGGTCACTTCCCCTGAAGGGGAAGATAAATTACTATTTGGATTTAGGGGCGCGAACGATTACATAACTATTTTTTCATCGCTTCAAAAAACGCTTCATTAGTCTTAGTTGGTTTTAAGCGATCAATCAAGAATTCAGTTGCAGCTAATTCATCCATAGAATTTAGCAATTTACGTAAGATCCACATCTTTTGTAATTCATCACTAGTTGCCAATAATTCTTCACGGCGAGTACCTGATTTAGTAATGTTAATAGCAGGGAAAACACGTTTTTCAGCAATACGACGATCAAGATGAAGTTCCATGTTGCCTGTACCTTTGAATTCTTCATAGATAACTTCGTCCATTTTAGAGCCGGTATCAACTAAGCAGGTTGCAATAATAGTTAAGCTACCACCATCTTCAATATTACGAGCTGCACCAAAGAAGCGTTTAGGTTTTTGTAAGGCGTTAGCATCCACACCACCTGTTAGAACTTTACCAGAGGATGGTATTACTGTGTTATATGCACGTGCCAACCTAGTCATCGAGTCTAATAAAATCACCACATCATGCTTATGCTCAACTAAACGTTTAGCTTTTTCAATTACCATTTCTGCTACTTGGACGTGACGGGTAGCTGGTTCATCAAAAGTACTAGCAATAACTTCACCACGCACAGAACGTGTCATTTCTGTTACTTCTTCTGGACGTTCGTCTATTAATAATACTATTAATTTACATTCAGGGTGATTTTTAGTTATAGATTGAGCAATATTTTGTAGCATCATAGTCTTACCAGCTTTAGGAGGGGATACAATTAATCCGCGCTGACCTTTACCGATAGGAGAAGCAATATCAATTATACGAGTTGTAACGTCTTCTGTACTACCATCTCCGCGTTCCATATGCAGACGTTCGTTAGGAAATAAAGGGGTTAAGTTTTCGAAGTTTATTTTATTGCGACAGTTTTCTGGAGATTCATAGTTGATTTGATCAACTTTTAATAAAGCAAAGTAACGTTCACCATCTTTTGGTGGTCTGATTAAGCCAGAAATAGTATCACCAGTTCTTAAGCTAAAGCGTCTGATTTGACTTGGAGAAACATAGATATCATCAGGACCTGGCAGATATGAGCGATCAGCACGTAAAAAGCCGAAGCCATCTTGTAAAGTTTCTAAAACCCCATCGCCGTAAATATTTTCACCATTTTTCGCATGCGCCTTTAAGAGCGAGAAAATGACATCTTGCGTTCTTTGGCGAGCGACATTTTCTAAGCCATACTCTTTGGCTAAGTCTAATATTTCTTGGGGTAATTTCTTTTTTAGGTCAGTTAAGTTCATAGTTTTTTGCTTGTTTCTCTTATTTTTTGAGGTTATAGTTATTGAATTTTCTTATGAGTTATTAGGGCTTATTTGACTGGTTATAAATTGTAATTTAGATTTATTTAGACCCTGTATTAATAATCTTAACTAGATATCTGTTTAGAACGATTTGCAGGTAAGGGTAACAAATATTGAAGTTAGATAGTTAGTGGGTTTGATTTCCGATGGTTAATAATTCCAATGATATGGAAGGCTCATCAACGTATGTAAAAATGATAGCCTAATTTATTCATTTAATCAAGAAAATTAAATAACCATCAGACAGCCGGGCTATACGTTAAACATGTGAGTCGATAAAAGCTTCTAGCTGAGACTTGCTAGCCCCACCAACACGAGTAGCTACAACCTCACCGTTTTTAAAAATAATCAAGGTTGGAATACCACGGATACCGTATTTTGCAGGGGTATCTTGATTATCATCAACATTCATTTTGGTAAATTTTATTTTGCTAGAATGAGTTTTAGCAACTTCTTCTAGGATTGGTGTTAATGCCTTACATGGACCACACCATTCTGCCCAAAAGTCCATAATAACCGGTTGGTTAGATTCTAATACGTCTTGTTCAAAAGAATCATCAGAAACATTTTGCATATATTATTCTCTAATATTATAAATTTGAATAGGATTTGAAGTAAAATAATAACAGAAATCTCGATTTTGTCCTATATATTCTATATATTTAACTCGTGAAGGTAGGGGATGCTAGTAGTTGCACCTGCACGTGTAACTGTAATAGACGCTGCTTTGCATGCTATCTGGAGGGCAGTTTTAACCTCAATATTTTTTTGTAGGCTTGCCAAAAAATACCCCAAAAATGTGTCACCTGCTGCTGTGGTGTCAATTGCATTAACTTTATAGGCTGGCTGTGAGATTCTAGTTTTTTGATCTTGATAGATAACACCCTGTTCACCCAGCGTTAAAATAACTTTGCTCTTAGGGAATAATTGCGCCATTTTATCGAGCATTTGATCAGTGCTATTAGCGTTGGTTATTGCTTTAGCCTCTGGGACATTAACTATAAAGGTATCTATATAATGTAAGGGGTAACTTAATAATTTATTGCAGATAGGAGCCGGGTTAAAGTAAATAACCATCTGTTTCTTGCCAGCTATTTCAATAATTTTATCAAGATTAGAAATTTCATTTTGTAGTAGCAAAATGTCGTTTTTAGTAAAGTTATCTAAAACTTGGTGAATATAACTTACAGATATCTCTTGATTGGCACCGCCATGCAGTAAAATACAGTTTTCGCCTTGGTCATTGACTTGGATAATCGCGTGACCAGTAGCAGTATTAGGATTAATATCAATATAATCAATATTGATATTTTCTTTAATGAGGTTATCAAGAAGAAATTGTCCGTCTGATCCAATAGCACCTGCATGATAGACCTTAGCACCAGCTTTAGCTAAAGCTATAGACTGATTATTGCCCTTACCGCCAGCAAATTTAGTTAAATTTTTGGTTAATTTAGTTTCTCCCGGAGTGACGAACTCGTCAACGTGGTAAACGTGATCAATATTCAATGAACCAAAATTTAGAATTTTAACGGTCATAGTTTTGCTAATAGGCGGCAGATTGTATGCTTTAGGGATTTGTCAAAATTAGCTAAAAATAAGCTAATAAGCCAAAATATAATTGGGTATTTTACAATAGAAAAGCCAAGAAGCACAGTTTTATTTGAAGTAGGGATAAAGGGGGGGGGGAAGAAATCTCCGCCTGTGGCGGAGATTAGCATGAAGTTTTTATTTTTTTTCTTTTTTCTCTTTTTTACGCTGTTGCTTTTCTTTGATAGAAACTTTAGGTTTACCTTTACCTTCTTTTGCTTTGTCTTTACCTTTTGCCATGGTTTTCTCCTAATTGTTATGAGAGTTAATTTAAGTTTAAAAAATTTTACTATATTATCAAGTTTTTTTAAAAAAACTCTATATGTCTATGCTTATATTATAACTCAATGTAGCCTTCGTATACTATACTAGCTGCACCGGTTAGCCAAATAGGTGAATCATTAGTATTACCCCAGCTAACGCCTAATGTTCCGCCAGTGTTTTCAACATTGATAAAATTTTCAGTTACTAAGTTTTGCAAACGTGCGCAGATAGCTGCAGCGCATGATCCTGTTCCGCAAGCGGCTGTGATGCCTACCCCGCGTTCATAAGTGGTTAATTGGATAGTGTGGTGATCAACGACTCGAATAAAGTTAACATTAATCCCTTTAGGGAATTGGGGGTGGTTATTTAAAACCTGGCCTATTTTAGTTATATAATTAGTAATAAGATTTTTGTTACTTATGTCGATGTCTATCGTATCCATATTTATTACAATATGAGGATTACCTAACGAGACAATCGAAAATTGTAATAATTTATCTTTCAAATAGACAAGCTCTTCTAATTCTGGAAGTTGTAACTTAAAAAGATTATTGTTGACAATATTGTGTTCGGTAAAATTAAAAGGTAGACTTTTTGCGTCAAAATTAGGTAAGCCTAAGTTTACTCTGATCCCCATATTATTAGGGGCTAAAGCTACAGTCATCTTAGAATTAATTGTTTCGATCTCCCAGCTAGCTTTTGGGGATAATTGTTTATAGATAATAAATTGACCGATGCAGCGCGCCCCATTACCGCATTGTTCCACTTCAGTGCCGTCAGCATTGAAGATTCGATAAAAGAAGTCAGCTTGAGGTGATTTGGGTGGCTCTAGTAATAATAGTTGATCACAACCTACACCAAATTTACGGCAAGAAATTAATTGCACCCATTCTGGTTTGAACACAATATCCTGAATGATTTGGTCAATAACGACAAAATCATTACCAGCGCCATGCATTTTAGTGAATAATAGTTTCATCGCTATAAAGTTCTTCTACTGTCTCTCTGGGTTTAATAAGAAAATCATGGTTATTTTCATCTAATAGAACTTCAGCTGCCCTTGGTCTGGAATTGTAATTCGAGCTCATGACGAAACCATAAGCACCAGTATCCAGAATCGCTAAGATATCATCTGGTTTAGTTGATAAATCAGAGTTTTTAGTAAATGTATCACTAGACTCGCAAACAGGACCGACTATTGAAGTATTCGGTGACAAATTATTAAAATTATCTAAATTAAAATTATTAGATAGATTGATTATCTTATGTTTAGAATGGTATAAAGCTGGGCGTAATAAGTCATTCATGCCGGCATCGATAATAGTAAAGCTGTGTTGATCAAGAGCGTTAGATTTATTGTAAATAACTTTAGTTAAGAGTATACCAGCTTTGGCAATAATTGAACGGCCTGGTTCTATAATCACAGTTGTCTTTGGGTCTACAGATAAATTTTGCATAATCGTATCAACCCAAACTTTTTGATCGGGCATTTCATTAGAACTTTTACGTTCTGCTAAAAAGTCATTAATTTCATAATTAACACCTAAGCCACCGCCCATATTAATGTGTGAGATATTAATATTATTATTTTTTAAGTGGTTAAATAAGTTTTGTATAGCCACACATGCTGCAGCTAAGGGCTTGGTATCAGTAATTTGTGAACCGATATGGCAATCCATGCCAATAATATTAATATTTTTCAAGTTTGTGGCGAGGTTATAATAATAATCAGCACGTTTTATATCGATACCAAATTTATGCTCGGTAAGCCCGGTAGATATATAAGGGTGAGATTTAGCGTCTATATTAGGATTAATCCGAAATGAAATAGGGGCTTTTTTGTGAAGTTGTTCTGCAATAGTATTAATCAAAAATAATTCAGCTTCAGATTCAACATTAAAGCATAATATACCTGCTTCAAGAGCTGCTTTGATTTCGAAATCTTGTTTGCCGACACCAGAAAATACCACTTTGCTGCAATCATGATTAACTTTTTGCACACGTCGTAATTCACCTAATGAAACAATGTCAAAACCACTGCCGAGCTTATTTAAAATATTTAGAATCGCAAGATTGCTACTTGCTTTGACGGCGTAACAAATTAAGTGATTTACATTATAATGTTCAAAAGCAGTTTTATAGCAGCTATAACTCTCAATAATTTTAGCTTTGCTATATAAGTAACAGGGTGTCCCATACTTTTTGGCAATATCAATCAATTTGTGGGGATCAATATTAATCTTCATTAGCTTGTTTGGTCTCATCGGAAGGTAAAAATAAAGGCCCCTTTTGCCCGCAACTACTTAGACTTAAACTTAGACAGAGACTCAGATTGAGTATTAATAGCTTAGCTATTATATATTTGTTCATAAAATATTGTTAATCCTCAAAGTTTTAGTATACTTGTTTAAATTTTCAAGACAAGAGTTATTCTATGCTTTGTTCTATGCTAGAAAAAATTATTATCGAACCAAACAAACCAGCATCGGCAACAGTTATTTTTCTGCATGGCTTAGGGGCAAACGGTCATGATTTAGCACCGTTAGTGCCAGAGTTAAAACTTAAGAGTTCTTCTGTTCGATTTATTTTTCCGCACGCTAAATCTATTCCTATTACTATTAATAATGGCTATATTATGCCAGGTTGGTTTGATATCTATAGCTTCAATAAAGACAGCCAAGAAGATCATCAGGGGATTGAGGCGAGTCGATTATTAATTAATCAACTTATAGAAGAAGAGCACTCTAAGGGTATTGAATATCATAATATTTGTTTGGCAGGCTTTTCACAGGGAGGGGTTATCGCTTTAGATACGGCATTAAAATTTAAGCATAAACTTGCAGGAGTTGTTGGTTTATCATGTTATTTATCTCGCTTTGATCAAAATTATAGTGAAGCTAATAAAAACATTAAGATTTTTTTAGCTCATGGGTCAGATGACAGTATAGTTGATTATAGCTATGGGGTATCAGCAGCAGAACGCTTGCAGAACTTGAATTATGATGTTGTTTTGCATAAGTACCAGATGGCCCATAGTATTTGTAGCCAAGAGGTGAGTGATATGGCAGATTATTTGAATCAGTGTTTTTGAACATATTTGGTGCCACGCTTCGAGCATGGGGTGATATCCCAAGCCTGGCACCCGATATCACAGTCATTATTTTCTATTGAATTCAATTGATTACAGATCTCTAACTGACTCTATTTGCAATTTTGTGATTTATAAACTACAATAATTATGATTGAAATAAAACAAACTGAAATATTTAGAAAATGGGAGCATAAGTTACAAGATCGAAAAGCAAAAGCAACTATCGCTGCACGCATATTTCGTCTTGCTAATGGCCTTCCAGGAGATGTAGCTTCGATTGGTAACGGAATAAGTGAACTTAGAATTCACTATGGTCCTGGTTATCGTATTTATTTCAAACAAAATGGTAATGAAATTATTTTGCTATTATGTGGAGGAAACAAAAGTACTCAGCGCAGAGATATTGAAGCAGCAAAAAAAATTTTAGTAGAGGTTGAAGGTTAACATGAAAAAGAATATTTATGATTATGATCCAGCAGCAGCGTTGGATTCTCCAGAAGCGATTGCTATATTTATGGCTGACGCTTTTGAAACAGGTGATGCTGCCTATATTGCAAAAGCACTTGGAGTTGTTGCTCGCGCTAAAGGCATGGCGGAAATAGCTCGTGAAACAGGTTTATCTAGAGAACAGCTCTATCGCTCATTTAGTGAAAACGGTAATCCGACATTAAAAACAACATTGACTGTAATGCAAGCTATCGGAATAGATATGACTGCAAAAGCGCATGTTGCAAATTAAAGGGCTTAACTTTTCGTTTATTTAAGTCCTAATCCCCACACCCTTATTCAACAAACGCAAGGCATACCCATATAAAAAAACAGTAGCTAAGCTAAGAATAATCAAAGATCCGTAGACATTAGTGTCTGCCAATCCCAAAAATGTATACCTAAAAGCATTGATATTATAAAAAATAGGATTGAACATTGCGAGTTTCTGACCCAATGGCGGTAGCATGGTGATTGAAAAGAACACGCCACCCAAATAAGTTAATGGCGTAAGAAAAAAGACTGGCACGATACTGGTTTGATCAAAGTTCTTAGCATAGATGCCGTTAATGAAACCTGCTAGTGAAAACAGGATAGCAGTAATTAGTAATACATACAGCATTAAAAAAATATGAGTGATGTGAATTTTACTGAAAAATAAAGCAATAACAGTAACTATTGTTCCTACTAATAACCCACGCACCACTCCGCCTAAGACATAGCCGGTTAGAATGTAAAAATTAGGCAAGGGAGAAATCAACAACTCTTCGATGTGTCGTTGAAACTTGGCACCAAAAAATGTTGAGACTACATTACTATAAGCATTGTTAATTACTGCCATCATAATCAGGCCAGGGGTAATATATTGCATATAACTGAAATTGGCTATTGGGGCTAATTGGCTGCCTATTAGGGAACCAAAAATAATAAAATACAATGTGGTAGTGATGGCCGCGGGCAATAAAGTTTGCGTCCATATCCGAAGGATGCGGATCACCTCACGACGAAGAATGGTGTAAAGGCCTATAAGATAATTTCTGTTCAAAAGAAAAATATTTAGATGTCTCATTAATATCAAATTATCTTACCATTAGATGTTGCATAAGCCAAGTTGGTTGAAGTGATATAAGGTATTTAAATATAGGCGAATAGTTTACAATAAGGCTATAATAAAAACTGATCTAAATATAATTTTTATATAATTTTTGAGATAAGAAATGTTAGACTTGAGTGATGCAGGGACTGATAAATTTTGGCAAGATCGTCAAGATCCTTTCTTAGTTAAGATTATTAAGACGCTTGAGGATGTTGAAGACTGGGTGCTTGATGGTGATCCTGAAATAGAAGATGGATTAAGTAAACTTGCTAAAGCGCTAGATAATCCTAAAGATTTTGAAATTACTAATGAAGAATTTTATATAAATATTCTTGTTAGCATAAAATTAAGTCGAGCATTACGTATTATGCAACATATAGATAGCATAAGCCCAGGATCAGCTTCAAAATTATTAATCCATGCAGAGGTTGCGAGTACAGGAACGCATGATACCCCAGGTTTATTTTTAAATAGAAATCTTGTGTTTGAGCGCTTGCAATTGTTATCCAGAATTTTTGCTCCGGAACGGTTTGATATTGTAACTCAAGCAGTAGAGAAGGTTGTTAGCTAAATAGTTTTAATTCGCATATATTAATTGAGAATTTTATCCTGAATATGGTGAAAATAGTGAAAGTCGCGAAGCGAAGAAAATCAAAGTTATTGTTTTTTACTGTTTTTTCGTTCACTAGCTTGATGTCAAATATTACGTTTGCGCAGGCCAATAAAATTATCAAAGAACTAACGACAGCTACAGCTACGACTACTGTTACCAAAACAACTGTTGGCACTGAACCGTTAACCGAAGCAGAGCAAAAAGCAAAACAAGCAAGAATTGAAGAAGATATAGAAGCCATTAAACATGAAACGGCATTAATTGCTACGGTTATTCTTACTAAACGCCAATTGTGTTTAGATTTTATGAACAGTTTCACTACGTCTAATGATTTCAAGTTTAATTGGGAAAAGCCATTAGATCCATTAATTGGTTTATTCCAAAATCAAAAAAATAGTATAGCTGGCTGTGGGCAAATTAGACTGCCGATTGATTATAAAAAGTCAAAACCTAATAAAATTTACAGTACGGTAATAACTACTAATAAATCTCCATTTGGTATGCTGGAGATGTTATCGGGAAAATTTACTAAAGAAATAGCTAGTGGAAAAAGTTTTAGTCAAATAGACACATCTGGTTTTACTAAGGCCTGTATGTTGTATAAAAATAAAATTACTGATAGCAAAGAGATTGTAAATACGTTAATTATTAGTTTCGGTAGTTATTTACCGACGTTCCCACTCAACATTAGAACGGATGATCCTAAATTAAAGATTTATGCTGATAATTTGAATAAAGTTTTAAAACAAGTAGTTGCCAAAGGATGTGATGGTAAAGGCAGAAGAGAGTCAAATGGTTTGAGTGGAGCAGTAGTTGGTATTAATTTTAGTTTGGCAGGTTCAGGCAAGCGCGGCATGGGTGCTGGTAGCGGACTTGATGGAGTTTTTGGTGGTAAGTTCGGAACGCAAGACGGCAAAGCAGATGGTGTAGGTGCAGGTGATGGTGCTGGCAAAGATGGCAAAGATGGTAAAGGTGGTAAAGTGGGTACAGGCACAGGAAGTAGTACTGGGCAAGGTGCTGACAAAACTAAAGATGGTTATGGTGGACTGAGTCATTTTGCGGGGATTGATGGTGATCCAACGTCCGAATTAAATTTTCCAGATGATTCAGGAGCAGGAACATCCGGTAAAGGAAAAGGTGACGGTACAGGCGGCAAAGGATCAGGTGACGGTACTGGCGGCAAAGGATCAGGTGACGGTACAGGCGGCAAAGGGTCAGGTGACGGTACAGGCGGCAAAGGATCAGGTGACGGTACAGGCGGCAAAGGATCAGGTGACGGTACAGGCGGCAAAGGATCAGGTGAGGGTACAGGCGGACAAGGATCAGGTGACGGTACAGGCGGCAAAGGATCAGGTGACGGCACAGGTGGCAAAGGATCAGGTGACGGTACAGGTGGCATTCCAGGTGGAGGGTTAGGTCCTTATGATCCAAATGCATTAGGTGGACTGGGCGGATCAGGTTCTGGCGGTGCGGGTTCAGGAGGTGGAAGTGGATCGGGTGCTGATAGTGGATCAGGAATCGGCGGTGGTGGTTCAGGAATTGACGGCGGATCAGGAATCGGCGGCGGATCAGGAATTGGCGGCGGCGGTGGATCAGGAATCGGTGGTGGATCAGCAATCGGCGGCGGCGGTGGATCAGGAATCGGCGGCGGCGGTGGATCAGGAATCGGCGGCGGTGGCGGATCAGGAACTGGCGGTGGTGGATCAACAGACGGGACTACCACAGTCGATACCGGTAGTAGCGATGATGGATCTCAGAATGCAACTAACGATGGTCAGGGCTGTATAGCTAAAAATGCAGTTGGTAAGTGCATTTGGTCACTATATAACAACGCACTTTATGCTAATGATATAGGCTTAAAGAATTTTTCTTCACAAACAGGTTCTATTTATACCTTACCTAATCCTGGGGGTGAGTCTTATAAAACTCAAATGACAGATATCAATGGTAATAAATATGACTTAGATCTATCTATACCTTGTTATTCCTCAGCGGATGTGTGTCAGACGGTTTATACTAATTGGAAAAATGCTGCTCGGCAAAGGCAAATATTATTTAATCAGAATCTAGATAATTATAAATATCATCCTGATCAGTTGTGGGTCTATAAACCCGATACATGGAGTACCAATTATTTGAAAGATTATGGTCCTTGGTGGACTACTGATCCAGCAAAATCATATGATGGTAATAAACCGGTCGGCCCAATGGATAATTAATTCTCAGAGTTGATATATGAATAAATTAAAACAAATAATTTTTATATTCTTGATATTTTCGAGTAATGCAGCCCTGGCTGATGTAATGGATAATTTTACTAAAGCTTTTGTAGTAACAAAAATTTGCTCGAATAAAGGCACAGAGTGGATGGCCGGTTTAAATGATTGCGCTAATGCATGCATGAATAGATCCGATTGTAAAAGCTTCATTTTTTATCCGACAATTCCAGGAACAGCACAAAAAACTAACTGTAGTGTAAAAACTGATAATGAACTTTGTAAAGTTTATAGTGAGCAGGCTAATTTTTACCATAAACTTTCTAATCAACAGGATTTTGATACAGGTGCAGGGCAGAATCAAAAGTTTATTTATTCGCCAAATGTTGATTGTAATGGGGATGATATACAAGGGCAGACTAATTTAGGCAATTTAGATCTAAAAGCTTGCGCCTCACTTTGTATACAACGATCTGATTGTATAGGTATAAGTTATGGACCTAATACCTGTTCGTTAAAAAGCTCGGTTAATTCTGGTTTTTGCAATATTAAAATAAATTCTAGTGAAACCACCTATTATAAATTTGGTGCTCCGGTTGATAAACCACCTACTTCGCCAGTTGCTACTTGTGCACCGGGGGATCAGAATTGCATGCAACAAATTCGTTATCAGGGGTTTGATAATCAACAACCCCAAATGTATATGTACCCTCGAATTACTCGTGCCAAAACGGAAGTAGATAAAAAAGAGGGTGATGCAACTAAGATTGTTGGCGATGCTTCTACTGCAGTTCTGCTGCAAACATCTTATCTAGCCCGTGTCATGGTTCAGGCTAATGATGTTTTCCCACCATCCCATGTATCTAGCCGTACGAGTGGTGAAACGTATTTAAGTTCATACATGCCATACAAATATAATGTTAAGACGCTTATTGAAGCTTCTATAAAAAGAAATATGTTGGGGTCAGAATATTACAGCGGCGCCCCTCAACTAAACACTTTGGTACGTGATTGGGTTGAACAACATTTGAATAAATATTGTGATCCATTGGCAGCAAAAGCTGGGATTTATAATTGTGTATCACCTAATTCGCCAGCATCAAAAGATGCTAGTGCTAAGAGTGATGGCACGACTAACTGGGAAGAAAAGTCGTTCGCGGCTGACATTAATGCAAGTACGTTAATGCAATCAAAAATTTATAGTGAAAAGGGTTCAGATGCTGCAGAAGCGGCATTACGTTATATTTACAATATAACAAATAATCAACCAGCGCCATTTGATGCAGCGCAAACTGATTTTACTATTCCTGGTAAATATTTAGACTTGAAAAAAACACCAAAAATTCTTAAAGATGAGGGATACAACGCGTATATGAGTTATCTTGAGCGTCAAGCTAAATTGTCGTTATCACAGTATGCCCTTATGAGAATATTTGCTGAGCACATGCCGTTAGAGAGTGTGAAAATCCCAGTCGTCAAATGGACAGATAAGGGTAAACAAGTAACCTATGAGAGTACATCAAGACAAGGATTATTAGAGTTTGAAGCTAACAAAAGATTTTCCGACCCTAACTGGTATGACAGAGTCCAACAAATGCCTACCCCGGCTCTACTAAAAGAACTGGCTTATATGCAAGCGCTACAATTAACGCTACAATATAAACAATATGAACAACAGCAGATTCAAATCGCACAAAATGCTGTACTTACTTCTGAGATTTCAGCTATGATGAATTTAACCAAGGACGCAATCCAAAGTGGCCAGAAAAAAGCAGAGGATATTATGAAAGGTGATATATCGAATTTCCAAGGGTCGGTCGAATAGAATTATAAATTCGAGTTATGCATAAAAGTAGTATAGTAAAAAGAGATCTAACAAGTAGATACAGAAGATTAGGTTTGGTTTTGTTGTCGTTATACATGGGGTATCTTGCCGGCAATTTCTTATTTAGCAATGAGATGTTTGTAATTAACTACGTTATTTACCCTTTTTCGGCTATTATCGTAACTTATAACTTCAGATTTTTTTCTTTATTTGAGTTTTTCAAATTTTTCAAGTTTTCAAGCGCCAGAGCGAAGGTTTATATACAATATATCTTTAAAACAACGTTACTTTTTGCTGCTTTTTCTTTGATTATGCCGCTTTTAGCCGCACTTTTTTTGAAATCTACTTATGATGCCCAGATAAATTTCGATGATGATGTTTACTATTACATGACCCACTTGTGGAGCATCATACCTTTACCAGCGATCGTTGCTTATATGTATTTATATAATTTTTTAATGAAAAAAGGCTTAAATAATATTTACAAAATAGTGAATGATCTTATACCTTGTGAGATTAGAAACGATAGTATCCATAATCTACTTATAGCGTTTCATTCAGTTTGTTGTTTGTCATTAGTGATATTGTTGACATCAACAGCTGTTTATATTTTTTATTTATGGTTATGTTATTGTCTGTCTTTTGACCCCATAAAAGGTGCAAATTTAATATCCATAATATGTAGCTTTTTTTTAATCATTGTGGTTTCTGCTAAAAAATTTAAGAAAATGCTTAGTAGGCTAGGTTCCAACTCTTGGTCAATTGCTCAATTTTTACTTTTTGCTAGCTGTATATTGCTAGCTATATTATCTATTTGTACAGTTTTGATTCCATTGTTACATCTGAACATAAGTTTTTTAACAACGGGTGGTTACAACTTTAAACCTCAAAATATAAATGCTTTTTATTTAAACTTTGTTAGCACTATTTGGTGGTTAGCTTATCCACTGTTTGCTGTTTACTGTCTTCGTGAAGCAAAAATAACTGAGAAGCTAGATGTCGAGTTGGGAACTGACTTAAGACCTGACTTAAGGCTAAGTACTGATTCTCAATTTATGAACATCAACACTAATGTCATTCTGGTCTTTACTGCATTTAGCATAGTCTCATTAATGTTCTTTGGGGTTTTTAATATAGCCTGGGAAGAAATGCAAAGATTTTATAGGATATTCGATACTAATAAAACAATGAACATGTTAACTATAGTTCTGATAATTTTTTATTTGTTTAAATACTTATTCAGTAATAGATTTGATAAGAATGCCATGCTGATTGAGGATATTTATAGATTTCCTGATAATAAATTTCGCCCAATAAATAGAAGTTATTATGCTATTTTTTTAGCAAGCTCTATGGTAATAGTTTTTATTATTTTCGAGAACTTATTTATCGTGCAAAAATTATTAGCGTTTGCTTCAATAGCCAGTACGATAGTATTTGTTGTATTTTTTTGTAGTTTACTCAAAGTACCTTCTAGAAAAGTTGCTTGAGTTCATCAAGCTCTTTTAATTCTTTATTTTATTGGACAATTGGTCTATTTTATCTGATATTATATATATAAAAGTTATTTTGATGGTTAAGTTATAAGCATGGCAAAGAAAAAACGAATTCGTAATTTTATCAAATCTACTTACAATATTAAGAGTTGGATAGGTTATAAAGATATCGTTAGTGGTGCTGGGGTAATAAAAAAAGCCGTTACTACGTTAACTGACGTTAGCAATACCCAAAAGGGTTATGAATCAGAAAGTTTTCAAGCTGCAGTTGCCAGAATGAATTTATCTGAGCAAGACATTAAAGAATTGGAATACGGATATTACAGAAATTTTTTAACTTTCCTTGTGGTAGGTATGATTATTGCTTTGTACAGTATTTATAGATTTTATATGGGGCAATGGTTATCTGGCTGGATATCGATGATGATGATGATATGTTTATTTGTGTTTAGCATGGCTTCACATTTTTGGTATTTTCAAATAAGTCACCGTAAACTCGGCTGTACCTTTAAAGAATGGTATTCACATAAAATAGATAGATAATAACTTAATGAGATACAGCGCAAGTGATTTTTGTTTGAAAATAAATAAAATGTCGCGGTTACTTTTAGCTGCTATTTTTTTAAGTTTATTCGTCTCAAATTCATTTGCAGCAGATTTTACTAATGATGCTTCTACGGCTTTTCTATCTGTAATATTTGGTCATGTTACTGATTCTTACGGTAGTGTTATCCAGGGACAAAAAAGTATTCTAGGCATTATTTTTCAGTCTTTCAATCTGTTTATAGCATCTGTAGGAACAGCTATTGTTTTTTATATCACTACAGTTTCTGTTATGCAGTCAGCGCATTCAGGTAAACCCTTAGGTGATAAATGGCATACTGTATTTCTACCGATGCGAGTTGTAGCCGGTGCAGGAATGTTGATCCCAAATAGCTTTGGTTATAGCTATGCACAAGTAATTACAATGTGGTTCATCTTAACAGGGGTTCAGGGCGCAGATGCAGTTTGGAGAGGGGTTAATGGCAATATAGGTGTTGTTGATACTCTTCACTCACAAGGTCAAGCCGCGGTCACAGGTGGCACTGATGTCGGAAGTGAACACGCTGAATTTTTGAATCCCAATACTGGAGTTTCGGAGCCTGGTGGGAAATTTAGTGCCGTTGACTATCTTACTCCTGCGATACAATTTGCAACCTGTGTAGGTACTTATGGGACGAAACTTCCCGATTCTAGCGCTAATACTGCTCCTGTACCTGCATGTTCTGATCAATATCCTACATGTGATGTAATTCCTGTTGCTTTAAGTTGCTCTCCCGCTGATTGCAGCACAGAACAAGCAGTCATACAACCAGAGGATCCTCGTGTACAAAAAGAATGCGGCTTGATAGACTTTGACAACATTAACCTGCAAGGCGACATTCGTAAAAATTATATAAAT
This sequence comes from uncultured Gammaproteobacteria bacterium, assembly GCA_964387745.1. Taxonomy (GTDB): domain Bacteria; phylum Pseudomonadota; class Gammaproteobacteria; order JAGOUU01; family JAGOUU01; genus JAGOUU01. Next base: position 14,937 of record CAYLXL010000011.1, on the reverse strand, counting down.
GGTATGTTAGGTCTAACTACCATCATGGCCAATGACGTAAGAAATTTTTTCCCAGATTATATTTCTTACTTTAATGATAAAGGTTTTTATGATAAATCTGCAAATTTGTCAGCGGATCAAATAGCAGACTTTACGTTGAAACTACAAACAATAAATGATCCGATTAAAACCTTTACGTCTTTAATCAATGCCGCAGTATTAGATCAGCGGATTGCAGATTCTACTCAGGCGTTACCGGACTATGAGCGTAAAGCTAAAGATATAGGCTGGATTTCTGCAGGTGCTACTTATTATGGTATTATAAAAAATGCTGGGAAAGGGGCTGATCTTAAAACTATCGAGTATTATATAGGTTCGCCTATAGCAGCCACTAAGTCATTAGATCAAACATTGTCAGCAGATGTAATTAAACAAATCAATTCATTACGTACAGCTATCAATGGACTACCGTCCAGCAATGATAAAAGCGATAGTGTGACGACCAGCGCTAAAATTACATATCATAATATTGTGCTTTCAGTAATTGGTTTAGGTATCCCCAACTTTATTGAATTTATTATACATTATGTTTTGGATACGAGTAGTCTTTTAGGCTACCCTGGAGAAGTTAATATAACCAATCCGGACTCTATACGGGCCGCCATAGCAACAGATCCACTTGCCAGTATCGCTGATAAAGGGGCGCAAATTGCTAGCAGGACTGAAACACTATTTTTCGGTATCTTAACTGGTTTGCTGGCGGGCTTTCTTGCAGCAACGGCTGCTGGGGCATTACCGTACGTTGGTACAGCCATAACAATAGGTGTGATTACAGCTCTGCTGACTGTAGCATTCGCAGCTCTTTTTATTATGATGATATTCTACCCAATAGGTATTATGATGAACGTTTATATACCGCTTATACCTACTGTGATTTATATGACAGGAGTAATAGGGTGGTTGTTATTGTGTATTGAGGCGATGGCGGCTGCACCGATAGTCGCGCTTGGGCTTATGCACCCAAGCGGTGATGAGATTTTAGGTTCTGCCGAACATGGCTTAAAATTATTATTAAACTTGATGTTACGTCCTGTTCTGATGGTGGCAGGGTTGATCGCGGGCTTAGTAGTGGTAAGAATAGCGCTGTTATTTTTCAGTGTTTCACTTAGTATGGTTATCAGTAAAGATACAGGTATTATTCCGGTTACTTCTTTGGGAGCTGTAGGTGCCCTTACTTTTGTTTATATAGGTCTTGTGACGGTGATTATTCATAAATCATTTAGTCTCATTAATGAAATCCCTAATAGAGTTATGACTTGGATTGGTGCACAGGGATCATCAGTTAGTGGTGAACAAGAAATGTTACAAAAAACAGAAGGTCAGGTCAAAGAAGGTGGCAAAACTCCTTCTGAGATTGGCAGTAAAGGTGCTAGTGGCGCTAAAACCGGCTTCAAAACTGCTGGGAGTATTACCCGTAGTCCTGCTGGAGCAAAGCCGCCTACAAGTGGTGAATTAGAATAGGTAGTTAAAAGTAGTGTTAGAGTCTTTAGTAGATTTAAAAGAAATTCCAGTTGCATCTAAAGCACAACTTCTCTGGGGCCTGTTTAATACACCCGATCCGCAAGAACTATTTGAAACTGTAAGATTACAAAAAATATACGGTAATATTTATTTACATAATCGTACGTTGATCAATAATATATATGTTTTGAGCGGAGCAGAAGAAATTGCTCATGTTCACATGAATGAACAAAATTATATTAAAAAATATTCTAACATTGTTTCTTTTAAGAAGTTATTAGGCGCTGGAATATTGTTAAATAGCGGAGAAAAATACGTTGATCGCCGCAGAAATATTTTACCAGTGTTTAAAATAGCTAAACTGCATGAATATGTGCAGACAATGCAGCAGGTCACTGATTATTATATTGACGAGATTATAGATGAAATATTCGATCAAAAAGCAAATAACAAGCTGGTAAATAACCAGGCTATTATAGATATAGAAAAATATGTTACGCATATTTGTTTAGATATAGCTGGCTTAATTTTATTTGGTAAAACTTGGGGTGAAGATATAGAGGCGGCTGGAGCGATCATAAAATATCTTAATGAAAATTTTATGCATTCTCCATTGAAACTTAATAAGACGTACCTGATAAACAAGCAATCGAATTATTTAAAACAGATTATTAAAAAAAGATTTATCAATACGATAGATTTCAATAAAGATGAGAATTTACTTACGTATTTAATGAACTATCAGGGCAAAGCTCAATATAAATACAATGAAACCGAGCTTTTAGATGAAGTAACGACTTTATTGATAACGGGCCATGAAACTTCAGCGATTGCAATTAATTTTGCACTAGCAACTTTGACATTAGATAATGTATTCGAAGTAGAAGTACTAGAAGAAATAAAAAGACTACCAACAGACAGAATCAGTTATGAGAGTGTTCTGAATTGTTCACATGTTAGAATGTGGTTAGAAGAAACGATGCGATTGTTTCCACCTATCTGGGGGACAATGCGTTATAATCTTAACCATGATGAAATCAATGGCTATTATATCCCTGCCAAGTCATTTGTAATTTCTAATATATTTGCATTACATAGAAATCCGCAGTATTGGCGCAAACCTAATATTTTTAACCCATATCGTTTCAGTCCCGAAAATAAAAGTAAACAAGTTAAAAATAGCTATTTACCTTTTATATTGGGCGCAAGAAGTTGCGTAGCTTCCAATTTTTCAATGATAGAAACACAAGTGATTCTTATCAGGTTATTACAACGCTTAGTAATAAAAAAAATCCCTGGTACTAGTTTAAAATTAGCTCCATATCTGACATTGAGAAGCTTTCCTAACTTACACATGTATGTTAGCGTTAATAAGTAATTTAATCTGGCTTGGGTCTTAATAAAGATTATATATTTATGTTATCCTAATAATATATGTAATTAATATCCGTGTATCAAAGTGACGAATACTCTCTACAAATTTTTTAAATCAAAAAAAGATCTCGCAAGCATAATACTTATATTTATTACATTATGTGGTTTTAATTGCTCTTTATGGGCAGCAGAGTTTAGATCAGATACATCTACTGCTTTTTTATCAGTTCTCTTTGGAGGTATTTCGTCTACATTTGTTGGCGTAATGCAGGGTACACCAAATATGATGGGTATTGTTTTTCAATACTTCAATGGCTTTGTGGCCACTGTTGGAACAGCAATTCTTGTTTATATCACAACTATCTCTGTGATGCAGTCAGCACACTCTGGTAAGCCAATGGGTGAGAAATGGGGTTCATTATTTTTTCCTGTACGAGTAACAGCGGGTGCTGCTATGTTATTACCGAATGCTTTTGGTTATAACTTTGCTCAAGTAATTACAATGTGGTTTATTCTTTCAGGTGTTACTGGTGCTGATAACGTTTGGGATCAGGTCATGGTACAGATGCGCTCTAATGGACAGAGAGCGGTTATTGGACCACCTAAAGCTCATATTGGTAGTATGACTAGTGCTGCGGTTCATATTGGGGGTTCTGCGGCATGGACTTATATACAACCAGCTATCGAGTTTGCTACGTGTATCGGTGTAATGGGGGCAAGTCCAGAGCCGGCAGGATCAACTGCTACTCTTAACCCTACAAGAATTAGATTTTGTGATCCTAAAAGCAGCTATTATCCCACATGTGAGCCTTTACCAATAAAAATTACTTGCTCGCCAAGAGATTGTAGTGGCACATTTATTAGATCATGGACAACGATGGATGATGATTGGCGTAATCTATCTTCTGCCTATGAGAGATGTGGCATGTTAGACTTTGATGGGTTGAAATTAGATCCGCCAATACATACAGCTTTTATGCAGTCAATGCTAAGTGATGTTATATTGCCTTATGCGCAAGCGGTGCGCGCCAGTTTTTTTCCAAAAATGTTAGGTTCAGCTCCAGGTGAACCATACGATAAATTGGTTGCTGAGGGTGATGAACAGCTCTATCAGAGTTTATTAAATAATTTGCCAGATCCTATTCCTGTTGTTATGAGAATTATTAATACTGCTGTAGCAGATCAAAATGCCGTTAATGCTACAAAAACTTTTTCTGGTGATGATGTAATTGCCAAAAATATAGGTTGGGTAGCTGCAGGCGCTACATATTATGGGATAATCAGTCGAGGAGGAAATAATTCATATATACCACAAAAGAGTTATCAGCTGGTTGGATGGTATGTAAGAAGAATGATTGATGATTTTACTGTAAAGCAACCCTATGACATTTTTTCAGATATTGACAAATTGCAAGATCGACGTGTTTTTGATTGGGAAGCGGATAATTATTATAAGGCTGGATTCTCTTATTCTCAGAACGAAGCTAAAGCTGAAGTTAGAGCGCAATTTAAACCATTTGGTGAAAGTCAACTGATGAATTATGTGAAATTACCATTTGGTTTGCAAAAGGTGCTAAGAGCAGTAGTTGAATTTCCTGCTAGGGTTTTTCAAATGGTATTAGATTTAATACTTAATACAAGCGATCTGTTTGGTTATCCCGAAAAAGTAAACATAACTGATGAGTCTTCAATAAGAAATGCTCTTTCTGTGGATCCTTTACATGGTGTTGCTTTGAATGGCGAGAGGCTTGCCCAGATAGTTGAGGGTATGATGGTAGGTCTTGTACCAGCGTCGATAGGAGCACTTGCTCTTGTAGCTGTATCAGGGGCTATACCATATAATGTAGGTATAGGTATTGCTATGGCTATATGTGCATTACTAATGGGCTTATTATACGCAGTATTTTTCATTATGTTAATTTTTTATCCAATAGCTATAATCATGAATGTTTATGTCCCGTTGATTCCGTTCTTGATTTATACTACTGGGGTTATAGGTTGGCTACTTTTATGCGTCGAAGCTATGGCTGCAGCACCTATAGTAGCATTGGGGCTAATGCAGCCGAATGGAGCAGATGAGATTTTAGGCTCTGCTGAAACAGGATTAAAATTGTTAATCAATTTAATGTTGCGCCCTGTGTTAATGATTGTTGGCCTTGTGGCCGGCATTATAATTGTTAGGATTAATTTGTTATTTTTCAGTATTACGATAAATCTCTTGTTTGCCAGTAATTTAATTCCTACAACAAGCTTTGCGTCAGTAGGTGCAGCTACATTCGTGTATATTGGTTTAATAACAGTAATTGTCCACAAGTCATTTAATCTAATAAATGAGGTCCCAAACAAAGTTATGACATGGATTGGTGCTTCAGGGTCATCAGTTGGTGGTGAGCAAGAATTTTTACAAGCAGCAGAAAAAGGCACAAACGAAGGTGGTCAGATACCGGCTAAAATGGCTGAGAAAGGTAAGGCAGGTTTCAAAGCTGGTTGGGGTAGTGTTGCACCAGCTGCACCTAAAGCAGCTCCTCAACCAACAGCTGCAGAGTTGGGTAGTGGCGGAGGTTAAAAATTTGTTGTTTGCTTTGAAATTATTGTCGAGCTGATAAGTTTGGCTGATAAAACTCTGGCGGTCCAAACGGATGTTGTTGGTGAGCTATTAGAGGAATGATAGGAACGATAGGAGTACGATTATCAACTCTGAAGTTACTCTGATAATTATGGTACGGTAAGCAACTACTGTTAATCGTAGTTACAGCAGCCGATGGCAAAACTGGCGCATCTACTATAGATATAGATGGAGTAACAGTTGTTGTTTCAAAGGGTACCAAAAGATTATTCGCAGTTCTAATTAGATCATAAATTCTTCTATTTTGTCTGTTGTATCGTGAATCACTGTGAGCATAAATAATGGAAGCGGGCAGTCCTACAATGGCGCCTATTGTCGCCGTAGCCCATGGTGCTTTGGCCATGATTAGTGAAAAAGCAGTGAATTCAGTGTCCGAGAGTGAAAATACATAATTTCCAAAAACATCACCAAGTAAATTACAAAGGCTTATTGCACCAGTTGCTCTCATCAAGGCTGTAACAAGTATGGAATAATCTAGATCATAAGTTTTTGTTAAATTATAGGCTCGAGAATTCATAATGTTTTTAAAATGATTTTTACCTCTTAGTATATCTAAAAGAAACATACCAGTTGCAGTAAGCCCAAACATCGCAGCAGATGTTGCAGCAACTGCACCTAAAATTTTTCCGTCTGATGATGTTGGCACAGTTCCTGTCGTAGTGTAAACATATAAAGTTCCTAATACAGAGATAATGAAAACTAGGTAATTAATCGCAGCTAAACCAAACTCATATAAAAAAGCTGCAAGAATATCTTTGCCGCGAAGAATTCTAGTATGCTGATGAGGTAGGAGCATTGGATATGCGGATTCTGTAGTTGGTAAAGGTTGCATGAATGTTACTCGAATAATAAAAGTGATACTAACAATAACAATAAAGTTATCAAAAGTACAATTTTTGATAATTACTAATTTTATGGTTAATCTTGCTTAGCAGGATTCTCTAGGCTATGGATAACTTTAGTAAAGCTATCCAATATTTGTTGTTTTGATGGTAATGCACGTTCGTGTGGAGGGTAAGTTGTTGCTTTGCTGATTTCATTAATTTGCTGAACAGTAATTTCATGACCTTCTTTCTTAGGTCGTCCGCAGACGTGTTCTAATAGAGTCATATTTTTCAGCATAGAACTTTTATTAATAATAGGATTTATTAATATTGGGTCGACTTCTAATAACTTTAGTGGATCATCAAAAAGATCTAATGATTTGCCAGTAAAGATATCGATTGCACCGTTAAGATCAACAGTCGGTAGTTCTTGTTCAAATAATGCTTCATCTTGTGCT
>CAYLXL010000011.1:0-8145 GCA_964387745.1 uncultured Gammaproteobacteria bacterium | reverse complement strand
GAATGGTGTAGATATAGATCATAAACAGCGCGGGCTGCGTTATTAAGATAATCTTTAGGCTGGCCCTGATTGATAGAAGTAAAAACAAAGTTAAGCTCTGGATCTTCTTTGATTTGTACTTTGTTAAAATTTGGATTTTCAACAACATTTTTGAAAGCATCAATTTGTTTTGAGATTTGGATTAAAATCTCATCAGGAGGTGTTTCAACTTTTAAGAATTGATTTAATTGCAAACGCGCGACTTTAGGTGGATTAACGAAGAAAGCACGTCCACGAATAATTTTGGATTTAAAGAAAATATGAAACTCACCAGGCATTTGGTCTTTAAGATCAAGTAATTCTATTCTGTTACGTTTTTCAACAGTAGCACTTTGATTATCTAAATAGTTATTACTAAAGTTTGATGGTTTGGTTTGAAAGCCGCCTGTTACTGTAACGTAAGCTTCACCAGCAGTTTTAACGAAGAATTCTAGTGTATCGGTTGGATCTTCTAATTTCATACAAATTTTAATATTGGTATTTGCGCCAATAGATGCAGCTTCTTCTTTAGAGGCTTTTTGGAATGCTGGTAAATCTTGTCCTGCGAACACGGCCGAGAAGCCTAATGAACGGGCTTGCGCTGGTACGACCGCAAAGCCATCGACAGCATAGTAACCATACTCATCCAGAATACATAAATACGGAGTTTCACAATTAGTAGGTTTACGCTCAATTACATCACTATAAGAACCTTCAACTTGTGAACCTAAGCCTGCAGCCATCATCGCTTTTAATGATGCAACAATAAGTTTTCCAAGATTGGCTAATTCTGCAGGTGCTTTTTCTAAAGCAGGTAATAATACAACTAAAATACGACGGTTTAAAATAACGTCATGAAAATCTACTTCTGCTAAATTGGTTCTAATAATGTGACCATAGGTATCAGCCAATGAGTTAAAGGTTCTCGTCAACTGCATGGTGATAAACCCATGTTGTTCTAAGCACTCACCACTTTGTTTGTATTTTTTAGCTGGTTGAAAGCCTGGTAATGTATCTAAATAGTTACTCAATGGATCGATGGCGATTAATGGTGCATCTGACATATCTACATAACGATCATCTATTGGAAATTTACGATCTAGAACAATGGATTCTAGTTTGGGTAACACGAAATATTTACGAATAGAGTTAGCATCTAATAATATATGTCCTTGATCGCGCATATAGGTTAAGCAACGCATGAGTGCTTCAACAAAGCTGATGGCGCGTCCTTTCCACATATCATCATTACCACCGCCTTGTTTACCAGAGTCCATAAGACTTACTACAAGCTGGGATAACATGTCAGCAGAGCCTACAGCAAACGGGTTCATTGTATTCGACAAACGGTTTTTTTGCGCACCGATGACGTCGCGTGCGCCGGTCATAAAGTTGATTAATAATAAATCATCTTCACGTCCAGAGAATCTTGCCATGGAATACACTTTAGCGAATAAAGAGTTGTCACCTTTACCATCGACATAAATGAAACCACTGCCTTGCACAAAAGCATTATAGGCGATACCTAATAGAAGTTCAGTTTTACCGCTACCAGTTGAGCCAAAGATAAGAGCATGAGTACGCATGTCATCGTTACTGAACCATAGCTCTTCGTTAGTTCGAAGATCATTACCAAAAAATGCGATACCGCCAGCTGGTTTAGGTTTACCATTAGCAGGATTGGGATCATTATAGTCTAATAAGCGCGAGCTCATCGGCATTCTAAACGGTAAACTTGCCTTACTAAAAAGCGCAATAATAAAAATAATGATACCTATTATTAAGATTAGATCAGTGACTGCAGGTATTAAAATGCCTATCGCCGCGCAGCTAACCAAACAAATGGAAGAACCCATCGGATTAGTGATGAACTCGTAAACTTTTCGACCAAAAGTACGTGTATCGCGGATCAACTCTTGTTGCCGCTGTTCGTGCCGACCTTCAATACCGCGTAAATATTTAGACATTATTAATAGTTTTCTTAATATTCATTTTCTTCGTTATAGATTATTTCTAATAAAGCAATTTTCAATGCTTTTACTGCTTCTTCAATCATCGGTGACATGAGTTTTCTTTGCATCCTTGATTCTATGCGCCAGTGGGCTATTGCTCCAGCGACTTCTGGAAAAGCTGATCGACGACCAACATTGTTAAGCATGTACCAAAGATTTCGGTCTACTGTTTTTAGCCAAAGGAAATCTGCGCAGGCTAACACGCCGTTGCTGCGTGCTAATTCAAGCGCTGCAGCCATCATTGTCATCACATAAGCATGACGTGGTTGCATTTTTTTTACTACTTTAGAGTCTTTATGTTTTGCTAACAGTTCTTCTGTGCCCTTAAAATTGGGTGCTGTGCCAAACTCTAAAGACATATTAATTTGACGAAGGAACTCAATAGCATTTTTTCGGTCATGGTTAGCTGCTGCAATAAAAGCAGCGTATAGCGCTTTAGTATGTAGGGGTAAATTTTCAGGTCCTGTCCATATGTACCCTAATTGTGAAGCAAATAATTGTCGTGCACGACTTTCAATCAATCTAGGAATCTTTAGTTCTTCACCGATTCTATTAGGATTAGGATCGGTAATAATTTCTAATAGATCATGTTTTTTTGCGAAAAACATCGGCGTCATGGCGCTTGCCCACGGGCCTTCACTAATTTTTGTATTAATTAAATCTAATTTGCTTGGCGGAATAATTTGTGGATAGTTCACCTTTTCTTGTTCGCGAAAAGAAGACATAGTAAAAGTTTTGTTAAATTTATTAGTAGGACTTTTGATATAAATAATCAAGGCAAAGATAGCAAAAATAACAGCTACAGGGTATTTAAAATAATTACCAGCTATGCCGAGGACATAGAGCAATTCGGCTTGGTTTAATTGTGTTGGGTTATAGATTGCATTGATTAGAGCTGTAGCGGCATTAGGGTCAACAGTTACAAATTTATTAATAAAAACTAATTCGTAGTATTTTAGTTTAAAAATATAAGGGAAATAATAAGCGCGTGTGATCCACAGGACAAGCAAGATCCCTGTAAAAAACACCATGATTGATAATGAGTCACTACCACCTTCTTGTTGACCGCCGCCACCGCCGCCGCCACCTTGTTTTGCCATGAATTACCCGCTTAGTCCTAAGATTAATGATTTTAAGTTTTTTTACTCATGTTAATTTTTTGAATAGCTGCATAAATTTTATTACGGTATTTTTCTTGATGAACCGGTGTACTAGAATGATAAGTGCTCACGCCCTGCCAGATATCACCATTGGCTTTATTAATATTGTATCTTAGAATCCAGGCACCAATCTGTAAGTTAGTACAGCTATCATATAGAATGCGTTCGCTAGCTACATAATTGGTAAATTTTGGCAGCCAAATAGAGTTAACTTGCATAGGGCCAATGTCATAGGTGCCATTGGAATTAATTCTGAGCTCGCCAGACTTGCCACCTTCAACTTCTAAAATAGCTTTTAAGATTATTTCTGGTAGCGAAAAGCGGTTAGCAGTTTGCACGATGCATTGTTCGTCTACCGACTGAAACATCGAAGGAGGGGGAGGATTAATATTTGCAGGATTATCAATCATAGCAATCAGTAAATCTCAGCCAGTTATTTTTGTTAGTTAATCATACATCAAATTGTCTAATGCGAGTTGTTTTGGATTTGGTGAAGATTCCATTAGCTCACAAAGTATTTCAGTCATACACATAATGCGATAAGCGTTAGATACTGAGTCATCCATTACGGCTTTAGTACCCATCATGCTCGAGCCTGCTTGTTCAACTTGTATACCTAGCCCTGTGCCTAACACAAAATGGCTTAATTGATCAGCCCGCTTAATAATTGCCGGGAACATACCATGTTCAGCAAAAACTTCCATAGAAGTTAAGGGCTTATTATTAATTGTAAATTTCAATTGCATGCGATCAGCGACTAAGGCCATGCATTTATGTATATCCACGGTAATAAATAACCATATAAAGTAAGGACACTATATACTACTTATGTTAGAGTAAATAATTTGCAGATACAACTTATTTATCTGGGATGCTAGAACCTATTAAAATATTATAAAATAATCTATATTATATAGTACATACTATTTAAGACTGTAATAAAAACCAGTTTATAGTTAAATTTATTACTCACAAGGTTACCATATGATTAAAGCTACCCATCTATTGAGATTGAGGACGTTATTAATTAGTTTTCTAAGTTGTTCGTGTTTATTTAGTTTTATTTTTTTAACAGCATGTACTGTTGACACAACTGACAATAGCTATGGTACGCAAGCAACAGGAGGCTTTTTTGATTTTTCTGAGCCTAAAAAAAATACTAATCCTAGTGAAGAGGCTATAGCATCAGCGGCCGGATCAATTAGCTCTTCTATAACGCAATTAGAAAAAATTGAACGCTATCGTAAACCAAGAATCATTAATGTCGCTGATGATAATATGAAAAAATATAATCTTGGCCAAAAAGTTCAAGTTGATTGGTCAGGTCCCATCGAACCCTTGATTTCTGAAGTTGCTGCTTTTTCGGATTACAGATTCAAAGTGGTAGGTGTTGCGCCGGCTATCCCGGTGTTAGTTGATATCTCACATCAGAATGTAGCAATCGGGGATATTATTCGGGAAGTGCATTTTCAATCTAAAGAAAGAGCTAATTTAGTGGTTTATCCTAAATCAAAAACAATTGAATTAAGGTATAACGAAATCGGATGAAAATTAATAAAGTATTATTAATAAACCTAGTTATTGTCTTGAATTTGACTAATTGCTCTAATTCTTTGGAGCCAATTAGTAGTAGCTATTATAATCCGCAAGATGTGAGCTTAGATAGTTTAAAAAATTTAAATAATAACACCATTGCGCAATCTGGCGACAATGATCAAAGTCCGGCATCTATACGGCAAGTTGCACTACATGAAATGGCATTAAGTGTTGGTATGCGCGGTGGTTTATATGCTCGCTCAAAAGAACTCAATGACTTTTTTGTCAACAAGGGTAATGAGCTAGATAAAATCTTTAATTTTAGAAGCTTGATGTTACCTAATAATGTAATCCCGCCAGTTTTGACTGAAGCAGTTAAAACTATGGATGCAAAGGCTAATGAGCCTTTGCCAACTGACGATGATTCGTTTTTATTGAATGACAATATTACGGGTAAATCACTTGCTCAAACCAAAGTTCGTGTTGACCGCTCGCAAAATAATTTTCGTACGTTAAGATTAACAGATAGAATCTATAAAATTGAACGTCAAGCAAGATTCGGCGTTACAATTCCAAATTGGCATGATTATATACAATTATCTTATACGCCACCAACTTTACCAGAAACAGCTATTTTACCAAAGAATTCTGCAGAGCAAGAAATTTGGGCAAAAGGTATTGAAGATGGTTGGAAGCTTGGTTTGCAACAAGCGGATCAAATCGTCGAACAAAATTTATTTCTATTACGCCGTGATTACTTAGGCATGGTCAGATATAGAAAACTATTAGCCATGAATATGGTGAGTGCGCCTTATGTTGCTGATCGTGATTATGGTGTGACTGGTGATGGCGATGAAATTAAGATTCATGATAGGGTATTAACAATAGCTGCATTACCAGCTTTAAAGCCAGATAGTAAATCATGGACGCCGTTTCTTACTCAAAGCCAAGAAGATGAGTTAGATGCAAAAATTAACGGATTATCTGTTCATAAATTATTAAAATATAGCCCGACCATTAGAGACAAGTCTAATAAAGTAATAAGTAAACGTGATTTGTATGGGAAATAATTCTTAATAAATATGACCGAACTTTTATTTCCAGATGAACCTGCCAGATTTAACCATCGAGAATTTGATCGTTTGCTGAACTATTGCGTGCAAAATAGTGCCTCTGATATCACTATTCAATCAGGTGATAAAATTATTGTTGATGTTCATGGTCGATTAAATCGAATTACAAAACGAGAATTAACGCACAGTGAAGTTTCAGAAATTTTAAATTCTATTTATGGTGCCAATGGTGTTGCACAAATCTTAAGTGGTGTTGATGTTGATACGCATTACGAGATAAGACCTGATAGAACTAGTCGCCATCGCTTCCGGGTTAATGCTACGGGGTGTTTAGTAGAAGGCAGCCCTGGAATGCAGATTACTATGCGTACCATTCCTGCTGATCCGCCTTATTTAGCCAATATGGGATTAGAAAAAAAATTACAAGATGCGATTATACCAACGCAAGGGATTGTTATTGTAGCGGGTGCTACCGGTTCAGGTAAAAGTACATTATTAGCATCGGTGATGCGTGAAATTTTAGAAAAAGAAGATGGTAAATTATTAAGTTATGAATCGCCAATTGAGTTTGTGTACGATAGTGTTAAATCGCCACATGCATCAATCAGTCAATCAGAGATCCCGCTGCATTTGCCAAATTTTCCAGCTGCTGTTCGTAACGCTCTACGTCGTAAGCCCAAGTTTATCTTAGTAGGTGAGGCGCGTGATAAAGAGACTATCGCGGCAGTCATAGACGCGGCTTTAACTGGTCATACAGTTTATACTACTGTACATAGCAATGGAGTGGCTGATACGATTAGACGGATGGTTGCGGCTTTCCCGGAAGAAGAACGTTATGGTAGGACTATAGATTTGATCTCTTTAATTCGAGCTATAGTATGGCAAATGTTAGTGCCAACAGTCGATGGTAAACGTGCAGCCGTCCGTGAATGGCTGGTCTTCACCCCGGAAGTTCGTGATGAGCTGCTGCAAAGTGAGTTCTAATTATTGCATCGCCCTTAAGATTCTATTAAGCTTCGCAGTATACTATTATTAATATAAGTATTAATACAGAAATATTTCATAGCTCCCAGAAAATCAATGAGTTATAGCGAGAACGATTATGAGCGAATATAACGACAACAAAAAAGTACCTTTGTATACAAATATTAATAACGCAACTGCTGAACATGGCAAAACATTATCCGTAGATCTTACCAATAAGATTTTATCAGGCACTGTGAACTTTCGTGATGTCGAAAAAGACCTTTATCAACGAATCCCTATTGGCCAAGTTACTGAATTAAAAGCTAAATTAGAACAAGCGCAAAAACATGGTGCAGTTCCAGGTATTTTACCATCAAGTACTTATAAGCCAGCGGATGTTAATTCTAGCAATGAATCACAAGCAAGTGATCAGTCTGCTAATAAAAATAAACCTACTCCGACTCATCTATAAAACTGGTTTAATCTGATAGGATTCTATTTGCAAAACCCCGGGCATTCGCTACGCTTATCCCGGGATGATAAACCCAAATCAAACTTCCATGTTACCCAGTTATCCGGTTATTTAAGCCCACGATATTGAATCAAGACCATCAAAGTTAATCACTTCTGTTGTGGCTCCTTGCTGTATCTCCATAACGCCAGATTGATTTGATAAAGATAATAAATCAGAAGCGTCATTAATACTTAGATAATTATTACCAATAATACTACTAATATTACCATCAGCTATATTTATGGTAGTTTCACCTAAGATGATTTTCAAAGACCATGGATCACTTGCAGAGGACATATCAATATTAAGCTGGTCACTACCGCTGCCACCATGGATAGATAAAGCATCAGAGTAATTAGTAAAGTTATAATTAAATATATCATTACCAGAACCGCCATCAGCAAGAGTATCAGCAGAGTTGAGATTATTGAAGATATCATTACCACTGTGACCATATATGTCATCCTTTCCAAGGCCACCATCAATTATATCGTCACCTTTACCACCTTTTATGATGTCATCACCTTCATCGCCAAACAGCTTATCATTGCCATCACCACCTTGGACCAGATCATTTCCAGCGCCGCCATAAAGAGTGTCATTACCAGTATTACCATTCAAATTATCATCACCAGCGTTACCATAAAGCGTATCATTGTCTTTACCGCCAGAAATTAAATCATTACCATTGCCGCCATAAAGAGTATCATTTTGGCATTCACCAAAAATTTTGTCATTTCCTTCGTCTCCGTATATTTGGTCATTATCTTTACCACCGTGTAAGCAGTCTATACCATCCCCCCCTTTGATTCTTCCTATTACCCATAAGTTTTTTCTCCGCAAATAAGCTTATGGTAATCAGCAAT
>CAYLXL010000010.1:41825-55183 GCA_964387745.1 uncultured Gammaproteobacteria bacterium | reverse complement strand
GAGATCCTTCGACTACGCTCAGGATGACAAAAAATTCGAATAGCTGAACGTTTACGTTATATCTGTCCTTTCGCAATAAATAAGCCCGTAACATCATCAGGCAAATTTGCTTCTAAATTTATTGCTAAACGGTTTTTTATAATATCAATAGGATTATCATGTTGATCAGTTAAGATATCTAATAGCTTTTGTTCTTTGGCAGCTAGGGTTGGTTCTGTCCTAAGCTCCATAATACCATCGCTAAAAATGGCAATTTTAAAATTTTCAGGTAAATCTAATTCATAAGTCTGATAAGTTGCATCATTGAACATACCGACTGGGTAACCGCGCTCACCTATAAACTTCGCTACTTTTTTATTATCGATTAAAACAGGAAAAGGATAGTGCCCCGCTACACTATAAAATAATTTTGATAATTTTTTATCATACACCATGTATACCATGGTTAAATATTTGCCTAGATTCTCGCGACAAACTACTTTATTAAGCGTATTCAGCATTTCTTTAGGTTCTATGGCCGTATTATTGCTCATGTAAGTGAACTCTGAGCAATACTGGGCAATACAGGCTTTGAGAAGAACAGTCACAAACGCAGAGCCCACACCATGACCTGAAACATCAGATAAATAAAAAATTACATACCTATCTGTTAATTGTTGATAATCAATAAAATCCCCAGAAATATAAAGCGATGGATGTAAAAAATAATTAAAATTTAAATCAAAAATATCTTGGTTATTTTTAGGCAATAATTGTTGCTGTAATTTATATCCAGATAGTTGATCCTCTTCAAGATCATTATATTCTTTTTGTATCTGTTCACGATAAAGTTCACTGGCGGTTAATAGTTGTTGATTATGACACAACTGTTCTATAGTAATTAATAAAGTAGATAAATTTAATAATGGCTTTTGTAAATAATTCCATGAGCCACGCTGTAGTTTTTGAGCAGCACTATGTACAGTTGCAGGAAGGGATATAAAAATAAAAGGGATATTAATTTTAGCTTGTTGTAGGAAAAATAAGAACTCTAACCCCTGTTTAGTAGGTTCATCTAAATCACTGATAATAATATCAATCTTGTCTGTGGAGTTCTTGATAAATTCAATAGCTTCTACTCCATTATCATAGCAAACTATCTCATAATGATGAGAAGTAAAAAATTTTATTAGTACATCTTGCAGAGGCTTTTCAGCCTCAATAATCAAAATTTTCATTTTTAATTATTATTATTTTTTTCTTTTGATACTGATAATGACGATGATGTTGTTGTAGTTGTAGTTGATATAGCTTCTTGAACCGGGTTTTGGCCTTCTAAAGTTTTATCTGACTGTTGTTCAGGCTGAGCTTCTGCATCAAGTATATCATCAATTAATTTTTCTTCATTAGCTTGGTCTTCTTCATCAAGCTTTTCGCCACGAATTAAACTCGCACGGTAGTCCAGATAAGAATTCCGAACAAAGACATACTCATCATCAGCAACCGTATCCATAATTTTTTCTGCTGTTAAGAGATTTGCACGATTATCAACATAGTTCAGGCCGAATAAGGGATAAGAATATTGTTCTGACATGTAAAACATTGGCGTAGTAAAAAAAGAAACTGCTCGTCCAGCACCATCTCTTATTGTACTCGGGCCCATCAAAGGTATTACAAAATACGATGACTCAGTCATACCCCATCGGCCAAAGGTAACACCATAATCATTGCTATGTTCTGGGAAACCAACGTCAGTAGCAACATCTATAAGACCAAAGATACCAAATGTTGAATTCAATGCTAATCTGGACAAGGTTGAGCCTGCATCGCTAATATTACTTTGCAAAGTATCATTAATAAAAACATTTATGTCATAAATATTATTGAAAAAATTAGTAACCATATGCTTAACCGGTAACGGTGTTATAAAAACATACAGCTGTGATAAAGGTTTCAGTACATATTTATCTATTGTTCTATTCAGATCATACACGGTACGATTATAATGTTCTAAAGGGTCTTCATATCGCGTTTCATCTATTGGTGCATCCGTAGTACTTTTGAATTCAGTTACATTTACACTTTTAGTACCCTGTTCATGCTTTTTTAATTTAGAATCTATACTTTCATTAATAGATTGGCTAACTTCATCTGTATTTATTTCTTCTGAAGCAACTGATAGTTTTGTACTAATTTCTTGATTAGTGAGATCTGAGCTAGTCTTAGCTGAAAGTTTACTCGTAGCATCTTCTAGAATGGTAGAAGAATTATCTTTAGCGCTTGCGTTACTGATGATTAGTGAGTTATCTGCGCTAGAATATATACTAGCTGATAGAAAATAAATTAACAGTACTCGTACAGCTATCACCAAATGTTTAATATCACGCATATAGATACACAGATAAATTTAAATAAATATTAATTGTAGTTTAATTATAGTGTATAAATAAAAAACCCTCTATAAAAGAGGGTTTTCGTCAGATGATTTTGCAATCAATTAAAAGTCAACTTGACCTTTAACTGCTACAACATTAACTGTACGTTTGTGGTCTCTAGCAGCTGTAGAACCAGTATTGTCCATTGTAGGACCTGAACCTGCAGCATTTCTAGTATAAGTAGCTTCAGCAGAAGTATAGTTAGCAGCTAACTTAACGTTCTTGTTAGGATACCAGTTAAGGGCAACTGTCCAATCTTCCATTTTACCACCATTAGTACATCCACCAGCACCAGTAGAGTTGCTATCACCGCAGAATTGAGTCGGAGTAGCACCAGTTTGACCAGTGACTTTTGCTGATTTGCTTAAATCAACTTTGTCATAACGACCAGCAAGTTCCCAAGCACCCCATTTAGCATTACGTGGGTTAAGCTTACCTAAAGTACCAGAAACTGGGTCATAATTACGGCTTTCACCAGTTATTACCCAACCAGCTTGTAAATACCAACCTGAAGCTTCTAAGTGACTTGCACCACCAGCAGTATTGTTTACAAACACATCAGTTTTTGCAGTGTGATCTAAATCCAGGTCGAAATGAGTATATTCGCCTTGTAAGCTGAACGCACCCATCATGCCTAAACCTTCTAATGACCATACTTTATAACCATCAGTTCTGCTTAAAGCTGCAGCAGTTGGAGCAACAGCTCGACCATTAGCAGAGCTTAAACGAAGCATTTGTGCATTAGCATTGCTGAAATAACCACCTGGAGCAACGTTAACAGATACGTCACCTTTAGTGCCTACATGTGCATAGTTTCCACCTAAGTGTAAAACTTTACCTGGCATTACATATGGTTGAACAAATACACGGCCAGACCACATTCCTAAGTGATTACCCATATTAGATACAACTACTTGTGAAGAAGTATCAATGTTAGCACCTGTTCCTGGAGCAGCGCCTTGAGCACTTACATTAGTTGTTGTATAGTACACACCCGCTTGGTAGCCTAACCAACGAGCAGGATTACCTTCAACAGTTAAACCATCACCACGACCAACAACGAATGATCTTTGACCAGCTGCTGGAGCAATGAATGTGTAAGCAGAAAGGTTGCCAGAATTTTCTAAACCTTGAGAAACATTCATGCGACCTAAAGAGAAACGAGCCCATGGATCGAATCTATCCCAACCAACCCATGCATCCATAACTGCTGGGCCACCGCGTCTAGCTTCGCTTAGTTCGTCAGTTGCACCATCACTGTCTACTCTACCATCTCTCACATCGTGACCAACGCTTAAGCCATAAGTCCAACGATCCATTAATGTACCACGTAAGTACACATCAGCAGATGTAACATTAGATTGATTATCAAAACTTAAATTACCATGGCCATAACCTAAATTTTTATTTGTGTGATTAACTTCATCATCAAACCAAACGAAATCTGATTGTACGCCACCGCCTACTTTTAAACTGGCAGCCATAGCTGAGCCAGATGCCAAAACGCTTAAGCCAGCTAGAGTTAACCCTATGACTTTTAGCTTTGAACTTTTTTCCATGAAATGTTCTCCTAACCTTTTCTAAATATTTGCAACAAAAGTTAATTAACTCTGGCAAAAAAGTATCGCCAGTTTATTTATGTAAAGCCAACTTACTAGTAGCTAGGCTTCTAATAAGTGCCATACCGTTTCAGTACGACAGTGTTTATAAAACTACTACAAACCTGTACCGTATTGATATCTCGGTAAATAGCTTGATTAAAGACTAGCTCATAATTTATTTTAATGCAAACACAACCGCTTTAAAATAAGTAAAATCACGTTTATTAAGCTTTATAAATATATAATTTATGAAGTTTAATATCTGCAACTTTTATTACAGCTAGAGTCATCTCTAACTACTTTAATACCTTAACAGTATAAAGTGATAATTACATAAATAAAAAACTTAATCAATATGTAATTAACTTTTTACACCATTTTGTGTTTAGCACAAAACTAAGCACATAATACAGTATAGACGTGATAAAAAAATTCACAACTTTTTGATATTTTACCGAAGTTAATAATTATGATATTCTGATTTATTAGATTACTAGACTATATATTATTGATAATAATATTCATAATATACTCCAAGTAAATCACTATAATCCAAACTATGTAAGCTATCATTCAGACAATATATGCAATTTCAATCAGACAGTTTAGATCACCCAATTTACATAAAATCTTATGATCCAGCTAAACCTGAGATGATTGTCCTTAGTAATTTGGATAATATATTAGCTAAACACGTGCTAACTAAAAGCGCTATAATTTTTTTTAAGAATATTATTCAAGATTGGGAGCCACAAAATCTATCAGAACTTGATGTTGATCATATAAAAAATATTATCAACTATAAACCTGAAATTTTAATATTAGGCATTGGCGAAAAATTAACTACGCTTGATTATCGTATCTTAGAACCGCTCTACTTGAGTAAAACACCATTTGAAGTTATGACAACTACGAACGCTTGTAGAACTTATAATCTATTAGCAAGCGAGCACCGACAAGTAGCTGCAGCTTTGATTATTTCTTAATAATCATCTATTAATCAGCAAAAAAATTACGATCTTTGCGAGTGCTAGTAATTAAGTCCATTATATCTTGAGCACGCGAACCCAACATCAAAAACATTCTTAGTACCAACATCATGCCGGCCTCAATAGTTTCTGATATTACCTCGGTAGCTCCTGCTTCTAGCAGTGCATCACGATGACTCAAATCTCTTGTTCTAACCAGAATAGGAATTTTATGATTTAAAATACGTATATTAGCTATTATCTTTTTCGCTGTTTTAATATCATCAATACATAAAGCGATCAAACGCGCTCTATTCAGACTACAATAACTTAGTATATCAATACGTGAAGCATCACCATAAAAAATATTAAATTTTTTCTCTGTGCCAGCTTTGACTAATTCAGGATCGCAATCCAAAGCAATATACGGTTTATTTTCTACTTCTAGAAATTTTGCAAGTATGGTACCTACTCTACCGAAGCCACAAATAATAACATGCTCGCTATGATCAGGATAATGAGTTAACTCTGGTGCTGTAAGACTGGTAAAATTATAGCTGACTTTTTCTTGGTTTTTATTTATAGGTAGCCGCATTAAAAACATTGTTAAAAACATTTTGGAATATTTTGCCAAGAACACAGCGATGAAAAGTGAGAAAATCATCGCTGCTAAAATTATTTGAGCCAGCTCACCAGCAATTAAATTATAAGATATAGCTATAGTCATGATAGCTAAACCAAACTCTCCAGCATGCCCCATAATTAATCCGCAGTGAATTGAACTAACCAAATCCATTTTACGACCAAGATAATAACTCAGTATAAAAATAATAATTGTTTTAACTAAAAATATTGCCAACACCACATACATAATACTGGCAAAATGATCAATAACGACTTGTAAATTTAATAACATGCCTATAGATATAAAAAATATACCTAGTAAAATGTCTCTAAAAGGTCTTAATTCAACATCTATTTGATGGCGATACTCTGACTCTCCGAGACCAACCCCAGCCACAAACGCACCAAACGTCATTGACAGCCCAAATGTTTGAGTAATATACGCAGCAAATAATGTAGTAAACAATACCGCAAACATAAACAGCTCTAAAGATTGTGTCATCGCAATCTTATGAAAAAATGTTTTTAAAACACTTCTTGAAAAAAGAATAATAATTGCAAATACAATCACACCATTTATTAAAACTTTAATAACTGGCGTTAATAGCTCTATATTTGACCAGCTTAAAGAAAGTTCGTTAATATTTAAAGCAGATAGAACAGGTATAACTACTAATAAGGGTATTACAGACAAATCCTGAAAAATTAACATAGCAAAAGCCAGCCTGCCATGTTTTGAGAACAACTCATTTTGTTCACTTAATTTTCTTAAAACTATTACTGTTGAAGATAACGACATAGCAGAAGCCACTATGAGACTGATAACAACATTATTAAAATAAAAATTATTTATAACTGTTAGTACTATAGTGCACAGTAATACCTGACAACCGCCAATTAAAAACATATCATAGCGCATAGCCATAAATTTTGAAAACGGCAGCTCCAAACCAATTGTAAATAATAAAAAAACAACGCCAATCTCAGCAAGCCAGTGCATTTGAGCGCTATTCGAAATCAGATCATTTCCGTAAGGCCCGAGGAAACAACCTATAATAAGATAAGCTATAACGGAAGGAATATTAAAATATTTTAATACTGCTATAAGAAAGATTGTCAAACCCAGGACGACTAATATTTGTTCCATAATAATATAAAAAATACCAGGTAAGCTGAGATTACCGATTAAAATCATTGATGATTTTTTTTAACATCGTATAATCAATTAATATTAAAGTCACATTGTAACTTATTTGATCAAAAAATGTCTAAATCTATTTTAATTACAGGCTGCTCTAGTGGCATTGGTCTTGGGGTCGCAACTGATTTACAAAAAGCTGGATTCAAAGTTTTTGCTACCTGCCGTAAGCAAGAAGACGTAGACAAAATAAATGCCATGGGGCTGATGAACTTAACTAGCATTAAATTAGACGTTACTGATACAGAGTCTATTAAATTGGCTCTAAGTAAGCTATTAAAACAAACCGGTGGTACTTTAGATGTGCTGTATAATAATGCAGGTTACGGGCAAATCGGTGCTGTAGAGGATCTAACGAAGCAAGCAATGCAAGAACAATTTGATACCAATGTCTTTGGTTTATTAGATTTAACAAATCATGTCTTGCCAATCATGCGCCAACAAGGTTCTGGTAAAATTATAGTTACTAGTTCTGTGCTTGGCTTTATAAGCCTAAGATACCGTGGTGCATATGTAGCCTCCAAGTTTGCTTTGGAAGGTTTATTTGATACTTTGCGCTTAGAACTCAAAAATACGCCAATAAGCGTCAGCATTATTCAACCAGGTCCTATAGAAAGTAAATTTCGAGATAACACTAAAAATTACTTTATACAAAACATTAATATCGAAAGCAGTGCGCACCTGCAATCTTATCAAAATATGGACAAATTTTATAAAGCTAAAAGCAAACATAATGACATTTTTACACTTTCGCATAAAGCAATAACTAAAGTTGTATTAAAAATAATAAACTCCGATCGGCCACGTGCAAGATACTCAGTAACCTTCCCTACTTATTTGTTTCGAGTCTTAACTAGGGTATTACCAACAGTTCTACTAGATAAAATTCTTTTTAAAGTGACATCAACTGAAACCAATGACTAATAGAGATATATACCCAGATTGTGAACTGGCCAGGTATACCTTGATAAACCATGAAGATCAATATCTCATACCAGTGTTTTGTTTTAAAAGTACCAACAAGTTTTCATCTCAACTACCCGCTATTCAAATAATTCATGGAATGTGTGAACATCATGAATATTACACAGAATTTGCAAGCTATTTTAATAAACTTGGCTACGATGTCTACATTCACGACCAAAGAGGTCATGGTCAAGCTGTAACAGACCTAAAAGATTTAGGTTTTGTAGCCGAAAATAATGGTCATCAGAAATTAATTTCTGATACTTTAGTTGTTACTAATGATATCTATAGAAAAACTAATTCACCTATAATTGTTCTAGGCCACAGCATGGGAGCATTAGTTGCCTTAGCAGCAACTTGTAGTACTAAACATCCCCAATACATCAGACAGTTAGTCTTAATAGGCAGCCCAGGAATAGCACCAACATGGCAAATAATAGCAGGCTCATTATTAATTAATTTTGAAATTTGGCGTAAAAGCAAGCATTATAATACACCTATTGGCAAAACTTTTTTACAACTATTTTGTAACTTAGGTTTTCGTAAAGAAAAAAACAAATTTTCTTGGGTAACTAGAGATTTACAATGGAGAAAAAAAATAGAGTTAGATCCCAAAGCTGGCTTTATTCCGCAAAGCCAATTCTGGGTTGATCTCTTAGATTTACTTAAATATACAAGAAACATTAATAACTTAAATACACTCAATAAAAACTTATCTATTTACTTTTATGATGGCGCTGATGATGTAATTAATAATTATACTAAACAAACTAAAAAATTGATTATTAAATTAAAAACTCTTGGCTTTAGTAATATTCATCATATTATATACCCGCAAGCAAGACATAATTTATTTATAGATACCAATCGGGAAGAATTTTTTGCGGATTTGGCTCGGATATAATTAAAGGCAATTGTTCACGGGGTACGTCATCCTAAGAAAAAGTCGTCCGAGAACTTGAAAAAAATACATTAACGTCACGACTTTTTTGAAAGGATCCAGTGCAGATTTCTCTTAATGGTATCAATAATTCAAGCTCGTACATATGATTGCATTTTTTCTCTTATAAATCAAAATCTCAACTGGATCCTGACGCTTTTGTCGTGTGGTTAAAATGCACTTAACCATAAATGTGGACGACAAAAGCTCAGGATGACGGACCTCTGCCCCTGCGTGAACATTTACATTATAAGTGCATTACAAAATCTCAAAACCCTTATAACTCTGATCATAATTAATCTTACATATATCAATTGCACTCACCTCTGCCTTTTCTGGCCCCTGTTTTATCCATGAAGAGAATTTTTTAATATTCTCTAAATCACCAAAAGCCATAACCTCAACCGAACCATCGGCTAAGTTTCTTACCCAGCCATTAATACCGAAGGAATCGGCAATTTTTTTTGTGCTTGCTCTAAAATAAACACCCTGTACGCGACCTTGAATGATCGCGTAAATCCCAGAGTTATGTGTAAGAATCTGAATCATATAGACATCGAGTCCGAATTAGCTTGTACGTCTATATAGTTGTAAATTCAAAGGATAATCTTTTGACATCACATGGATATTGCCTGATAAAGATACAGTTTTACCATCATCTGACCCTGTTCCAGTTGCATTAATTTTGTCTGATTTTATCTCAACAGAGTTACCTTTGCATGATATGACAACATTTTCTGAAGCATTTTTAGTGCATAAAAAACTACCGCTTTTTTTTGAAACCGTAACTGTAGCATTCGCTGGATTACCATTTTGTACTGTAGCCAGGACATTATATTCACAGGTGAAAAATAAGACTTTTACTTTACCACTACCATCCCATGTACCAGCCATATTTAGACATTTTTCATCATCTGCGTAGCCCAGGTTCGCACAAGACAATAATGACATCACTATCAAAGAAAAAAGTGGTTTCTGGATAATTTTTTTCATTTTACTTCCCTATAAATATTTAATTAATCTTGAATACTCAACATTGACACAATGCAATATTAAGCACAATTGCCCATTATAATTTCTTACAATCATAGATAGCAAGTAATTCTTTAACTAAATTTCTTTGCTTGGCTTTACAACTTATAGCTCGCTTAACCTCAAAGGAAATAATCCGTGTGGCTTGATCATATAACTTCCTCGTGATAGCAATATCATGATTAGAAATAATACAATCTATCCTGTTTTTATTAGCCTCAGTGACTAACGCCACCAATTTTTTTTGTTCAGACATGCCAAAATCATTTTTAGCATATTTAGTAAATGATGCCGAAGCAGAAAGTGGTACGTAAGGTGGATCACAGTAAATTAAAGATCTTGGTTCAATTTGCTTAAAGCATTCTGTAAAATCTTGACAAACTATAGTTAAATTAACTTCTTTGGATTTTTTATTGAAAGCTATCATATTTTCTAGCGGCAAATTTATCTTAGTATATCTGCCAAACGGAACATTATACTCTCCTTTAGAATTGTATCGACAAAGCCCATTGTAACCATGTCTATTCAGATACAGAAAGATCGCCGCCTTGCTAAGCGAAGCCGATGAATTATTAAATCGTTCTCTCAACTCATAATATTTGTTTTCACAATTATTTCCGTCAACAAAAAATTTTAAACAATTCTTTATAAATTTATCACCGTCTTTTGTAAGGTATAAATACAAGTTTATGAGGTCTTCATTGCAATCAGCAAGATAATAATTCTTATAATTAGTATTTAAAAATACCGCGCCAGAGCCTATAAATGGCTCAACCAGGGTATGGCATTTTTTTTCGTAAAGTGAAATATATTGTTGCAAAATAGCCAAAATATTATACTTTCGGCCTGGCCATTTCAAAAAAGGCCTTATAAAAACATCTTTCATACAGATTTATGGTGTATACTTTATATAAACTCTATGGTATATAATACAGCATTATAATGTATTATTAAATTTATATATAGTCTTAATAAAATAATTTTATATCATGAAAGATAATATTAATTTAAAAATTGATGGTTCCATTCCCGGAACCCCTACTCAAGACTCTACGTCAAGCCTATTATCGCCAAATAATAACCAAGAGTTATTAAAAAATATCCATGAAAAATACCAGATAGAATTAGAAGAATTAAAAAAAATTGGAGATTTATCTGAACAAAGTAATAAGTCCGTTATAAGCTTATTACTAGAAACCTCTTTACTTTCACAGGAAAAGTTAAACCAAATAACAAATGAACAGTTTGGCTTAAGCACTATAAGTTTCGAGGATATCAACCCTAATGAAGTCCCATATAAATATGCTAATGCTGAGTTACTTGATAAATATGAAGCCGCGCCAGTCTATGAAAAAAAGGGCAATCTATATATAGCCATTAACGACCCTCATAACTTTACTGCGTTAAGCGCTTATCAGTTCCAAAGTGGTATAAATACTCAAGCTATCTTAATGAATAATTCTGATATCAAGAAATTGAAAGAATTCATTAAAAGTCAGATAGTAACTAAGGATCTTAATACATTGAATTTATCAAACATTGATACGACCACAATGTCTGATGATCCTCAATCTAGCCCATTAGTAAAATATATCAATAAGATTATTGCAGAAGCAATAAAGCATAAAGCATCAGATATTCATATAGAGCCCTACAAAGACAAATTACGAATTAGATTTAGAAATGATGGTTTATTATCAGAAATCGCTGGCTTGCCCATAGAAAGCGCTAACCAAATTAACTCACGTCTCAAAGTTATGGCGAATCTTGATATCTCAGAAAAACGTATTCCACAAGATGGTAGATTCAATTTTTCAATCAATGATAAAACATATGATTTTCGTATGAGCACCTGTCCTACATTATTCGGTGAAAAAATTGTAATACGTATATTAGATCCATCTAAAGCTCAAATCGGTATCGATGAGCTCGGTTATGAAGAGGACCAAAAAGAACTATTTATTAAATGCTTAAATAAATCTCAAGGTATTATCTTAGTTACCGGTCCTACAGGTAGCGGTAAAACTATAAGTCTTTATACGGCTTTAAATATACTTAATACTAGTAGCAGAAATATTTCTACAGCTGAAGATCCTATTGAAATTTATCTTCCAGGGATAAATCAAGTCCAAGTTAATCAGAAAATTGGACTTACTTTCGCTTCAGCTTTACGTTGTTTTTTACGACAAGATCCTGACGTAATGATGGTCGGAGAAATAAGAGATCTCGAGACAGCAGAAATTGCAATTAAAGCAGCACAAACTGGTCACTTAGTGTTAGCCACTCTGCACACCAATAGTGCTACTGAGAGTATTAATCGTCTTATTAATATGGGAATACCCGCATATAATATGGCCACTGCCATAAACCTAATAGTAGCCCAACGATTAATTAGACGTTTATGTAATGTTTGTAAATTAAAAGAAGAATTACCTGAAGATCTTCTGAGCAAAGAAAACTTCCCTGCTGAATTGATACAGAACAATACTATTTATAAAGCAAACCCTGATAACTGTGAAAATTGCCACAATGGCTATAGTGGTCGCGTTGGTATCTATGAGACGATGCCTATTTCAAAAAGCATGCAAGAAGTAATTTTAAGAAACGGCAACGCTTTGGATATCAAGAAACAAGCTATCGAAGAAAAAATATTATCATTACGTCAAGCTGGCTTAAGAAAAGTTGTTAAAGGCATAACCTCTTTATCAGAGGTTAATCGTGTAACCAAAAATGCTTAATTAAAAACCATGACTACAGATATAAAAACAATTTTCAAGTCTAGATCTAAGAATTCTTCACAAGTATCTAGCTACTATTATAAAGGCGTTGATAATTTAGGTAAAACAGTAAAAGGTGAAACTCGCGGTAAAACCCTAAGTGCTGTTAAAGCACAATTAAAGTCTGAAGGAATTAAAGTATATAAAATACATAAAAAAAGAAATTTATCTCTGAGTAAAAAAACTATCAAACCGGTAGATATAACTATTTTTACAAGGCAATTAGCCACTATGATAGCTTCAGGGGTGCCCCTTATTCAAAGCTTAGAAGTTACGATTAAAGCATCTGACAACCAATCCATTTCCACAATGTTGACTCAAATTAAAGCCTCTGTTGAAAATGGTCATAGTTTTTCTGAATCACTAGCTTTATATCCGCAATATTTTAATAGCTTGTTTCGCAATTTATTAGCTGTAGGTGAAAGCACCGGTACATTAGATGTTATGTTGATGCGTATCGCTGATCACCAAGAAAAACTTGAAAAATTAAAATCAAAATTTAAAAAAGCATTATTTTACCCCGCTGCTGTGTTAATAGTCTCTTTTGTTGTAACCATTATTCTTTTAGTTTATGTAGTACCACAGTTTGAAAGCATGTTTACCAATTTTAATGCACAATTACCTTGGTTTACACGACAGGTCTTAAATATTTCCCGTTGGCTACAAGCCTACTGGTATTACTTGATTGCTTTTTTTGGAGTTACTGGAATTTAGCGAACAGCTACATTGATCATTTTGTTATCAAAGCGCACGCGCTCTTGATTATAGGCCGCTAGAACCTTTTCAAATTTCTTCGCGAACTTCTCAATTCTGCCTGCCGTATCAATCAGCTTTTGCT
>CAYLXL010000010.1:37567-41815 GCA_964387745.1 uncultured Gammaproteobacteria bacterium | reverse complement strand
CTGGAATTATTCTAGCAAGATACACAAGAAAATCCTCAAAAGCCAAGGTTTTAATTGATACTATGTTGTTAAAACTACCTATCGTTGGCAATATAGTGAATAAAATATGCTTAGCCAGATTTGCTAGAACTCTAAACACTATGTTAAAATCTGGCATACCATTAATCAATTGCTTGCCTTCCACAGGTGTTGTAATTGATAATGCTGTATTCAAAGAAGCTATTAATAATATTAAAGAAGAAGTTGAAAGCGGCCATTCTTTCAGCCGAGCCATGAGTGACAGCCATGTTTTCAATCATATGGTAGTACAAATGGTCTCTATAGGCGAAAGCTCGGGTACCTTGGATAATATGTTATTGAAACTAGCCGAACTCTATGAAGAGGATGTAAACAATACTGTAGATAATCTAAGTAGTATCATTGAACCTATCATCATTGTTATACTAAGTGTAATCGTCGGCGGTTTAATTATTGCTATGTATTTACCAATATTTACTTTAGGATCCATCGTATAATGATCATCGATAATACAATTTTTTATTTTATAATTAGCATTATATTTTGTCTTTTAATAGGAAGTTTTTTGAATATGTTAATTTATCGGCTGCCACTGATCATTTTCAGAGAATGGCGCCAAGAATGCGATAACTATTTAGACGAAATAAAAAAAACAAAGAAAAAACAACCTGCCAAAGATATAAGTCTATTAAAACCAGCTCGGTCTTTTTGCCCGAAGTGTAATCATAAAATAGCTAAAAAAGATAATATCCCTCTACTGAGTTTTGTCTTACTTAAAGGTAAATGCCGGCATTGCAAAAAGAAAATTTCTTTGCGTTACCCAGCCGTAGAATTATTGACATTAATCATGGGCTTAGCTGTTTTTATCAGATTTGATTTTAACCCCTTAGGAGTAGCAGTTCTCTTTTTGAGCTTTATTCTCATTTTAATAGCATTTATTGATTATGAACATATGATTATTCCTGATTATTTAACTTATATAGGTCTATGGTTAGGGTTATTAATAAACTCATCAAGTTATCAAATTACTTATATTCAATTAGCAATTTATGGAGCTATTGGTGGCTATTTACTTTTATGGGCTATATATTGGCTTTTCAAATTAACCAGCGGTAAAGAGGGTTTTGGCTATGGTGATTTCAAATTAAGTGCTCTATTTGGTGCTTGGCTTGGCATATTCAATATATTCCCAGTATTAATCATTGCTTCTATCACTGGTACCCTTGTATTCGTCGTCTCTTATTTCTTAAGCACTAAAGCCAATTTAAATAAACCCTTTGCTTTTGGTCCATATTTAGTATTTGGCGGCTGGGCAGTATTAATGCTTCCTGAATATTTAGATATAAATAATTTCTTTTTGTTGAATGCCTTTACATAATATGAAAAAAATTGCACTTACTGGTGGTATCGCCAGCGGTAAAAATACAGTAGCAGATATTTTTAAGAAAAAATATAATATTCCTGTTATAGATACTGATGAGATAGCTAAAGATATCGTGCGCGATGGTTCAGTTTTGCTAGGCAAAATTGTCGAAAAATTTGGCCCGGAAATACTTAATCCTAATAAATCCCTCAATCGAAAAAAATTGCGCGACGTAATTTTTCATAATACAGAACATAAAGCTTGGCTAGAAAAATTATTACATCCTGTTATTAATCTAGAAATGCAAAATCAAATCAAATTACATGAACATAAAAATATAATTAGTAATACGGGCGTTAATTATTGTTTATTAGTAATACCTTTGGTTACTAAAGATTATCTAAAAAGAAATCCCTTTATTGACCGAGTATTAGTAGTTGATTCTGACATCGAAGATCAAGTGGCTCGAGGTCAGACACGCGATGAACAAAGCAAAGAGCAAATACGAAACATTATTAAACAGCAGATTAGTCGTGAAGAAAGATTAGCACTGGCTAATGAGATTATTGTTAATAATGGTAATTTAGACAAACTAGAAAAAGAAGTTGATGGAATTAATGAGATTTATAAAAAAATATAAAACAAATCACCAACAAACAGCTAATCTAAAATCAATCTGACTAGTATATTGCACGGCTTTATTGATTAAATCACTCTGCAGGAATCTTGCAGCAATTCGATAACGATTCCCACTAATTTCTGGGTAAACATTGTATCTTCGAGGCAATTCTATTACTAATAATTGTGGCTCAAATTGGTTATCAATCATCCGTTGGTAAACACCATTCTCTACCCTAACTTCAGTCACCACTGAAGTCTTACGGATATAAAATAATATTTTATTAATTGCATCAACAAGAATAGCGAACTCTTTTTGCCAGAGTCGTAGTTGATTGATTTTTTGATTGATACTAAATTGTTGCCAATGCTTTAAAAATGGTGAATCAGAACCAGATAAACCACCCGGAAGTAACATTTTTTGCCGAATTGTACTCAACCATTCATTAGATGATAAGCCAGATGCTGTTTTACCAATACTAGTTTTCAACGTCCTTGAAGTAATGGCCAAATCCTGGATTATTTCATCTATTTTATCTCTATCAATATCTTCAGCTGGTTGGATACGAATCTTTTGAAACTTTTCAACCAGTTTATCTAAATATTTACTCGCTTCTGAGCGCAAATCAAAACGCTCAACTATATCTAGTAAACTAAGTATATTTTGTAAACAAATTAAACATGTTGCGTCATTTTCTTGTTTGATGAAGTATTCTATTTCATCCCACAAATGTTCTATGCGTAAGAATACACGTATCTTCTCGTTCAGCGGATGATTGTAAGAAATATAATTTTTATTAGCAGCATCAAAGTTATCTAACATGCATTGAAAAATGGAATCAAACTAAATTAACACACAATAATATCTTTTAAGTATACATCATGTTTCTCAGTTTACAAAGAGAGAATGTCTTTGGTGGTTGTTCAATTTCTAGAGAATAGAGCCGTGCGCTGAGTTAAACCGCAAAAATATTACAGTAATTCCAAAATCTCATTACTTGCCGGCAATAATGGGGTTATAGCTGAAGGATTATTAGGATCAAGCCAGGCTATCTTTTGCCCTTCTTTTGCATAAATAGTACCGCTAAATTTAAGTACCTTAAAAACTTCTAATATTACTAAAAACTCCGGATATTGATGCTCTATAGTTTTTAAAAACTCTAACTCTATACTCTCAATACCTAGTTCTTCAAAAAACTCCCGCTTTAATGCTTGGTCAGGTGTTTCACCCTGTTCGATTTTGCCACCGGGTAACTCCCAGTATCCGGCGTATACCTTACCCTTGAGGCGCTCTGCGATTAGAATTTGCTTATTTTTATTAAATATAACTCCAATCGCTGCATGTACTTTTTTCATTTTAAGCAGAAGTCACTAAACCATGGCAATTTTTATATTTATTACCTGAACCACAGTAACATTTCTCATTACGACCTATTTTAGGTGTATCACGGATGAATTGATCTTGACGTCGAGGACCATCTTCATCAAGCTCACCTTCTTCATGACCTTGTGCGCCAGCAAAAGCCGATTGTGGAGAATTATGCTGCAACTGCATTTGCTCTTGCTCACGCTGTGACTTGGCTTTTTTTTGCTCTTCTAGTTGCGAAAGCTGATCATTAGAGAACATATTGTAGTGTAATAAAATACTACAAACTTCTTGCCTATAATTTTCTAATAAAGACTCAAATAAGTAAAAAGCTTCACGTTTGTATTCTTGTTTTGGATCTTTTTGAGCATACCCACGTAGACCAACAGATTGTCTTAGATGATCCATGGCAACTAAATGGTCTTTCCATTGATTATCTAATACTTGCAATAATACACTTTTTTCAATTTGATAAATAATTGAAGACTCAAAACTTGCTTGTTTCTGTTGATAAAGTTCTAATGCCCTTTTTGTGACTTTTTCTACTATTTCTTCAACACCAACATGCTGATCAGAATCTAGGATTTTCGATAAATCTAAGTCTAGGTGATAAACAGTTATCAATTCATTTTGTAAACCCGTTATATCCCATTGTTCTTCTAGGCTATTAGGCGGCATGTATTTATGCACAACTGAGACCATCACTGACTCCATAAGACCTAGTACAGTCTCATGCACGTCATTGGCTGTCATTAAATAATCCCTTTGATCATAAATAATTTTACCGTAGGCATACCTACCCCCGGAATCATTCGGAGAGTATTCGTGGCAATCAATTTTTTATAAAGACGTCTACTGTCATCGCGGAAACCGATTGTGGGAT
>CAYLXL010000010.1:32423-37557 GCA_964387745.1 uncultured Gammaproteobacteria bacterium | reverse complement strand
TAAATCTTTTCCTTTTTGATCACCAAAGAAATCTAATAATTGCTTTCTAATTTCAAAGTGCAAGCCCTCAACTCTATGCTGCGCGCCTTTAATTGATCGAGTGATCATCTTGCTTTCTATAGCATTACCAGCCATACCTAAACTTGCCATCATATTTTTCATTCTATCAGAAGCAAAAATACGCATTAAGTTATCATCCATCGATAAATAAAATCTGGTCTCACCAGAATCCCCTTGACGACCTGAACGACCGAGCAACTGATTATCAATACGTCGTGATTCATGGCGCTCAGAACCTAACACATAAAGTCCACCAGCTTTTAAAACAAGATCATGGCGCCTCTGCCAATCAGCTTTTAATTGGTTAATCTCTTCTTCACTTACATTATCATGCGCTGTTAATTTAGCCATTTCAGCGCTAAGATTACCACCCAGTACAATATCCGTTCCGCGGCCTGCCATGTTAGTAGCGATAGTAACTACCCCAGGACGACCCGCCTCAACAATAATCTCTGCTTCTTTTTTATGAAATTTAGCATTCAGTACTTGATGAGGTATTTTATTTTTATCTAATAATTTTGATAAATATTCAGAAGTCTCAATTGAGGCTGTACCCAATAATACTGGCTGTTGTTTCTCGCGTCTTGCTTTGATATCGGCAACAATTGCATTAAACTTCTCTTCGCTAGTCAGATAGATTTGATCAGGTTGATCTATCCTGACTACTGGTTTATTAGTTGGGATAACCACGACCTCTAAACCATAAATTTGTTGGAACTCGAATGCCTCAGTATCAGCCGTTCCAGTCATGCCTGATAGCTTGTTATAAAGTCTAAAGTAATTTTGAAAAGTAATTGAAGCTAAGGTTTGATTTTCTTGCTTTATCGCTACTTTTTCTTTAGCTTCAATCGCCTGATGCAAACCATCAGACCATCGACGACCCGGCATCGTTCTGCCGGTGTGCTCGTCGACAATAATAATTTCATCATTAGCAACGATATAATCTACATCCACGTGAAATAAATTATGAGCTCTTAATGCAGCGTTTAAATGATGCATTATAGATATATTATTCGGACTATATAGACTATCAGCTGAATCAATAATCTTGTGTTCAACTAATAATTTTTCAATATAATCGTGGCCCTCTTCAGTCAGCTGAACTTGCTTATGCTTTTCATCAACTGAGAAATGCCCAGGTCCATTTTCTTCTAATTGTCTAGTTAATAGTGGCACAACCAAGTTTAATTTTGTGTACAAATCAGAGCTATTTTCAGCTGGACCAGAAATAATTAATGGCGTTCTAGCTTCATCAATCAAAATAGAATCAACTTCGTCAATAATGGCAAAATTACGATCTTTTTGTACCCTTTCTTGGACAGAATAAGCCATATTGTCACGTAGGTAGTCAAAACCATACTCATTGTTAGTACCATAAACAATATCAGCACTATAATTTTCTCTTTTATCCTGTGTCGTCATATTAGGTATAACTATACCTACACGCATACCCAATATTTCATATATAGGACGCATCCAGTTGGCATCACGCTGAGCTAAATAATCATTGACGGTTACGATGTGCACAGATTTGCCACTCAAAGCATTTAAATAAGCAGGCAATGTGGCCATAAGTGTTTTACCTTCACCGGTATGCATTTCTGCAATTTTACCTGAATGTAATGCAATACCACCTATAAGCTGAACATCGAAGTGTCGCATGCCAAGCGTACGTTTAGCCGCCTCTCTAACTACAGCAAAAGCTTCGGGTAAGATTGAATCGAGCGATTCACCCTTGTTCACTCTGTTTTTAAATTCATTGGTCTTGCACAACAGGCCATCATTGCTAAGCTGTCCTAGATCTTGTTCTAAGGCATTAATTTCTTTTACCAGTTTAGTGTATTTTTTTATTGTTCTTTGGTTTTTGCTGCCAAATATTTTTTTCAATAGAGATCTAACAAGCATAATTCGACCTAAAAATGATTTTAAAAAATTATTTCAAATTGTATCATACAAATTTAATTATATAGGTTACTTTTTTGTAAGATATGTTATTGGATTTTCGGCTTTGCCATTACGCCAAACCTCAAAATGAACATGTGTTCCTGTAGACATGCCTGTATTACCCATTCGAGCTATAACGTCCCCTTTGTTCACTAAATCCCCCACATTCACTAACAGTTTATCATTATGAGCATATCTGGTTGAGTAGCCATCACCGTGATTGATTTCAATCAAGCGTCCATATCCGCCCTTATCAGCAGCCCAAGATACAACACCGCTCGCAACCGCTAAAATAGAGGTTCCAGGCTTGCTGACAAAGTCTATACCTTTATGCAAAATTTTTGTTTTCTTGATCGGATGATTGCGTACTCCAAAATAAGATGAAATATAACCATTAGCAATTGGTTTACCACGAACCATGGTTTGACTATCAAGTTTTTGATGTTTTAAAATAGCTTGTAACGAATTAAGTTGGTTATCTAGTCTTGTAATATTACTACTTAAATCATCAAATGATCTAAAAAAATCAATAGACTCGTTGCTAGGCGCTGAGGTAAAATCACCCTCCGTGTCAGCATGCAGATCTTGCTCTGATAGATTCGCGGAAAAATTAAATAGATCATCATCTATTTTAGCTAATCTGCTTAAATGAATACCTAAAGCATCTAACCTAGCGACATGTGCTTGCAATTTGGCAACCTGATCAGTAAAAGCATCAAGATGGATTTGCGTTTCTGTCTTTGCTGTATCAATCTTACCTTTTTGTTTAGATAACTCGGTTCGCCAACTTTTTACCCATAATTTTTGGGTCTGATGTTCTGGATTTTTATGTTGACCTAAAAAATAACCTGAAAAGAACGT
This sequence comes from uncultured Gammaproteobacteria bacterium, assembly GCA_964387745.1. Lineage (GTDB taxonomy): Bacteria > Pseudomonadota > Gammaproteobacteria > JAGOUU01 > JAGOUU01 > JAGOUU01. The sequence continues at coordinate 34,692 of CAYLXL010000010.1, read as the reverse complement.
TATAATAAAAACAGCAAGCAGTAAAAATATTAAAAAATACTTTAGTATTTTTGATATTTTTATTGTATACCTACGATCATAACGATCGAAATAAATAACATGCATTGTAGCTTATGAATTTAACCGATGATTTAATAATTAATAATATATTATTTAACAAATATAATACACTAAGTAAACTTTGTAATCATGCTCAAAAGTTAATGTTATTAGATAAAGTGCTAAAATCACACCTAAGTGACGATATCGCCGCACATTGTCGAATCGGAAATATTAAAGATAACTTTATTGTTATTGAAACTGATCGTAGTGAATACTTGACGCAGTTGAAATTTAACTCCTTAGAATTATTAAGCTCACTACGTAAACACCCATCGTTCATGCACATCGCTAGCCTTAAATTTAAAGTAAGTCCTGAATTTAATACAAACTCTATAAACTATAGGGCAAACAAAACAGAATCTAATACTATAAACATAGAGCTAAGCCAGGATGTTATCGATACTTTTAGCAATGCTATAAAAGACATTAAAGATAAACAACTCAAAGAAGCTCTCATGCGAATAATTAATAATGATAATGCAAAGTAACTGCATCTTCTGGAATTAGTAAATACAACCTATCTAAAAGCCTTTGCGTTAAAGTAACACGCCACTTATTATTATCTGGAACCACCACGCCTCTACCTTGACTCGTTGAGTATTCTAGTAGAATATTGCAATTACCTGGTGTAAATTCTGATAAAACCTCTGCAATATTCTCAATAACATTAGCTTTTTGTAATAAATCATCTGACAAGGTAATTCTGATCGTATTAGTCTTTGCTATTTTAGCCTCTAACATGTCCATTATATGACTCGCCTGCATGCGCAAACCGCCGGTAAAACGATCTTCAGAAACTTTACCTACTACAACAATCACTTTATCTTTAGCTAGTAAATCCTGATAACGTTCAGCTTCATTAGAATATAAAACAATATCAAGACGAGAAGACTTATCATCTAATGTCAATATAATCAACTTATCGCCACTCTTGGTTTTTATTCGACGTATACTAACCACAACCCCAGCTAAGACTACATTATTACCTAACTTAAGGCTTCTAATCTTAGTAATATTTAATTCTTTTATTTCTTTTTTATAGTCATCAAGCGGATGACCACCCATAAAGATACCTAAAGTGTCTCTCTCGCCTTGCAACAGCTCACTATTTGACCATGGCCGACCAGGTATTAAACTAGGCATTGAATCATCAGAGAATCCAAAGCCAAACAAATCTACTTGACCTGATGATTGGTTTTTAATAGATTGTTCTGCATTCTTAACAGCATTATCAATATTGTTAAACAAATCCGCACGAAATTGCCCAGGTTTAAGCAAGTCATCCGCAGCACCGCTTTTAATTAGCGCCTCAAGTGCACGTTTATTAACTTTACGTAAATCAACACGTTTACAGAAATCAAATAAATCAATAAATTTCCCATTTGCATTTCTTTCAGAAATAATATTATCTATAGCTGAAAACCCCACACCCTTTATAGCCCCAAGTCCATAAATAATTTGTTTTTTATCATCACAAATGAACTTATAAAAACCTTCGTTAATATTCGGTTTCAATACATTAATATTAAGACTTAAGGCTTCTTCGTAAAAAAATACAACCTTATCGGTGTTATCCATATCAGAAGACAATACGGCTGCCATAAATGCTTCTTTGAAGTGTGTTTTCAGCCAAGCAGTTTGATAAGATATCAAAGCATAAGCTGCTGAGTGGGATTTGTTAAATCCATAACCAGCAAACTTTTCCATGAGATCGAAAATATAAGTTGCTGTTTTTTCTTCTATATTGTTTTTTAACGCACCTTGCGTAAAGAAATCCCTTTGTTTAGCCATCTCTTCGGGCTTTTTCTTACCCATAGCACGACGTAGTAAGTCAGCCTCACCGAGCGTATAACCAGCCAAAACTTGGGCAATTTGCATTACCTGTTCTTGATATAAAATAACGCCATAAGTGTGTTTCAAAATAGGCTCTAAGCTAGGGTGAGCATATTCAACTACAGCACGACCGTGTTTACGATCGATAAAATCATCAACCATTCCTGATTGTAACGGTCCTGGGCGAAATAAAGCTACAAGTGCTATGATGTCTTCAAAGCAATCTGGCTGCAGTCTTTTTATTAAGTCCTTCATACCGCTTGATTCTAACTGGAACACTGCGGTAGTTTTGCAGGCTTTTAATAGATTGAACGTCTGAATATCATCAAGACTA
>CAYLXL010000010.1:0-32413 GCA_964387745.1 uncultured Gammaproteobacteria bacterium | reverse complement strand
TATTTAATTAGTATATGATATTAAATAAAAAATCATGCAGATATGAAAAAGTAAATAAACCTGTTCAAAAATTACCTCATAAATTTAAAGAAATGAAATCCATTGATATCTCAGAAGATGATATGAATAAAAGAAAAGAAGAAATCATTAGAAGAATAAATCAAGAAAAAGAGATTATTCGTCGGGCTGAAAAAGAAGGAAATATTAATATGTGGCTTATTAACACGAGTCAGCTGGGCATTGACTGCTTCAACCGCCCAATTAATAATTGTTAGTGTTCTTAGACCTAAAAAGTCAAATTTGACTAATCCTATAGCTTCTACGTCGTCTTTATCAAACTGGGATACTAAAGATCCACCATTTTCTTCACAATAAATAGCAGTAAAATTAGTTAAATCACCTGGTGATATAACAACGCCACCAGCGTGTTTACCAACATTTCTTACTACTCCTTCTAATTTTAAGGCAAGATCAATTAGTTCTTTAACGGTATTATCTTGGTTGTAATAATTGCTAAAATTTTGTTCTTGCTCCAGAGCCTTATCTAGAGTCATGCCTAATTCGAAGGGAATCAACTTGGCAATACGGTCAACAAACCCATATGGATGACCTAATACACGCCCGACATCGCGCACCACCGCTTTTGCTGCCATAGTACCGAATGTTATAATTTGCGAAACAGCATTACGACCATATTTATTAGCAACATATTCTATAACCCGATCCCGACCTTCCATACAAAAGTCAATATCAAAGTCTGGCATTGAAACCCGTTCTGGATTTAAAAATCTTTCGAATAGTAGATCATATTCTAATGGATTTAGATCGGTTATGCCTAAAGCATAGGCAACTAGAGACCCAGCACCTGATCCACGACCTGGCCCAACAGGCACACCATTATTTTTAGCCCATGAAATAAAGTCTGCAACAATCAAAAAATAACCTGGGAATCCCATATTATTAATGACATTAAGCTCTAAATCTAAACGATCAGCTAAAATATTTCGATAGCTTTGTTCTTCTTCCAGACTTTTAAATTTTTTAGTAGCAAAAATTACTTTTTTTCTATTCTCCAATCCTACGATGGATTCACTTCTTAAATAATCACCGATAGATATATTATCTGGCGTTGGGAAGTCTGGTAAAAAATGCTTATTTAAAGTCAATTCTACATTACAACGTTTTGCAATCTCTAGAGTATTTTCTAGCACACCAGGCAAGTCTGCAAATAAATGATGCATTTCTTGCGAGGTTTTGAAATACTGCTCTTCTGTGTATTCTTTAGGTCTGTTAGGATCAGCTAAAATATGACCACTACCTATGCAAACACGAGCTTCATGCGCTTCAAAATCTTGTTTTTCAGCAAACATGACGTTATTAGTAGCAACCACTGGTAAATCGTATTGCTCAGCCAATTTCAAAACGAGATTAATATATTTTTCTTCGCCATTTTTGCCTATGCGATTAACTTCTATATAAAACCGATTAGCGAAAATTGTGCTTAATTCTTTAAGTAATAACTCAGCCTGCTGAGGGTTGTTGGCGACTAAACTCTGGCCAATAATGCCGTCAATACCTGCTGATAATGCTATGATGCCTTGTGAGGCTAAACAATTACTTTCAGTTAACCACGATAACTTGATGACGGGGCCAAGAATATTATCCTGTTCAAGATATGCTTTACTGATTAGCTTGGTTAAATTAAGATAGCCCGTATAATTTTGCGCTAACAACACTAGTTTATGCAACTCTGTGTTATTTTGGGTTTCACCTGAGTCATTATTTGCCGCATACGATACTTCTAAGATTATCTCGGCACCTATAATAGGCTTGATGCGTTTAGCTAGACATGCTTTATAGAATTTGACGGTGGCAAATAGATTACTGCAATCTGTCAGGGCCAAAGCAGGCATCTTGTTGTCAGCTGCCTGCTTTACCATGCTGTCTATCCCCTGAATACCCTCTTTTATTGAGTATTCAGAGTGTGTTCTTAAATGGACAAATTGTTGCATTAATTTTTCTGATTGCAATAGCTATCTTCTACTTTATACCAAGTTTGTGTTCTTCCTAACCAGGATGAAACGAAATACCCTCTAACTTCTAAGCTCGTTTGAGAATCCTTAGTCCCTTTAGACTTTTTAGACTTTTTAGACTTTTTTATATTCCCTTCAATTAGCTTTAAGCTCACATTATAAACTTTTCCTGTCTTAGGATCTAATATTTCACCATTATCCCAAGTATTATCACCTGTGCTTGCTACGTCCCACATAATCTCCATGCCTTCGATTTTTTCGTTATGCTTAGCCCCTTCACAAACTTTACAGACTTTTGTTCTTGGATTTTCTGTTGGGTCATCTAATTTTAATATCTGACGAACTGTAGCTGACAAAACCTTTACTTTTTGGCCATCTTGGTCTTTGGTTGATTCTGATATCTCAACATAACTTTTATCAACTTTAGCTACATCATCTATAGTTTTCCAACAGCCTACCGGTGAACCAGCGTAAACACTACTGATACAAATTACCGATGACAATAATATTGTGTTAATTAGCCTAGCTTTGTTATTTAGCATTAATTGCTCCTGATATCTAAAGTTTTAGAGTTTACTGGTTTTATAATTATATAAGACGTTATGATATATAATTTTTTTTAAATATAGTACAATTTTATTTATCATATCTATACAGTATTCTATACGTTAGTTCAGGAAATATTAAACACAATACTACATACTAAGGAGAGGAAGTGGGCACATTATTTTGGTTATTAATTTGGGTATTTGGTATCGGGTATTTATTATACAATAGAACGACCCTACAGCCATTCACTGCTTATGTCGGCATAGGATTAATCTTAACTACAATCATCCATCCCTTTACCCTATTAACTTTATTTTTTGCCTGGCTAGTATATTTTGCAGTATTCTTACCGCTTAATATTGCAGAAATACGGCAAAAATACATCACTAAATATTTTTTTGATATTGCTACCAAAAGCACACCTAAAATGTCTGACACCGAAAGAGTAGCTCTTGAAGCTGGGCACACTTGGTGGGAGGGCGAACTATTTCGTGGCAAACCAGATTGGGAGATGTTAATTAATTCTCCTAAGCCAATTTTAACGCAAGAAGAACAAGCTTTCTTAGATGGACCTGTAGAAGAAGTTTGTTCAATGGTTAATGATTGGGACGTAACTCACAAACATGTAGATCTGCCAACCAATGTTTGGGATTATATTAAAGAAAAAGGATTTTTAGGTATTATTATCCCAAAAAAATTTGGTGGTCTTGAGTTTTCTGCAGTAGCTCATTCAACTATTGTTACTAAGCTTGCTGGTACAAGCGTTACTCTTTGTACTAGTGTAGCTGTACCAAACTCACTAGGACCTGCTGAACTATTGCTCCATTATGGTACTGATGAGCAAAAGAACTATTATTTACCTAGACTAGCTAAAGGTTTAGAAATTCCATGTTTTGCACTAACCGGCCCTGAGGCTGGCTCTGATGCGACTAGTATACCGGACACCGGTGTAATCATGATGGGCGAGTACAACGGCAAAACAATACTCGGGATCAATTTGAATTTTAATAAACGTTATATTACCCTTGCTCCGATTGCTACTATCGTAGGTCTTGCTTTTCGATTGTATGATCCTGATAATCTCTTAAATGAAAATACTCCTGATCTTGGTATAACATGTGCTTTAATCCCAAGAAATACACCTGGTATGATTATTGGCGATCGTCATTTCCCATTAAATACTGCCTTTCACAATGGTCCTATTGTAGGAAAAAATGTCTTTATACCTCTGGATTTTATCATAGGTGGTATAGAAATGGCCGGGCATGGCTGGCGAATGCTAATGGAATGCTTATCAGTTGGTAGAGCTATCTCTCTTCCATCTACATCTTCTGGTGGCATGAATGGTGCAGTATTATTAACAGGCGCTTATTCAAGAATTAGACGACAATTTAATACTCCACTTTGTGGCTTCGAAGGCATTCAAGCACCTTTAGCGCGCATGACTGGCTTTAATTATATTTCCAATGCTGCACGTCTTGAAACAGCTGCTGCTATAGATAGCGGCATAAGACCATCAGTGGTTTCAGGTATTGTAAAACTACATGTTACCGAGTTTGGCAGACAAGTAGCCATGGACTGTACAGATATATTAGGCGGCAAAAGCATTTGTTTAGGGCCAAATAACTTTGCAGGTCGTGGTTACCAAGCATCACCGATAGCAATCACTGTTGAAGGTGCCAATATTATGACTAGAAACCTGATGGTATTCGGTCAAGGTGCTATCAGATGTCATCCATATGCACTTGATGAAATGCATGCCATACAGAATAATGACATGGAACATTTCGACAATTTATTGTACAGACATGCTGGCTATACCTTAAGTAACACTGTTCGTTCTTTATGGCTGAGCTTAACTTTTGGTAAGTTTAGTCATTCTCCAAAGAATGATGCAACTAAAATATATTATCAATGGCTAAATAAATTTAGCGCTAACTTAGCTTTTACTGCAGATATCCTAATGATTATTTTAGGGGGTAAATTAAAACGCAAAGAAGGAATTTCAGCACGACTCGGTGATGTTTTGAGTTACACTTATTTGATGAGTACAACGTTGAAATATTATCATGATGAAGGATCCTTACCTGAAGACTTGATCGTAGTTGATTGGTCGTGCAGATACTTAGCTTATAAATCACAAGAAGCTTTAAAAGAAATCTGTAACAATCTGCCTAATCAATTTTTAGGAAAGTTTATAAAACTATTAGTATTACCGCTAGGCAGTTGGCATAAGTACCCTTCAGACAGATTGCACAAAGAACTAACCAAATTGGTATCACAGCCTAGTAGTTTTAGAAGTTCTATTAAACGTTATGTTTCAAGTAAAGCATCGGATAATAATTTTGTGCCTAAATATGAAGATATCTTAGCTAAGACTTTAATTGCTGAACCCATCATTAAACGTCTAAATAAAGCTATCAAAGATAAAAAATTATCTGCAATAGTTTACGATGAACAAGTCAAAGAAGCAGTCGATAAAAATATTATTACTGATTCAGAAGGACAAATTTTAATAACACACAGAAAAGATGTATTATCAATAGTTAATGTTGATCAGTTTAAACATGAAGAATTGGTATCTTTATCATCTAGTCTTGAACAAAGCAGCAATAAAACTGATGCTGCGTCTAAAAAAGTCTCTGGTATTTATAATTAATCTTCTATAACGCACCCTCTTTTTAGATGAGGGTGTGTTAATTATATTTGTAATTATTTACACTCACTAAAAGTGGGCATTGTTTTTTTATCAATATTTTTATCAATATTTTTATCAAAGGCTTGCCAGTCCTCAGATCGTTTGCTATTTCCTGATCTAGCGCTCCATTTAGGTTCTGTTCCTGCATACACAACAAAATTACCATCATCCTGCAAAACAGCTTTATCAGCACCTGTATCTTCAGTATTAGAACTCCATTTTACTATACCATTATGAGAAATTACTAAATCTCCTTTATTTCGAAGCATCAAACGAGTATTAGGACTTTGCCCATAATCACGAATCATATTACACCATATATACCGTTCACTATTGATACCTTGTGCTTGTGTCACACACAAATTACCATCTTCTTGTAAAGTTAATTTAAATTGCTTATTTGAGGAACACAAAAACTTACCTCTTGTAATATAGCTATTTTTATCTAATTTATTAGAAATCAATACTGCACCAATCTCATTACCAATCTGATTAGCAATCTGATTAGCAATCTGATTAGCATATAGTTGGGTTGCAGATCCCAATATAATTAACACTAGTGTAAATTTTGATAGGCTTTGATAAATCAGCATCAACACACACTCCAATTATTATTCAATACCCTTTATTTGTACTTAGGGTAAATATAGCATGACTTATCTACTTGTGGTTTCTATATATTAATTAGCCCGATTAACATAATTTATGATTTAAATTATAGCCATAAAAAAAGCCCACACGGGCTTTAGTACAGACTTTAGGAGGTTTGGTAAAGGTTTTAAAATATATTAAAAAATAAAAGGCTGTTTAAGTTTATTATTTTTATTATTATCAAGACGATTTATTATTATTCTTCTTATCGTCTTTTGTCACAGCCCACATATTAAATATTAACTATAAACGCGATCTCGTAAACTCTTGGGTTTAAGATTCTGTGCATAATTTGTGTGAGCGATTGTACAGTTCTTCAATTTCAGGATCAGGTTTATTGTCAAGTAAACTGACAATTATAATCGTCATCAAATTCATCACAAAAGCTGGCAACATTTCATTAAGTTGCAGTATAGATGTAGTGTCTACACCAGATACACACCACAAGTGACGGGCTAACAACCAAAGTATGATGGTCAACGTCCCCATGCTCATGCCACAGATAGCCCCTTGCTTCGTCATACGACGCCAGAAGAGAGACATGAGTATTACTGGGCCAAATGAGGCTCCTAAACCAGCCCAAGCGTGTCCTACAAGATCTAACACGCTACTGTCTTTGTTCCATGCACACATGATAGCAAAACTTGCTACTATGAAAACTGTGCTACGACCTACCCATAATAATTTTTTATCAGTCGCATAAGGATTAATTCGAGCATGATAGATATCTTCAGCTAAAGCACTTGCCGATAAAATTAACTGCGCAGCAACAGTACTCATGATGCATGATAAAACGGCTGCAATAAACCAACCAGCTACCCATTCGTTAATATTATCTTGTACTAACTGAAAAAAAGATTGTTCAGGATCAGCAAGTGGTGCACTCAGATAAAATATTTTGGCAAGAAACCCAACAGCCATAGAGCTTAATAAAGCTAAAAACATCCAGGACATGCATATCTTTCTAGCACTATTAATAGAACTTTTTGATTCAGAGGCCATAAAACGAACCAAAATGTGAGGCTGTCCAAAGTAACCCAAACCCCATGATAAAGTCGATGCCAACACTATAAACACTGTTAGATTATCTCCTTGTGGGATCAGATTGAAATAATCTGAAGTAAATTGGCTACTATAGTGAGCCTTTAAATGGGCTATTGATAACAAATGAGGATCTGTGTAATTAAGTAAATACGATATATAAAACGCCAACACTATAAGAGCCAGTAACATTAAGCCACCCTGAAAAACATCCACCCAATTGACCGCTAAGAACCCGCCAAAAGCAGCGTAAAAAACTAACAATGTTGCGCCCAGTATTAGTGCTGAATGGTAGCTTATACCAAACGATGATGAAAATAAGATACCTGCTGAAACAAACCCGGCAGAGCTATAAAGGGTAAAAAATAAAATAACTATAAGTGAGGTTATTAGTCTTAAAGTTTTAGACTCATCTCTGAACCGATGCTCAAGATAAGAAGGTATCGTTAAAGAATTGTTAGCTTCAAAAGTAAATATTCTTAATCGGTAAGCAACCAGCTTCCAATTTAAATAAGCACCTATCAATAAGCCTATAGACATCCAAGCATGACTAAGTCCGAAAGCATAGATAGCTCCTGGCAATGCAATCATTAGCCAGCCGCTCATGTCGCTCGCCCCAACACCTAGAGCAGTAATTAACGAATTCAAGCGACGACCACCTAGAACATAGTCCTCATGACTTAAGGTTGCTCTATAAGCTCTAAAGCCAATAAAAAATATAATGCAAAAATATAAAAAGAAGGTAATGTATAAAGCCATGATATATATGTTAGTTAATTTTAATTATAAAGTGAGTATTATATTCATTTAAAGAATCTTGGCAAATGATCTCTATGAACTATCATCAAAGCATCAACTGTGCCAAAATCTTTATCGTAATTAAAACTCATGAGTTTAGTTCCGCATTTTAAGTAAAAACGTAATAATGCTGGTATCTCTATCCGACCTTGAAAAAGCTTGTCTAATAGATTATTAACATCCTTGCTAGTTTTAGTTTCCGAAATTAATTTAGATATAAACTTTTGATACTTTCTTGTCAATCGAAATGTTCTTTTTCCACGCACTAGGCCTATAATATCTTGATCTGTGTAATGAGTTTTCAAAAAACTAGCAATTATATCTAGTGCTAATTTCGGATAAGCAGAAGGAATGCTCACTTGACCAATCAAGTACTCATATTTTGTACTTTTTAGATAATTAACTAAGCATCTAACCAAAATCAAGATGACGTTGAGATCTTTTGGCGCATCATCAACTACAAATAATCGGCCAAAATCTAAAGTCTTATGGAGTATTTTATTAAATTTTTGTTTTACTTTAGCATGCTCAAGAAAATAAACACCTTGATTAGTGGGATCATCACCAAATCCAAGCCTTAATCCACCTAAGATTCTTTTAGAACTTTTATCCCATAAGAATAATTGCTGATAATTTTTATCAAACCTGTCAATATCTATTTCTTTACCGCTACCCTCACCTACAAGACGAAAATTATACTCACGCAATCTACCAATTTCGGTCAATATATTAGGGCTATGTTGCCCGTAAATCATATAGACTGCATATTCAGGTGTATCTGCTACTGCTTTAAGACTTATAATCTCGTTTTCGATAGCTTTACTATCAACATTATCAATAATTTCTTGATAATCAATTAAATGTTCATCAAAAGGCTTATCATTCAATGCTTCCGTGCATAGTCGCACAAAAGCCATTTTTTGGTCACTATCCTGATAACGATCCAAATATTGAACATCTATATTGCTATTAGTAGCAATTTTAATTGTCTTTTTCTGCTTAGCTGTGAATTCCCGTGCCAGCATTAAAGTACGTAAACGGGGATGAATATTGCCTACTATGTTAAATAACAGGCTGTTTTTACTAGAACTATAACAAGGAATAATAGGAACTTGCGTTTTTTGTGCCAAACTCAATACGCTCTTTTTCCAAGGTGGATCAGTGACACCCAAGCTTGCCCAATTCCAATGGGCAACTTCACCAGCAGGGAAGATCATTAAAGCCCCACCACCCTCTAACCAATTTTTAGCTTCTATAAGCCCCTTAACGTTCTGTTTATAGCTAGCTTTGCTTTCAAAATTATTTACAGCAATGATATTATCTTTAGCAATACTAATTAAATCGAACCAGTTATTTGCTAACATTTTGAGATCTGAGCGAACGGAAAGGATAGTACTTAACCAAACAATATTTTCAAGTAGGCCAGTTGGGTGATTCGCAACAAATATACAGCCACCCGTAGATGGAATATTTAGGTCTCCTATTGATTCAACATTGATATGCATTTGCTGAATAAAAGAATCTAGATATTGCTTGAAATTAGCCTCTTCTGGCGTATTTTGATGCCAAACCTGCACTTTCTTAAAGGCTGGCAAGGCCAGTATAAGCTTTAGTAGTAATTTATATTTGAATTTAATAGAGCCAGAATTGCTAAGTTTTTTTAAGTCGACCAGAGCAGATTTTTTTATCATTAATAAGCCTAATAACTTAGCTTAATTAAGTTTAAACTGAGATTAAATATGCCTTATTATAGCAGAAATTACAATAGCATGCAGTTGAACTATATACACTATATAGATAGAGATTAAAATTATAATCTAAAATATATTGCTTCTCGGTTTAGAATCACTGATAATCCTGTTAATTACACTTAATTACATTTATTAGAATATGTCTAATCCTAAACCTTTATCGCTTTTAAGTATTATATTGATTACTATTGTTTCTGTAGATAGCATCAGAAACTTGCCGGCCACAGCAATTTTTGGTAGCCAAATTTTCTTCTTTTTTATTGGCGCCTGCTTTTTATTTTTACTACCCTGCGCATTCATCTCTGCTGAGCTTTCAGCGCATGAATCACAACAAAAAAGTAATCATGGTGGTATTTATTATTGGCTTAAAGCAGCTTTTGGTGACAAAATTGCTTTTGTCGGCATCTGGTTCCAGTGGCTAGAAAATGTTATTTGGTATCCTGCAATATTGTCATTTATTGCGGGGACATTAGCCTATATTATTTCACCTAGTAATCCTGAATATTTGACCAGCAATAAAAATTATATTTTGATTGTTATCTTAGCTATTTTTTGGGCATTAACTCTTATCAACATGCGTGGCTTAAAATTAACAGCCAAAATAAGTAATTTGTGTACCATTTTCGGCTTGATAATACCCATGTCTATCATTATAGCACTAGGTTTAAACTGGATATTGTCAGACAATATTAGTCAAATTTCTATCACTACTGAGAGCATTCTTCCGGATTTTACCAATAAAAACCTTTGGATATCTTTAACTGGTATTATTCTCTCTTTTTCAGGTATCGAAATTGCGACTGTTTACGTAAGAGATATTGAAAATCCTAAACAAAAATTCCCTAAAGCCTTACTTATTTCTACCTTTGTGATAGCTGCCACGCTATTATTGGGGTCACTAGCTATTGCTGTATCTGTGCCTAATAATGAGATTAACCTAATTTCTGGCATCATGCAGGCTATGGAAATATTTTTATCCAAGCATAACCTGAACTATTTGTTACCAGTAATGGGTGGCATGGTTGTATTAGGTGGTATAGGTAGTCTTTTAAATTGGATTATTGCGCCTACAACTGGTTTGCATATGGCAGCAGTTGATGGTTTAATGCCTAAAATTTTCAGACATGAAAATAAACATAAAGCTCCTTCACCCTTGCTATTACTTCAGGCAATCCTAACTACTATTTTATCAACAATTTATTTATTATTACCTTCTATCAATAGCGCTTACTGGTTACTAACAGTTTTAGCCTCACAAATTTATATGTTTATGTATATTTTAATGTTCGCCGCAGCAATAAAATTACGTAAAACTTATAAACAAAGCGAACATACCTTTACTATTGGTAAATCATACATTAGTACTTATATCACCGCATCTATAGGAATAATTGGCTGTATCATAACCATCATTGCAGGCTTCATACCACCTGATACAATGAACATTGGATCTGACAAGTATTATGAAAGCTTACTAGTTTTAGGGTTATTATTACTAACTTTACCGCCATTTATAATTAATAGATTTAATCACAAAAAAAATGAACACTAAATCATTAGATAATCAATCTAGTATTTTCAAAAGTCTTTGGCTTAACTTTCTAGGTAACTCTCCGCAATGGTATAAAGTCATTATTGTTATTATCTTACTATTTAATCCTATTATAATATTGGCTTTTGGCCCGACCATCTTAAGCTCATTGATTCTTGTTGAATTTATTTTTACATTAATTATGGCTTTGAATTGTTATCCTCTGCTACCAGGAGGTTTGATAGTTTTAGAAGCTATATTCTTAGGTCTAACTACTCCTGAGTCCGTTTATCACGAAGTACTTAATAATATTTCAGTTATTTTATTGTTGATTTTCATGATCTCAGCTATCTATTTCATGAAAGAGCTATTATTAGCTATTTTTACAAAAATTCTTCTAACAATTAGAAATAAGATATATCTATCTTTAATATTTATTATAACTACTTCCGTATTATCAGCCTTCTTAGACGCATTGACAGTAACAGCGGTTGTTATTACAGCTTTGTATGGATTTTATAATGTATATCATAACACGGCACCAAGTAATCATGCTGAGCTCGAGCAATTTAGACATTTTTTACAAAGTCTGGTTATGCACGCAGCGGTAGGTACGGCATTAGGTGGAGTTTGTACATTGATTGGTGAACCACAAAATTTATTAATAGCTCAATATACCAAATGGCATTTTATAGACTTCTTTTACAAAATGTCTGCAGTAACCATGCCAGTATTTTTCATTGGCATTAGCTTATGCGTCATCCTTGAAAAATTCAAATTATTTGGCTACGGACAAGAAATGCCACAAAACGTCTACAATATTATAAGCTCGCATCAAAATAGCAACTCAAATAACACGCCAGAATTAAAAGCGAAATTAATAGTACAATCTATAGTAGGCCTACTATTAGTCTTGGCTCTTGGTTTTCATATCGCAGAAATCGGTCTAATAGGACTAACAATGTTAATCCTACTAGCATCTTTTAATGGCATAATAGAAGAACCTCAAATCGGTAAAGCATTCAAAGAAGCCTTGCCATTTACAGCCTTAATTATTATATTTTTTGCCATAATTAGCATCATCAACCAACAGCAGTTATTCCAGCCATTGATCAACTATATTTTACATATAGATCAATCACTGCAACCAAGCATACTCTATTTAGCTAACGGTCTCCTATCAGCTATAAGTGACAATGTTTTTGTAGCCAGTATTTATATTACTCAAATTAATAATTTTTTTGTTAATGGTCTAATAAGCGCTGAACAATTTAATAAATTAGCCATAGCAATCAATACCGGTACTAATATCCCTAGTATTGCAACACCAAACGGACAAGCAGCCTTTTTATTTTTACTAACCTCTGCTTTAGCTCCTTTAATACAACTTTCCTATGGACGAATGGTGTACATGGCACTGCCTTATACTGTAGTATTAACTTTAACAGGTTTATTAATGATTAACTTTATTTAATATGCAATTTATAAGTTTTTTTAGAGTATTACAAAGCGTGTTCGCCGCTTTATTTGGCATTCAAAGTAAAAAAAATATGGAAGCAGATTTTGCTCAAGGAAAACTTGTTTATTATTTAATAATGGCAATAGTGATTTTTGTTTTGCTATTATTGAGCTTATCTTTTATTGTAACCTTGGTTATTTAGAGCTGTAATATAATAATAATAAAGGCGGGCAACTCCCGCCTTTTTTATTCAATACTTTAAGAGACTTTAAGAGACTTAGATAGTTTTATGCTCTGTCTTTTCCACTATGGCTACCGCCAATATTGCCCTTACCACCATTTTTATTCGCACCACCTTCACGACAACCAGCGCCAGCGTTGCCTTTATTCCAATCAGCGTTCCCTTTACCAGCATTAGCATTACGATTCCAATCGCCGCCTTTACCCGCATTGCCGCCTTGACCAGCTTGTTTATCAACACCACCAGTTTTTTGGTTTTGGCCCATATTGCCATGATTATTATTTTTGCCTTTATTATCCATACTAATCTCCCAGTTATTATTATTATTAGATACGCCTAAAGTATAGTAATACCTTTGCAGGAAGCAATCGTCATCTAAGGGCATGATATCTTGTAGCTGATTGATCTGCTTGAACTTAATTACGTTCGGAATAAGCAGATTTAATTTGATAAGGTCTGAATTGTGATAAGAACTAATAGACAATTATTGTGAGAAAAAAGCCTTGAATAAGAATCAAGATCTTGGATGCTTTTTAGTAATGAGTCTTACAGTATCAAAATAGCGAATATATAAATTTATATTCGCTATTTATCATAGTTAAGCGAATGCTTCAACTTTGTGTTGGACTTCAGCAGATTTATTAGCTGGAAGCTTATTTAAATCATCTTTTATCCAAGCACCCAAAATTTCTACATATTCAGCACTACTATAAGTCGCTGCTAATAAGTTCATACCTTGTATTTTAGCAGTTAAAGTACGCGCTTTATTTTTTGCAGTCTTACTATCTAATCCCAAACCTTCAAATTGTTTCTGTAACCAATTAACTGATTGATGCAATAAACTTGCACAAGCATTAGCTAAAGCTCCGCCTTGTTTTGCAAGTTCCTGGCATAAACTACCAAGCTTATCACCATGTTTTACAATCCACTCGGCGTCTTCGAGTTCATAACCAACAAATGCATGTATTTTAGCTAATTCTGAAGGCTGAGCATCACAATTCATTAATCTTTGCTTAAGCTCTGTCAAACAATAATCTATAACAGCTTCACCAATAGCTTCTTTGGTCTTAAAATAATAATAAACATTCCCTAAAGGCACATCTGCTTCTTGTGCAATATCAGCAAGAGTAGTTAAGTTAAATCCTTGTTGAAACATTAATTTTTTTGCTGAATCAACTAAACGTTCTCTTTTATCACTTTTCCTTGGCATATTCACATCCATTTTTTATACATTACATTTACACACCTGCTATATATTAAAAACATATAGCAGAACCTACTAAAACAATTTATTAATTACAAATCATACGTTAACTGCAAACCAAACAGATTAATACCAGCTTTGACTTTAGCATTAGATGTTGCCAAATTAAGTGGAGCAGCAGCTATTGGTGTTTCGTTAATTTTAGCATTTTTTAAGAAAATATGAGAATAACCTAAATCTATAGCTAAATTATTATAGACGTTATATTTCATACCCGCTGATAACCAGTAACGGTCACTATCTGGCACTCTGAAAGTTCTGTAATCATCTTTTACCGGGCTTTGATCATAGGCAGCACCGAATTTCCATGTGATTCCTTGTCCGCACCTATAGTTCGCTCCTAAAGCAAACTTAAACACGTCTTTAAACTTCTCTTCAACAATTACCGAGCTTAATGCTGAATCTGGAAACTTGACAACAAGTTTTTTGAATCTATGCCAATTAGTATAAGTGATATCACCCATTACATCCCAATCGGTAGTTAAGCTTTGAAAAGCACTTATTGAAGCAACCTCTGGTAGGGTCACGCTAGCAGTTGCATCTTGATCAAACAATGAGGCAGCTGCCACATAGAATGCATTAATATTTCTTACATCAACTTTACCCTTTAGATCATGCTTCACTTTGGATCTAAAAGCTAAACCTAATTTAGTAGAGTTTGGAGTTTGATACCATGCACCGAAATTATAACCAAAACCAATATCATCACCTTTAATTTTGATATTTCCATCACCTGTTGCAGCAAAACCAATATTATCAAATCGACGAGCTAATATTGCTTGTGCATACTGAGCACTTACCCCAGCCCCAACAGACCATTGATTATCAATTTTGAATGCAATATTTGGGTTGACATCAATAGTTTTTAATTCTGATCTTGTAGCAAAAAAACGAAAACGTGAGGTATCGCTGTAATCAGTTGCTAAGCCAAAAGGTGCTGTGACACTTAAACCATATGCTGTTGTATTATTTATAGGACCAGCTATATGGAACGCTGGCATTGGGACGAATACAGCTGCATTATCTGTAGTTTTTCCAGTGGTCAACACTGCTCCATTGGCTCTTGTCGCGCTATTCATTCTAGCATCAAAATTAGCAAGAGGACCTACAGCTGAACCGACTACTTGAACTTTATTAAATTTAACTAATGCTGCCGGATTATAAAAGCTGGTACTAGCATCTTCTGCGATAGCCGTACGGCCTGCATAAGCATTTCCTAGTCCAGAAGTATTTTGTTCATTTAGTGCGAACGCAGCTGCATATAAGTTATTAAAAGGAATTAATGATGCAATCCCAAGGTAAATCCACAAGTCTTTTCTTAAAGCTGACATATTTTCTCCATGTTAATCAAATTCTCAAATACTTTACAATAATCTTGAATTATAACTCATTGTCTTTATACTATTTTCTAATCTTGTTCACTATATCAAATCTGGCTCAAGATTAAAGTACAAAACTGTAAAATTCTGCAAATAAACAAAAAAATTACTTTTTCGATGATTATTATTGATTTACCTTACACTAGTATTTTTAAACAAAAGTTCAATAAATTAGCTAATTACAATTGGAGTATATGGCTTGATAGCAATATTGATGCTGACAACAAACCACAGCGGTTTGATATTGCGAGTTGCTGGCCCTATAAAACCATATTAGTAAATCTTCAAACAACCACAATAGAAGATACTGAATATAATGAATCATTTGAAATAAACAACAGAACATCGTATCAAATGCTCAATAGCGCCGTTGACCCTTTTGATATTATTAATAATCATCTAAATAAAATTAATAACCAAAATACTCCTGCCATCTCTAGTAAAATTCCTTTTTGGCATGGCGCATTAGGATACTTTGGCTATGATTTAAACCAATTATTATATCCCAAATTAAGATTACAAAATTCTACTGATATACCTGTTATGGCAATAGGATTTTATGCCTGGGCGTTGATATCTGATCACCAATTAAAAAAAACCTATATAGCTTATGATGAAAACTATATATCTGCTACTCATATCCAATTTATTTGTGATCTGTTATGTTCAGATGAAGCAAGTCTAGACACACAGACTTTGTCCGATAATCTCTTAAGCTTTACTCCCACTACGTCCTACGAGAATTATAAAAAAAACTTTGATAAAATCAAACAACATATCTTTGATGGTGACTGCTATCAAATCAATTATAGTATCCGCTTCGAGAGCGATAATAATAACCTCTGCCCATGGGAAAATTATTTAATCTTACGTAAATTAAATTCTAATCCTTTTTCTTGTTATTTTAAAATTTCTGATGACTTAGCTATCCTGTCATTTTCACCAGAGCGTTTTATCAAAATTCAAAAAAACGACCACTCTAAATTTATGGTTACAACCGAACCCATCAAAGGTACTAGAAAAAAATATAACGATAAGGCATTAAATAGCGATGCTATAAATGATCTCATCCATAGTGAGAAAGATCGCGCGGAAAATATTATGATTACAGATCTTATGCGCAATGACCTAAACAAATACTGTATAGCTGGCACCGTGAAAACAACAGCAATATGTAAGCTAGAAACGTTTGCAACCGTTCATCATTTGGTAAGTTATATCCAGGGACAGCTACGTGCAAATATAAACAGTCTTGAGTTATTCAAGGGCTGCTTTCCAGGAGGATCAATCACTGGTGCACCAAAAATTAGATCGATGCAGATTATTCAAGAACTAGAGAACCCTGGAGATTTACCTCATCGCTATATCTACTGTGGTTCTATTGGATATATTAATATTAACGGCAATTTAGATACGAGTATTGCTATCAGAACTTTAGTGTACTATAAAGATAAATACTTTTATTGGGCAGGTGGCGGAATAGTTGCAGACTCTGATTGTCGTAGTGAGTATAATGAGATTTTAAATAAACTTATTAAATTAATGCTGAACTAGACTAGAGCCAGTATCACCCAAATGCTGCTCGATGATACTACGTGCCCGATGAATGCGAGAACGTACTGTGCCTTCCGGAATATTTAATATATTTGAAATATTAACATATGATAAACCTTCAAGCTCTCTTAATACGATAACCTCTCTTAAAATTTTTGGAAGATTTTCTAAGGTCTCAATTAAAGTATTTTCAGTTTCATCCGAGACTAAGATATCTTGCGGGTCAATATTTTCGTGAACATCAATAGCAAACTCCATGTAATCAGTAAATCCACCGTCTATAGTAGTTAATAATTGTGTTTTCTTCATTATCAACAAATGATTCTTAACCACGCTAGTAGTAACACTAAACAGCCATGTATAAAAGCTTGAATCACCTTTAAAACCTTTTATATACTTATGGACCTTAATAAAAACCTCTTGCGATACATCAGCTATATCCACCTGCTCACGAATATATCTTTTTATAATGTAATGCACTTTTGGTTGGAACAAATGAACTAGTTCAGTAAAGGCGCCCTCGTCATCTTGTTGTGCTTTTTTTACCAATTCATTGATATAAGCATTTTCAAATTTCTTGAGCTTGTTTTTAACTGATTGATCTTTACTTGACACTTACTACCTACCTAGCTATAAGTAACTTGTATGGCTTATATCTTACACAATAGGTGATTTAGTTAACTTTGTACAGGGAATTTCAGAGATATAAAGAACTTTTTGATCAATAACCTGTCAAATAGAGTTTAAGCCGATGATAATCTAAACGGTCAAGCATATCCGGGAATAATAATACCGGAATAGTTTTAAATCTGATATTTTTCAGTAACTTATAAGTGCTTAAATAAGCTAGGATTTTATTCTTATTTTCTATTTTAAAATAAAGAATAATAAAATAGTTGCAAACATACCCTTTTGGTAACAACCTTGATTCCACACTTTTTGATCTAGTTTTCGTGTCATATAATTCTAAAAACCATTCGTTGACATCAGAGCTAGAATCATTTTGACTTAAAGCAACAATAGAATATTTATTTTTTCTGAAAATATATTTATTAATTAAATAATAGTAACTAACAATAATAGTTATAAAAATAATAATAAAAAAAGTTACAGTAATATTAGAAATGCATGCTAAAAACATTATTATTAAATGCAAGCCACTTAATAAAGTAAAGAAATAACGAGATGGTCGTAATTTTAAATTAATCTTTTTGTCCATAATTATAATAGATAAGTAACGAGCGATGAAAATAATATATTAATTACTTTTTTGTAGAGTGCTGTATAGATGCAACTATATCTTTAAGTTCGTTATCAGCTTCTACTGATCTAATAACTAACAAATCCCAAAGCTCTGGATCACTCAAATCCATTAAATGATCAAATTGATTTTTTAATAAATCTGTCATCTCAGAGTAGTTATTATTTAAATAATTATTGAGAATAAGATCAAGCTCCAGCATACCTCTGCGTGCTTTAAATTTGCATTTTTTATACAATTGATCCATTTTTTTATACTTTATATTTTATATTTTATATTTTATATTTTATATTTTTGTACTTTTTGCAAGATTTCTGGAACTACACTCTCATCTACCAAAGTTGATGTATCACCAAAATCCTCAGTTTGACCCAAGGCAATTTGCTTTAGAATTCTTCTCATAATCTTACCAGATCGTGTTTTTGGAAGATTATCAGTTATAGTAATAGTTTTTATAATAGCAATCGGGCCTATAACATTTTTTACATGTGTTTTAAGTTCAGTTATAAGTTCTAGTTCGTTTTTATTTGTATTTGAATTTTTCAGTATAACAAAAGCATACAAACCCTGTCCTGTAAGTTCATCAGGAACTCCGATAACTGCAGCTTCTGAGACACTCTTGTGTTCTACCAAAGCACTTTCTATTTCAGCAGTGCCTAAACGATGACCTGATATATTAATAACATCATCACTTCTGCCCAATATCCAATAATGACCATCTTCATCACGCTTGGCTAGATCACCAGTATAAAAACAACCATCAAAAACTCTAAAATAAGTATCGATAAATTTATCAGGCTGTTTATACACTGAATATAACATACCTGGCCATGGTGCCGTAATTACTAGATTCCCCTCACCTTTGCCCTTAATAATCTTTTGCTGATCATCTAATAACTCCAAGTTAATACCATAGAAAGGTAACATAGCACAACCTGGTTTATAACTAAAATTAGCAATCGGTGCCAGCATAACAGCACCAGTTTCAGTTTGCCACCACGTATCTACTATTGGGCACTGACTATTACCAACATATTTATAGTACCATTGCCAAGCCTCTGGGTTAATTGGTTCGCCTACACTGCCTAATATTCGTAATGATTTCCTGCTAGTAGACTCTAAGTTTTTTTCTCCTAGGCGCATCAAGGCTCGTATTGCAGTGGGTGCAGTATAGAAAATAGTTACATTATATTTGTCTATAATCTGCCACCAAATGCTAGCATCAGGGAAAGTAGGAACTCCTGAAAAAATAACTGATGTCATACCATGCGCTAACGGGCCATAAACGATATAACTATGGCCTGTCACCCACCCTATATCTGCGCTACACCAATAGATGTCTTTATCTGGAACAATATCAAATAGCTTTTCGTAGCTATAAACAGCGTGAACCAAATAGCCACCCGTAGCATGCAGCACTCCTTTTGGTTTACCAGTTGATCCAGAGGTATACAAAATAAATAACGGATGACTTGCTTCAACGAATACTGGTGGACAATAATCTGCCACCAGCGGCTCTAATTGCCTATAATCATAAAGCTCTATATTTTTATTTCCATAACTAGCAATATACTGACTTAACTTACCTGAATCTGTATCAACAAATAGTACTTTTTTAAGCGGCTCAGACTCTAGGGCTTTAGAAACATTGTCGATTAAATTAACTACTCTGCCGCCACGCACGAAAAATTGCGTGGTAATTAACAGATCACTCTCAGCGTCAAGTATTCTGTTTAGCAAAGAACTTGCTGAAAAGCCGGCGAATACAACAGAATGAATGGCGCCTATTCGAGCACATGCCAACATTGCCACAATAGCTTCTATAGATAAAGGCAAATAGATACACACCCTATCGCCTGTTTTAATATTAAGATCTAATAAGACATTAGCAAAACGACAGACTTTGAGATAAAGTTCCCCGTAAGTAACACTGTCTTGCTCGCTGATTTGATCAGCTTGTGAATAAAAAGCAATTTTATCTTTATTAGCTGGCAAATGTTTATCAAGGCAATTAAAACAGGCATTGAGTTTACCATCAACAAACCAATGATTATTTTGTTCTGACTTGTGAGCAAAATTATCAAAACTTGAGATATCACCAGAATAGACTTGACTGAAATTTTTATCCCAGACAATATATTTTGAAGCGATGTCTTGCCAAAACTTAGTTGGGTTTTCTATCGAATATTTATAATCATCTAGGTATTGCTCATACTCAATCATAAATTTATTTATTTATTTTATTTATTAGGTCTGATTTATTGAATTACAAACTGTCGCAAATTCGGTTAGAATAGTCAACTTAAGTTATTATAAAACAGTATTACAATGTCTTTAGATTTGAATAGTTACCTGACAGAATCCTTACAGGGAGCAGATAAACAGCCTAAAAAACGCAAATTTATTAATATCCCGCAAGGCGCCTTGTCGCTTATGATTGATCACGCAAGTAGAAATCATGCGGGACCGGTGTTAGTCATATCCAATGATCCCACTCATACTGACAAATTTGCCCGGGAAATAAACTTTTTTAATCTAAAAACTACTTTTTTACCCTTTTTTGACTGGGAAACTCTGCCTTATGATAGCTTTTCACCTAATCGTGACATTATTTCACAACGCATAGAGACGCTCTTTAAATTAAGCACTAACTTTCATAATCAGACCATTACTAGCATAGCATTAAGCACTGCTCTTTATAGATTATGTCCTAAAGACTTTATCGCTAAACATAGTTTTTTCATGCAGACTGGTGACAAACTAGATCTAGCTAACATCAAAATTACTTTTGTAAATTGGGGCTATACCCATACTAGCCAAGTAGTTAATCATGGTGAATTTAGTATTAAAGGTTCGATCATAGACGTCTATCCCATGGGTAGCGAGTCCCCTTATCGAATCGATTTATTTGACAATGAAATAGATTCTATCAGAATTTTTGACCCAGAGTCGCAAAAAACTGTTAGTAAAATAGAGAGTATAAATTTATTACCAGCCCATGAGTTTCCACTTTCTCCAGAGGCTATTAAAGCTTTCAGGACAAATTGGCGCAATACTTTTGCTGGCAACCCTACCAACTCTCATATCTACAAAGATATCAGTGATCAAGTAGTGCCAAGTGGCATTGAATATTATATCCCTCTTTTCTTTGAACAGATGGGCACTATTTTTGATTACTTGCCAGCCAATAGCTTAATTATACTAATTAACACCAATCAGTTAACCCTTGAAAAGCAAATAGATGAGTTTAACCAGTCTATTAATAACAGATATACTAATTATAATATTGACTCCAGAAATCCATTATTATCGCCTGATAAGCTGTTTCTAAGAACAGATGAGTTTTTTAATAATTTAAATCGTTTTAATCTTCTAGAATTAACTACCCAGACTCCTGAAACCATGAAGAGCTGGCATGCTGAATTAAGCATTAAGGCAATTGATACACAATTATTAAATATTGACCATCATCTAAAAGACCCTCTCGGTAAATTAAAAGATTTTATTGGCAAACATGATCAGTCAAAAATTTTAATTTGTGCAGAGTCTCTTGCTCGCCAAGAACTTATTATAGACTTATTGAATAAACATTTGATTAAAGATTTTCTCGTTATAAATAATATCAATAACTGGGATACTTTTTTAACCGAGAATAACAAGCTTAATGTTACTGTAGCCAAATTAGATAATGGTTTTCATATTAAAGCTCTTGATCCTAATATCATAGTAATTTCCGAGTCTGAGTTATACGGCGAGTTAGTCACGCAACGACGTCTACGTAAGCACAAAAATATTGATGCACAAAATTTAATTAAAAACTTAGTTGATCTACAGCCGGATCAATATATTGTCCACGAATTACACGGCGTTGGTAAATATTTAGGCTTAGAGACCATCACCGTAAATAATCTTAGCTCAGAATATATAAAATTATTATATGCTGATAATGCTAAAATTTATGTTCCCGTAACCAACCTTGATCGCATCTCTAGATACAGTAGCATCGAACATGAAAACGTAGAACTCAATAAACTAGGGAGCAAATCTTGGTCGCAAGCAAAACAAAAAGCTCTTAATAAAATTCGCGATACTGCAGCAGAGTTACTGAACATTTACGCTAAACGTGCAGCTAATCAAGGCTTTGCTTATGAAATTGACGAAACTGAATATAATAAATTTTGTGCAGACTTTAAGTTTGAAGTTACTCCGGATCAAAACTTGGCAATTAAACAAGTGCTGAACGATATGCAAAGCCCTGCAGTTATGGATCGATTAATCTCTGGTGATGTTGGCTTCGGCAAAACTGAAGTAGCGCTACGTGCAGCTTTTGTCGCTGTAAGCAACCACAAACAAGTGGCTATTTTAGTTCCAACTACTTTATTAGCCCAGCAACATTTTGAGACTTTTTGTGATCGTTTCGCGAGCTTTGCTATTAATATTGACTTGTTATCCAGATTCAGAAGTGGCGCTCAGCTTAGCCAAAGCATAAAAAATATTGAATCTGGCAAGACTGACATCGTTATAGGCACTCATAAATTATTACAAGAAACGGTTAAATTCAAAGACTTAGGCTTGTTGATAGTTGATGAAGAACATCGATTTGGTGTTGGGCAAAAAGAAAAAATTAAAAAATTAAGAGCGCATGTTGACATACTCAATTTGACAGCAACCCCAATACCGAGAACATTAAATCTTGCTTTATCAGGGATTAGAGATTTATCTATTATAACCACCCCTCCGCAAAAGCGTCTTGCTATAAAAACCTTTATTCATGACCGCAGCCGAGATCTAATCTACGACGCAATAAGCCGTGAATTACAACGTGGTGGACAGGTATATTTTTTACATAATAACATCAAAACAATTAATGTTGTCTTCGATGAAATCAGTGAAATGTTCCCAGAAAGCAAAATTGCTGTAGCGCATGGTCAAATGCGGGAGCGTGAACTTGAAAAGATCATGTCTGACTTTTACCATCGCCGTTATCATATTTTAATCTGTACGACTATTATTGAAACAGGTATCGACGTCCCATCAGCTAATACTATCTTGATAGATCGCGCTGACAAACTTGGACTAGCACAATTACATCAGATTCGTGGGCGTGTTGGTCGCTCTCACCACCAAGCTTATGCTTATTTATTTACACCAAAAGACGCTAAAATTTCATCTGATGCCACAAAACGTCTAGATGCTATCAGCCAATTAGAAGATCTAGGTTCTGGCTTTGTGTTAGCTAGCAATGATATGGAAATTCGTGGCACTGGTAACTTATTAGGTGATGAACAAAGTGGTCATATTGAAGCTATTGGATATAGCTTGTACATGGACCTTTTAAATAAAGCTGTAAAAGCACTCAAAGCTGGTGAGATTTTAGATTTTGATCAATTAGAAGATGAATCCTGTGAAGTTGATTTTAAAGTTTCAGCAATGTTGCCTGATAGCTATATTCCTGATGTCAATCAACGCCTAATACTCTATAAACGTATAGCTAGTGTGACTGATTTAGAATTGCTATCTAATCTTAAGTTTGAATTAGCCGATAGATTTGGAGCTATTCCAGAGCAAGTACAAAATTTATTCAAAGTTACAGAAATAAAATTAAAAGCCAGTAATATTGGCATTACTAAAATTGATGTTGGCACAGCATCTGGCAAAATAAAATTTAATAAAAAACCAAAAGTAAATTTTAATACAGTGATTAATTTAATCCAAACTCAAAGCCAGCATTATAAACTAGCCGGGCAAGATGTACTAAGTTTCCACTACGCTATGGACACAGTTGATCAAAAATATTCTGTCGTGAATAGTCTTATTGATAAACTCATGACCTAAAGCTGACTATGATTGACTATTACTTTAATATTATCAATAATGATTTTTATTTATCTTAATTAAAACGCTCATGACAAAACCTAATAATAATCGCTCAGTAGTTTATTCTATATTTTTTGCTATATTAGCTGTAAGTCTAAGCAGTACATCGATAGCCAAGCCGAAAACTAATTTCTATCAAATTGAATTGATTACTTTTAAACATAATAATACGGCTGAAGACATCTCCAAAGAAAGTTGGCCAACGGTTAAGCTAGACCTACCTAACTATTCGATTGATCTAAACTCACCTGAAACCGATAGCAATGCTTATACTTTATTGCCAAAAAACGAACTTAAACATACCAATATTTACAATAATATAAGATATAGCAAGCGCTATAGTGCCATTAGTCACATAGGCTGGCTACAACCTAAAAAAGATATGAACAATCCTAAGCCCGTATATTTTACTGTTGGGCAGGTTTATTTTAATAATACTATTGAAAGCCCTGAGCTAAAGGGAGTTTTAAAACTTACATCTAAAAAATATGTGCATGCCAAACTGGATCTGTTATTAAATCTACCGGTTAAACCAGATTTATCGAATTCTAAGCAATTCGAGCTGGTTAAAAACTTTGATGGCAAATTTACAGATAATATTTATCTACAAAGTTTTTTACTAAGCGAAGATCGCCGTCTAAAAAATAATGAGGTAAATTATTTTGATCATCCGGTGTTTTCGGCAATATTAGTCGTCAGTGAAGTTTAAGAATAAGTATTCAAATGCAACGAAGCAAAAGGGTAACTAGAATCTTAGTCTTACCCCTCATGTTCTTTTGCTACGGCAAATATTCCTGGAGCATTACGCAAGTATTCTTTATAATCCATGCCGTAGCCATAGATATAACGATCTTCTACTGTTAAGGCACAGAAATCAGCCTTACTAATAGCGCCAGGTAAACGTGTGCCTTCTTTTTCGATTAATACTGCTGTGTACACTTTTTTGGCGCCTTGTGATTGCACGTACTCGACAATTTTAGTTAACGTAACACCACCGTCTAAGATATCATCAATAATTAAGATAGTGCGATCTTTTAAAGATCTTGTAGGCTTTACTATCCATTTTAAATCTTTACCCACTGTGTCACCCCTGTATCGAGTCGCGTGAATGTAATCTATTTCCATTGGAAAATGCAGGCGCTTTAATAAACCACCTGTGGGTATCAAGCCACCAACCATCACGGTCAAACAAATTAAATTTGTTTCTGATAATTGCTCATCAATTTCTGCCGCCATTTTATCAATCGCAGCTTCGACTTGATTCATTGTATATAATTGAGTTGATTTCGCTAAAACATCGTTGATCTGCTCTAAGCTTAAATCTGCCATAATTACAATATCCAAATTTATTTTGATTTAAAGTTGAGTCATTATAGATACATTTAGTTTGATCTGCCAGCCCAATGACAAGAAATCATCGCCTAATCCGTAAAAAACCATTATAATCAAAAGTTCATTAAACCCTCTATAAATTATAGTTACAGGACTTACCGTGGCAGACTTTTTATTTCAATATTTCTTATTTTTAGCTAAAACCCTAACACTTTCTGTGTCTATCGTCTGTGTCATTGCAGGAATATTAATTATGTCTGCTAAACAAAAGGGCATGCTCAAAAGTGGCCGTGTAGTTATTGAAAATTTGTCTGATAAGATTAAAGACCAAATAGATGAAACAAAAAGTGTCATTCTTAGTAAAAAAGAATATAAATCACTACTAAAAGAACAAACTAAGGAAACCAAAGAAACCAAGAAAGCTAATAAAAAAACCACTGAAAACAAGCCAAGATTATTTATTCTTGATTTTGATGGTGATATCAAAGCATCAGCAGTTACCGAGCTACAACATTGCCTTAATGCTATACTCCCAGTTTTAGATAAATCTAAAGATGAAATTTTATTAAAATTAGAAAGTGGCGGCGGTATGGTCCATGCTTATGGTTTAGCGGCCTCTCAGCTCGATAGAATCCGTCAACGCGGAATTAAATTGACTATTACAATAGATAAAGTTGCCGCAAGCGGCGGTTATATGATGGCCTGCGTTGCTAATAACATTGTTGCAGCACCGTTTGCTATTGTTGGCTCAATTGGCGTAATTGGGCAATTACCCAACTTTCATAAATTGTTAGAAAAACATAATATTGAATTTGAGCAGCACACTGCTGGTGAATATAAACGCACCCTTACTATGTTTGGTCAAAATGATGATAAAGCCCGCAAAAAATTTCACGAAGAATTAGAGGTAACTCAGGATTTATTTAAAAAACATATTCGAGTGCGCCGCCCAGAATTGGATATTGAAGAAGTAGCAACTGGCGAGCATTGGTATGGCTATATCGCTTTAGAAAAAAAATTGATTGATCAAATAGCAACATCGGATGAGATTATTTTAGACTATTTTAAGACTCATGAATTATACACAGCTAAGTATGACCATAAAAAATCTTTATCTGAAAAGTTTGCAAGTGCAGCACAGATGATGATTAATTTGTTTAAAAGTAATTTGGATCTCAGCTCTAAATTTTAAAGCCTCTGGCTCATTCCTATGCAGAGAGAGCAGATCCTGCATCTGATTAGACATGCACATTATTATTGTTTTTTACTATTATGACAGTAAATAAACTATTTTTCTTTAGTTAAACGACCCTAGTAGCTGAAAACTGGTATTATTTACTGCTATAGCGGCAATACTTAACATTTCTTCTGAAACTTATCACAAAAATGCTAAAAACGTGCTATATTTACTGTTGAAACAGTAAATATTGGTGATTTTATGGCAAATGACTTTTATACTCAACTCGCAGAGCTGATACATTACCACCGCAAGCAGACCGGATTAAATAGAGAGGAATTAGCTAAATTAGCCGGTATAGGCAAAACTGCTATATATGATATAGAGCATGCTAAGCAAACTGTGCGTTTAAATACATTAGTTAAATTATTAAATGTGTTGAATATAGAGATAAGCTTAAGTAGCAAACTACTCCAAAATAAAAAGATGAATTATGAGAAGAGCTAAAGTATTTTATAACAATAGTGTATTAGTTGGGATTTTGACTGAGACCCAACCAAACAAAGAATACATTTTCGCTTATGAGAGCGAATATGATGGCCCCCCTGTCTCTTTAACTATGCCCTTAGCTACCGAAAAAATTTACAAATTTGATCGTTTTCCTCCTTATTTTGAGGGAGTTTTACCTGAAGGATTTCAATTAGAATCTTTGTTAAAATTAGAAAAATTAGATAGAAATGATTATTTTGGTCAATTAATTTGTGTTGGTAAAGATTTAGTAGGGGCATTTAGCGTTGAGGGAGAGCAATGAAAACCAATATTTGCCCTATTACGTATGAGTCTATCAGTAATAAAGAAAAATATTCGATTAAAGGCTTGAAAAGCTTATCAGCTAATTTAAAAGAATTGCTCGGCTTTCCTTATAGTATAGAAGAACAGCTTACTGAAGCTCGCAACATAGCCAATAAAATGTCAATTCAAGGCATGCAACCTAAACTTAGTGCTAAGTTAAATATTAAAAATAAAAGTTTTGAATTAAGTCATATCAATGGAACGTACATAATCAAACCACAAAGTAGAGAATACAATCAGCTCCCTGAAAATGAAGATTTAACTATGCGATTGGCATCTTATTTAACAGACGTTCCTTTACATGGATTAATATATTGTTCAGATGGATCATTATCTTATTTTATTAAACGTTTTGATCGGCTTAGTAAAAATAAAAAACTTCCCGTTGAAGATTTTTCGCAACTATTAGGCTTTTCTCGTGATACTAAATATAGTTATTCAATGGAGAAATTAATTCCAATTCTCGAACAATACTGTACTTTTCCTGTTATTGAAAAAACAAGATTTTTTACTAGATTAATATTTAATTATCTAGTTGGTAATGAAGACATGCATCTCAAGAACTTTTCTCTAATATTTAGCAACAATATTACATCTCTAGCTCCAGCATATGACTTCATTAATACTACGGTCGCAATGGGTGTTAATCGTGTTAGAGAGCAGATTGCTCTACCCATTAATGGCAAAAAAAATAATTTAACCAAGTTCGATATAATTGATTATTATGGCATTGACAAATTAAAACTAAATCTAAAAACTATAGAAGATATATTAAATAAAATTAAGATTCTCATTCCCAAATGGCAAAAAACAATCGAAATTAGTTTTTTGAACGACCAAAACAAAAATGATTACTTGAATCTACTTGAGCAACGATGCAAAACTATACAGATCTTATAGATCTTTTTTTACAACCACCCTTTCATACGCTTCTCTAGAGACTCCATAGCTTTTGCATGCAATTGGCAAACTCTTGATTCAGTTAAAGCTAACACCTCACCTATCTGCTTCAAACTCATTTCATTATCATAATATAAGATTAAAACGATACGTTCATTTACTGGCAGCATTTCTAAATTTTCATTGATAGCTTTTCGTAAAAATTTGTTTTCGATATGGCGAAATACATCCTTGTCACTATTGGATAATAAATTTTCTTCTAAGATACCTATATCCTCGAAATGAAACACTTTAAAGTTGTTTTTATTGCTCTCTAATTTAACAAATTCTTCTTGGCTTATATCTAAATGTTCACACAATTCTGCATTACTTATCGTTTTATGTTGATGATTAGCTAGGTAATCATTCGCTTTTGATAATAATTTGCTATTTCTGTGAGATGAACGAGGTAACCAGTCTTCCCTTCTGATTTCATCGATCATCGAGCCTCTGATTCTAATGCTTGCATAAGTTTCAAAGCTAGCACCCTTGCTAGTGTCATAATTTTTTGCGGCTTCTATAACGGCCATTAAACCTACTTGAATCAAATCGTCGATCTGTATGCTAGGGGGTAAACGAGAGACAGTTTTAACAGCTATCTTCCTAACTAGTGATGAATATGTTTTCAATATGTCATCCGCTGACATTAAATTTACAATATTGTCCATGAGAGTATAAAAGATAAATATTTTTTATTATTGTTATTAGTTATTGTTTTTATTATTTTTTATCTTATTAACTAGAGTATAGCAAGATAATTGAAATTGGCGGGAAATGAGAAGTATTCTGAGATATTTTTTTTCTTTAAGTAATCTAATTTAATTATTTTAAATCTAATTTAGCTATTCAAGAGATCAGTAATATAACCACCAAACTTATCATGTTCAACCAAAAAGGCATCATGACCATAGGTTGACTCATGCTCTATAAATCTAGGTGAGAAGCCAGATTGTTTAAGTAAATCATAGATTTCAATTTGCTGCTCTAAGGGAAATAATATATCTGTGCTTATCCCAGCAATAGTAACTTTGATATCTTGTTTTGGTCGTGTAAAACCTGCAGAATGATAAGATTTTTCAACCGTAAGATCATATAAGTCCATAGCATTAAGTAAACATAAATAAGATTTATAATCAAATTGCTTAATGAACTTTTCACTATTATAAGAAAAGTAATTATATAACTCTGTGTTTTTGTAAACACCGTACATATAATCAAGCATGTCAGTTAATAATAGTTTTTTATTTGCTTCAGAAGCAATATTAAAAAACCTATTATTTAATTCATCATTACTACGATAATAATAATAACCAAGCATGCGAGCAATTTTTAATCCTTGCTGCGGATTATGTAAATTAGATTTAATTATTTCTTGTTGAATCATTCTGTTAAAAATATTAACAGGATAAGCACGCGCTGATGCTGCTGCTATAAATAAATTTTCGACTGTATCTGGATACAACTGTAACCATGCTAAAGCCAGCATACCACCCATTGAACCGCCAGTGATAAGCTTAAGTTTATTTATACCTAAATAATCTAATAACAGCTTTTGGCTGATTACCATATCGTGAATTGTAATTAACGGGAAATGCTTTTGAGGATAGTTACTTGGCCCTGTGGAACCAAAGCAACTTCCTAAATTATTAATGCAAATAATAAAATATTTATTAGTATCAAAAGTCCTTTTTTCACCAATCATTCCTTCCCACCATATAGATGCTTTAGCGCTCATAGACAGTGAATGGTGGACTAAAATAACATTGTCTTTTTGTGCATTAATTTTACCATAGGTTTCGTAAGCTAAATCTAACTTCGATAAACTCTCGCCACTTACTAATTTAAAATTTTTAGGATGTGAATATAAATGTGAATGATTATTTTCTGTATTTAGATTCATATTTTCTGCTTGTTTATTTAAATTAGTAACATTTTTTGACATAATGGTGTTAATTTAAGACTAATGATTTATTATTACTAATTATAGGGAACATAGCAAATGAACTTTTGTTTTACTGAGGAACAATTAGCAATAAAAAATGTTGCCCGAGAATTTTCGCAAATTGAGATAGCTCCTTTTGCTGCTAAATGGGATAGAGAAAAACACTTTCCGGTTGATACCTTTCGAAAATCTGCTGAGCTTGGCATGGGTGGTTTATATACTCGATCCGATGTGGGTGGTAGCAACTTGTCACGATTAGAGTCTGTATTAATTTTTGAAGAACTCTCCAAAGCCTGTGTCGCAACAGCTGCCTATATTTCGATTCATAATATGGTCTGTTGGCTTATCGATCAATATGCCAATGATCATCTACGACACAAGTATCTACCGCTGTTAACCAGATTTGATTATCTCAGTAGTTATTGCTTAACTGAACCCGATTCAGGTTCAGATGCGGCTAGTATGAAAAGCATAGCGAAACTACAAGATGGCCATTATGTTTTAAATGGTTCAAAAGCTTTTATTTCTGGTGGTGGGGTGAGTGATGTGTATTTGTGTATGGTCAAAACCGAATTGGCTGATAAAACCACAGGAATCAGTTGTTTGTTAGTTGAAAAAAATACTAAAGGTCTCTCTTTTGGTGAACCGGAAAAAAAGCTCGGGTGGAACTGTCAACCAACCACGCAAGTATTTTTTGAAAATTGTGAGATTCCAGCAGAAAACCTGATAGGTATAGAACATAATGGCTTTAAAATGGCTCTAGAGGCTCTTAATGGAGGGCGCGTAAACATTGCCGCTTGCTCTATCGGTGGAGCGCATTCTTGTTTAGAGTTTAGCAGAAACTACACTGATGAACGTAAACAGTTTGGTAAGTCTATTAATAATTTACAAACTATACAATTCAAATTAGCCGATATGGCAACTAAACTACAAGCCGCAAAATTAATGACCTACCATGCAGCTAGTTCTCTTGATACAAAAAATAATCAAAATAACAGTAGCAATCAGTCTTATATGATGTATTGTGCTATGGCTAAACAATTTGCTTCTGATACAGCGTTTGCTATCGCTGATACATCGATGCAACTACACGGCGGTTATGGCTATTTACAAGACTACCCTATTGAGCGTTTTTTTAGAGATTTACGTGTACACCAAATCTTAGAAGGCACCAATGAAATCATGAGCTTAGTCATAGCTAGGCATTTATTATCTGGATTAGATATAGCATAATTATAATAATTTTATGGAGTATTGTTATTTATGAGTAACTATAATAATTTAATTCTTGAAACGACTTCTGAGAATTTCCTACTTATCACTTTAAATAGACCCAAAGCCCTTAATGCTTTAAGTTTTGAATTATTATCTGAATTAAATTCTGTTCTTGATAGTTTATCTGATCAGCATAAAGCAATAAAAGGTCTTATCATAACAGGTGCAGAAAAAGCATTTTGTGCAGGTGCAGATATTGATCAGCTTAGCTCACTTAATACTACCGAAGGTTATAACTTTGCCAAATTTGGTCAATCAGTCTTTTCTAAACTAGAAAACCTTCCCATACCATCTATTGCTGCAGTAAACGGCTATGCTTTTGGCGGTGGTTGTGAATTAGCTATGTCGGCCAGTATAAGAATAGCAGGAGTAAAAGCACAATTTGGCCAACCAGAAGTTAAACTAGGTGTTATCCCAGGTTACGGAGGAACACAACGTCTATCTAGACTTGTAGGTAAAGGTCGAGCGATGGATTTATGCTTATCAGGTAGGTTCATTGATGCTAATACAGCGTTAAATTGGGGTTTGGTCACACAAGTAGTAGAAAATGATCAATTACTTGATTTGACTAATAAATATTTATCGACCATTACTAGTATGGCACCTTTAGCTATTACAGGGGTTCTGTCTGTAATTAATAGTGGCTTTGATTTAACCTTAAATGACGCTCTTGAATTAGAGGCTTTACATTTTGCTAAAACCTGCGGCACGAGTGATAAGAAAATTGGTGTAGAAGCATTTTTAAATAAAAAAACGGCGGTATTCAATGGAAGCTAGTCAATCAGAAGTTATCATTAACACCCAATCGG
>CAYLXL010000009.1:20712-55765 GCA_964387745.1 uncultured Gammaproteobacteria bacterium | reverse complement strand
CACACTTAATGATGTACGTAGACCTAATATATTTTTTTCTGTAATATTTAAAAATCTTTGGCTAATATTTCTGCTGCCTTGAGGACCTGTTTGAACAATCTGTCGTGGATTGTCATATTCATCGTGGTCATTATACTGAGTGGTGTAGGTGTCGCCATCTCTATATAACACACTCTTAGTTAACAGTGATCTATTAGTCTGACGATCTTGTTTTAAACCAAAATTATGAGGTTCGGTTACTTCATTACGATGAAACAATATCAACCGAAAAGGATCTGAATTATGAAAAATAGGCTTGTATGTGTAACTGACCCTTTGAGCAATGTTATTTTCACTTATGTTATTATCTTTGTAATCAGTTGATTCAAACAGTGATCCAGCCAGCCACAAGTTATTATTTTCTTGCAAGAAATATCTGTTTACTTTGATAAAATGGTTATTTTCCACAGTAACAGTTTTAGCTTTGATACCATTATAAGTACCAAGTTTCGTAGATATATTCCACGTACCACCTGAAAACCCTGTGCTGCCAGAATTAGAAATCTTTATTAATCTTAACGCTTGCAGTTTTTTTGATAACATCAAATCAGGATCAACGCCATATTTATATGTCGATGTGCCATTATTATCAATGGCTGTAGACAATTTTAATTTGCTTTGTTTATTAAAATTAATACTAGAATATTGAAATGTTGAAACTGCTTTATTCACTGTAGCATACTTTAAAGCTAGAAATTCACCTAATGCTGAAAACTGGTAACGGGCCATTTCTCTACCATTAAATCTAAGTATACTTGGGGTATATTGATAGTATTTTAATTTTGAGAATTTATTAGGAGACGCATGTTCTCTCTTGATATACTCAAGCTCCAGCAATTGATTACCATTACTGCTGCGGATTTTTTTTAATAAAGTTTGGTCGTACTCATAAATTATATACTGACCATGTGCGTTTTCTATTTTTGTTAAATAATACCTATCTGAGTATGCAAAGCCCATATGATGCTCAAAGTAATATTTTAGCCCTGTTGGAGAATTTAATATATATTTGTCGTTTATGAAGTTTCCTTTCCAGTGATTAAGTGTTTCATATCCGTTGGGATTATTTCTATCCGTCAGTAAAACTATTTTTTCTTGTTTGGACGAATAATAAGTGGGCTTACAACGATTATCATCAAGGCGACAATTTTTTTCTACTCTGATATAGTCGCTTTGAAAATTCCAATCTTGCATGACATATGCTTGGTAAAAATTTTGATCATTTCTGAAAAGATCATCAAAATAACTACCTGAACTATAACTACGGTTAAATTCCATATTTAAACCTGGAGCGACCGGGACAGAAAAGTCTGTATAAACTAATTTTAAAGTCCCTGAAAATAAATCAATATATTCATTAGGATTCGGAGTTATCTTATGGTCAGTTTGAACAGGAGTTAATATTTCATTTATTAAAATATTATCGTTTGGATCAGGGATTACCGTATCACTACCAAAATTCATATTGGCAGTATTTTTATCATCTTCTCTATACTCAATTTGTTCTAAATTTTTATATTCCTGAGGTCTATCCTGAAGAAAACTAGCGTTTTGAGCACAAACATCAACAGAATTTAATTGAGTGAATGTGGCGAGTAAAATGCCAACAAAGATTTTAAGCATGATTTCTTACTATTTATTATAGTTCTTATATTATTTTTTCGCCGCTATTATCTCCTATAAGTTCTTATTTTCAAAGTTTATCTATATTAAAATTCAAATGAATAAATACATCCAATCTATATAAGTTATTTTTGTTACTACCACGGGACGAAACGCAACGTATCGTCACACTCTGAGCCTGGCACCAAAATATGACGTTATGGTGCTATCATTTCTTGATTTTCTATATTCTAAGCTATAGTTAATTTATAAGCATTATTAATAATTATAATAAATAAGAATAACTAATAATAAATATAAAGATTACTCTCATGACTACTTTACTCTCACTGTTCAAAAATTGTTTCATCGGCTTCGTTGCTTTCTTAAGTTTAGCTTTGATAACTTACAATGATCCATTTGTTGCAACTGCAAGTTTCTTAGCTCTAGTGGTTATAGCAAGCTCTACCATAATTAAAGTCATAAAAATTTTTGCTGCTAGCAAACACCAAGCAAAGACAAAGAACAACACTATAGCAATAGAAAATGCATGCTCTTTGAACTCAAAAAATACTATTAGCGAACGCTTAGATCCAGAATATTTACTTAATGAAGCATCTTCTAATTATTTGGATATTGACCCTAGTATGCAACAATTTAATCTTGAGTTGATCAATCATAAGATAAAAAATTGCAAGCTGAATCAAATTATTCACGACAAAAAGCGCGCGTATCTAACTAAAGAAATAAATCTAATTTAAGTTAAGTTAGCCAGGCTCTTATAAAGATTAGTAATTAACTTGGTCGTCTGGTCCCAGCCAAGGCAAGCATCAGTGATACTTAAACCATATTTTAAATTTTTAAAATCAAGATCCTGGCGACCAGGCTGTAAAAAGCTTTCCAGCATTATTCCCTTAATGTACTTACCGTGATCTTGTTTTAATTGTCCGACCACATTATTAAATACAATTGTTTGATTTTCGAAATTGCCCTGACTATTGCCATGACTGCAATCAATCATTATTGATTTATTGATATTATATTTCTGGCACGCTTGCATCTGCGCTAAAGTTCTTACAATATTTTGCTCTTCGTAATTTGGCCCAGTGATATGACCGCCTCGCAAAATAATATGAGTATTCACATTACCAGAGGTATTACTGATCACGACTTTTGCTTGATCATCAATGGTCATGTTCAAATTACATTGCGCTGCCGTAATTAAAGCATCTAATGCTGAATTAACTGTACCACTTGTTGCATTTTTAAATCCAACTGGGATAGTTAATCCTGAAACAAAATTTCGTAATGTTTGACTTTCTACACTTCTTGCGCCAATTGCCGCCCAACTAATCAAATCTAAAATATATTGCGGTATAATATTGTCTAAGAATTCCGTACCAATAGGAATACCTAATTGGTTAATCTTAATTAATAATTCACGCGCTTGCGCTAGACCTGTATTAATTTTATTACTACCGTCTAAAAAAGGATCATTAATAAAACCCTGCCAACCTACAGAAGTTCTTGGTTTCGAAAAATATAGGCGCATCACGATGAAAATTTTATCGCTCACCATATTACTTAATTTTTTTAATTTCTTAGCATATTCCATTGCTGCAAGCGGATCATGAATAGAACAAGGTCCAACAACTAATAATAATTTTTTATCTTGGTTATTGATAATATCAGAAATTGTCTTACGGCTTTGAACGATAAAATTTATTGTTGCTGAATCTATAAAGTGCAATTGCTTTAAAGCATACGGCGTGATCAAATCAGCCGTATCATAATCGTGGTTTACTGAATAATCAATTTCTTGTTCTGTACTCATCATAGCTTTAACAAACACAATTTTTGCAGTAATTATATCAGTAGTTATCAAAATAAAATTGTATTTTTTGGTAAATATATATATTATTGTTGGCTTATGTTAATTAACATATCTAATCTTTAAAAACTACATATTATTTAGCTATTTGGCTAATATTTATAACTAACACTATAGGTGAATTATGCATCCCATGGTTAATACGGCTGTTAATGCCGCTAGACAAGCCGGTAGGTTAATTTTACGTGCTTATGACGATAAGAACCGTTTAAATATTGACGCTAAAGGCTTAAATGATTATGTAACGCAGGTTGATAAGGCTGCGGAATTCACGATTATAAAGATTTTAAGCGAAGCCTACCCCGATCATAGTATTCTTGCCGAAGAATCTGGCGCAATTCATAGAAAAAATAGCAATTATCAATGGATTATTGACCCATTAGATGGCACCTTGAATTTTATCAATAACTTTGGTCATTTTTGCATATCTATCGCCCTCAAAGTTAACAATACTATAGAGCATGGTGTTATCTACGATCCTATTCGTAATGAAATGTTTACCGCCACTCGTGGCAGTGGCGCTAATGTTGATAGCAAAAGGATGCGTGTAAACAAAAAAACTGAGCTTACAGGTAGCTTCCTAGCAACTGGTTTCCCTGTGCGCGAAAGTGATTTACTTGATAATTATTTACCGACTTTTAATCATATTCTTAAACAAGCGAGTGATATCAGAATTGCTGGTTCAGCCGCTTTAAATCTAGCCTACGTCGCTGCTGGACGTCTTGATGGTTATTTTGAACCTAATCTTCATTCATGGGACATTGCTGCAGGCAGTCTCATGGTGCTTGAAGCTGGTGGCTACGTCGGTGACTACAATGGCAGTGAAGATTATTTAAACTCAGGGAATGTTATCGCAGGCAATATGAAGATTTATAAAAGTCTTTTACAAGAGCTCAAAGCTACAAAGGCGAAATCGTCGGAGTAATCTCAACAAAGGGCATGGGTTCTGCTGCTTGCACATCTGCTATTGGCTGTGCAGTGAGAACTGGCCCATAATTACTTTTAATAACATTTTCCATCCGTTTACTCAAATCTTTATGATAAGCAGGATAGTCTTTTATAAAAGTAGCTTTTTTAAACGACTCCCAAACTAATTTTAAATTTGTTGTTTCAGTTAACATAAGCAGCGCGCGCCCAACGCGAGTTGGTAAACTGTACATTTCCACCATGACTAAAGGCATCTTGGCAGGTTTGAGCAGCAAAATTAACCCCATAATAACAGCGAAAATTACCGCTAAATTTACAAAGATTTCTATATAAAAATATTGCAAAGTTCCTCGCCGACAATTTGTATCTTTTAAAAGATTAAATAATAAGATATCAACTATATAGTAATTAAAAACACTCAAAGTTTGCATCATAAGTAATGATAATAAAACATTAAAATCTCCAAAACCAATATCCATCTTGCCTGTCTGCGCTCCAACTGAGACTTGCTGTATTCTCTCAGCTAAATCTTGTGGATGACTCGCACCATTTTGCAACAATCGTTCTATATACTGCTGACTAATCGGAGCAAGACCCAAAATATAACGATGAACATACAAATACTCTAAGTATTTTTTTTCAACACTTGCAGGCGCTCGTCTCTCTAATAATTGTTTTTTGATGATAGTACCTATACTAGGCCCAATAAAAACAACTACGACCCAACTAGCAATAGCTACAATCATTTTGGCAAGTTTACTTTCTACAGCTAGTTCAAGATTAATAAACCCTCGCAAAAAATAATTACTGAATATAATCATCCAAATAATTTCTGCTTGTAAAGCTTTTAGACTTTGATTACGCTCTAAGCTGATACTGGGAGTAAATCTTATTTTCGACAGCAACATGTCTTTCTCTGCAGATTTGGCATAGCGTGCGACAGAAAGATAATAATAGGAAAAATAAGCTATTTGCGTAAGAATTGCTATTCCTAACTGCAAGCAAAAAAAAGGCCAAAAATTGTCATAGATATCATAACCGCAATATCTAATAATCCCACCCACCATGAACACATAAGCAGGCAAATGGAATACGCCTAATAACCTGCCAGATCCGGATAGATTTCTTTTTATATCACTACCATCATATTCACGAGGGTAATAGTAACTATCTTTACAATATAACCTTTCAATTGTTTTATAGAATGGCGGTATATGCATTATCAAAAAATGTAACAACGGCAAACCAAAATAAAAACCAAACTCTATCGCTATTCTTCTTCCTAAATGCCCTTCCTGCAAAATTACAAATGTTGCAAAAATTAAAGCTCCTACACCGGCACTGGTAAACATACTATTAGCGCTATGCTTTTTTGATGTTGGGATTGAACTAATCATTTTAGATAAAGCATCACCCCAGAAACAAATAGCAAATATATAAAATATTAGCTCTAGAGGCACTTGCGGGTTGTTTTGTTCATAATAAACAAAAGTTACTGCAGTAGCTCTTATAAAGAAATTCACACTAGCTATCGCACCTATAAAGCGAGGATCAAACTCTCGGTGATTTTCTCGAGCACATGCATGCAGAAGAGAATTCATTTTTTGTTGAATTTTTTTTATCAACTTTTGCTTATTACATCTTAGCTGTGCAAAATTAGCTTTTTTTGAAATCTCATCGAGGGCTTTGTTAAACAATAAATCTAAAAGTTTTCGTCGAGCTAAAGCCGGACTAACTGGTATTTGTGAATAAGCCAGAAGATTGGTGTTTTGTATTTGACTAATACTTAATGTAGCCAAATCTCTACTAGCCAAATTATCAAAATGCTCTTCAACAAAGTAATTGATTTCAAGAAACAATAATATTATTCCTAGACCTAGGTGTATCTGTGGCTGAGATTGATCATCGAAAAGATTATAGACAATATCTAGTATTTCTAATTGAGTCGGAATATAGCTTGTTCTATCACTAGTGCCGTTAAGTTTATTAGCTATGGCAATCAGATAAGTACCATATTTAACCAAATCTTTATGACTAGCTTTAACCGCTCTCGGCTGAGCTAAAGCCGTTATATATCTAGACCGAAGTAATACTTCGACACGAGCCAGAAGCTCTGTTTCAGTTGTCGCCATACATCAATTTAACTTGCTGGAATGAATATCAAGTTTACCATGATATTCATTACTACCAAGCAATTTAAAATTTTAGCTAAATTTACTAAGAATATTATTATCTAATT
The DNA here is from genome assembly GCA_964387745.1 of uncultured Gammaproteobacteria bacterium. Classification (GTDB taxonomy): domain Bacteria; phylum Pseudomonadota; class Gammaproteobacteria; order JAGOUU01; family JAGOUU01; genus JAGOUU01. Next base: position 49,067 of record CAYLXL010000009.1, on the reverse strand, counting down.
TTGATAACAATTTTACCTTTACTATGACCAGACTCTAATAATTTATGAGCTGTCTGAATGTCTTGTAAATCAAAATTTATAATGCTCTGAACCTGTGGCTTAACTTTACCTTCATCGACTAATTTTGCTATATAATCTAGATCATTTTTACTACTAGTAACTAAAACAAAATCCGTTTTAATATTTTTAAGTTGGCTTAAAGCTAATACATCGCTATCTGGCGGATTAACAATACAAGACACAACCCCACTAGTTTTAGCAGCTAAAATACTTCTCGTATAATTTAACTGGCCAAGTGTTTCAAAAACCACATCCATTTTACCTTCGTCTTCACAAATTTTGAGAAAATCTTCTGTGTTATAATCAATGCAATGATCAGCTCCAAGTGATAATAAATACTGATGGTTTTTTCTGCTTGCTGTTGTATAGACTTTCGCACCAAGCGATTTAGCATATTGAATAGCAAAAGATCCAACACCACCTGCACCTGCATGAATTAATATTTTATGCGCAGCTTGTAAATCAGCGAAATCTCTTAAAGCTTGTATAGTTGTTAACGCAACAATTGGCAGTGACGACGCTTGAACATGATTAATACTCTTAGGCTTTAGTGCAACTATTTTTGCATCTACAGCACAAAACTGAGCATAGCCACCACCTAAGGTTAATTGATTAGCAAAATAAACTTCATCACCAATTTTAAAATCAACTACTTCATTGCCCAAATCAACTATAACACCAGATACATCGCAACCTGGGGTAAACGGGAAAATAAGCGGCATAATCTCTTTTTTTGAACCGCTACGCAGTTTGAAATCGATAGGATTTAATCCGCAAGCGTGTACCTCAACTAACACTTCTTGTGATTTAAGCGTTGGAATGGGTAAATCTGAATCTTCTAAAACTGCTGGACTTCCATATTGATTAATGACAATTGCTTTCATAATATTAATTCCCTTACTAAAATTAATATTTGTAGCACACTTTAATCAAAAACAACATATCAACCTTACGGCTAATATGTTGATTGTTTTATAAACTACCCTTTCTACCTCTTGGCCCAGGAAGCACTGGCTGCGTTGGTTCTGGCTGCAATGATTCAGAGCCGCGCAAAACTGCTATAGCACCATTACAACTATACAATTGATGTATCGGTCGCACAGTATAATCACATGTTGCTTGATGATACTGTTTTGCTTTTGAAGGTGGGTGGGTTGGTTGTACTGAATTTGAATCTGGCAACATATTATGACTCCTTGTTGAAATATGTTTATCTACAGATCTTATTGATATAGGAAAGGCAAAATATTGTCAATATACAGACCTGATAAATTAAGCTTGTTTTTGTAAAACAATAATACGATCATGATCAGAGTAATCTTTAATATTATAAAAGCCAACCCAATCACCTGGGGAAGTCTGTACAAGACTTTCAATCTTGGCTAATTGATTATAACCATGTTCAAATATTAATATACCACCTGGTTTCAGATATATATAAGCTTGATTAATGATAGTCTCGATATCTGCGATACCATCTTTTTCGGCGATCAAGGCAGCTCTAGGTTCATGCACCACATCACCACAGGTAATATTTACATCATCGTGAGCTATATATGGCGGATTAGAAACTATGCAATCGAATAGTTGATTATTTATTTCAGCAAACCAATCTGATAAAACAAAAGTAATATTATTTATATTATGTAAGACGGCATTACTCTTAGCTACTTCTAAGGCTTCGATAGATTTATCTACTGAGGTTATGCGCCAATTAGGCTTACACTTTGCTAGAGCAATACTGATTACACCTGAGCCTGTGCCTAATTCTAAGATATCCAAACTATCGTAATCTTTATACTTTTCTAAAATTGTTTCTACTAATATTTCAGTTTCAAAACGTGGGATTAAAACAGAATTATTAACTTTAAAAATTAATGAAAAAAATTCTTTTTGATTGGTCAAGTAAGCGATTGGCTCTCCATGAGCTCGACGTTCTATTAGAGCAAAATACATCGCCAACTGCCCGATCGATAAAATTTGCTCAGGCCAAGTGAATAAAAATGAACGCGGTTTAGATAAAATATAAGCCAATAAAATACTCGCATCTAATTTAGCATCGCGATTAACATCACTGATATATATATCAGATTCTAATAATTGCTGTTCAGCGAGCTGTAAAGTATTTAATATATTATTCATCACTGCTAAATACGGCTAATTGATCAGCCTGATCTTCCTGGCCTAGTGGTATTACTACTTGATCTAAATCCCCTTCCATGATTTGTTCAAGCTTATACAAAGTTAAGTTGATCCTATGGTCCGTCATACGCCCCTGCGGATAATTATAAGTTCTAATGCGTTCAGAACGATCGCCACTGCCTACTAGGCTTTTTCTGGTTGCAGCTTGCTCCTTGCGTTGTGCAGTTTGCGCTTGTTCTAATAAACGAGAATTTAATAAACTCATCGCTCGCGCTCTGTTTTTATGCTGGGAGCGCTCGTCTTGACACTCTACAACTAAGCCAGTCGGTAAATGAGTAATTCTGATTGCAGAGTCTGTTTTATTAACGTGCTGACCGCCGGCACCAGATGCACGATAAGTATCAATTTTTAAGTCTGCAGGATTGATATCTATTGATTCAATATCCTCTACTTCTGGCAATATTGCTACTGTACAAGCAGACGTGTGAATACGCCCTTGTGTTTCAGTCACTGGGACACGTTGAACTCGATGAGCACCGGATTCATATTTTAATTTAGAATATACTGACTTGCCAGATAAACGCATAATGATTTCTTTATAGCCGCCATGCTCACCGTGACTTGTGCTGATAATCTCAACACCCCAGCCTTGTTTTTCAGCATACTTAGAATACATACGAAATAAATCTCCGGCAAATATAGAAGCTTCATCACCGCCTGTTCCAGCTCTTATTTCAACGAAAACATTGCATTCATCATTAGGATCTTTAGGTAAAAGTAAAATTTGTAATTTGTCTTCAAGCTCTGTTATTTGAGCAGCGCGTTCTTTTAATTCATCTTCGATTAAGGCTTTGAGATCAGGATCTTGTGAACCTTCATCGTTTAATAACTCTTGGGCTTGCGCTTGCTGATCAACCGCTTTTTGCCAATTATTGAAACAAGTTACGAGCTCTTCGAGCTGAGCATATTCTTTAGAATATTCACGAAACTTTTCTTGATTGTTAATAACACTTGATTCGCTTAATAAAGCTGAGAGCTCATCAAAACGATCAACTAAAGACCTCAATTTAGTCTCTATAGACTTTTTCATATGACTATTTTAATTATATTTATTTATGTATTAAGAAAATCTTTTAGCAAATCAACCTCTACTTCAGGATTTACGCTTGATTTTAAACTCATTGTAGGATGGTGTAATAATTTATTTCGTAGCAGTAGTAAAGAATTGATTAATACCTCTTCTGGATCTTGACCAGCATGTAGCTTACGTTTAGCCTTTGCTATCACTTCTGTACAGATTTCTTCTGCTTTTTGCCGATAGGTACAAATTGAAGCTAACGCGAATAGTGACTGCTCCCAAGAATAAAATTCATTGGTGTATTGTTCAATAATATGTTCAGCATAACTTGCCGCTTTTTGGCGTTCCGCATTATTATTTATTAAGATTTCTTTAAGATGATCAACAGTAAATAAATCAGCGTTTTCTAATTCGCCTACTTTAGGATCTATATCTCTAGGCACAGCAAGATCTATTAATAATAATTTATTTAAGCCTTGGCATTTTGTTTTTTTAATATTTTTTATGACTTCGTAAGATAAAACAAATACTGGACTTCTAGTTGCAGAAAATACAACATCATATTCAGCTAGCGCTTGAGGATCATTGATAATTTGAAAACTTTTAGTAGTAATGTTACTCGTAGAAAGATCATTTTGATGATCTATCAACTGCATTGCCAAATCATTGGCGTGTAGGCTATTTCTACTGGTAATAGTAATATTTTTGAATTTTTTATTAATCAAATTCTTGCCAATTATTTTAATCGTATCACCTGATCCGATTAATAATATTTTAAGTCGCGCTAAATCTTCTAAACTAGAAACATTATCGTTTTTCAATTGCTGAATCAACAAAGCTACGCTTGTAGAAGCAACTGAAACTGGGTGTAGACCAATATCAGTATGAGTTCTTACCGTCTTAGCCGCACTTATTGCTTGCGTAAATAATTTATCAAATTTTTTACCAATCGTATTAGCTTTTTTCGCTAATCTATAAGCCTGTTTGAACTGACCTAAAATTTGTGGCTCACCAACTACTAATGAATCCAAGCCAGAAGCAACACGCATAACATGGGTCACCGCAGCTTTATCTTGATAGATATAACCATGCTGATTTATATCTATTTCCGTGCTTGGGCTTATTTCTTGGTTAAACCAATCAATAAGGTTTTGTGGTTCATCTAGATCGCAATAAATTTCTGTACGATTACAAGTAGATAATAAAGCAACATCTCTTGCCTTCAGCCTAATTTTAAGTTTTTCCAAAGTTATAGGAATTTCAGCAATACTATAAGACCACCGCTCACGCAGATCTAGTCCTACTGAATTGTGATTTGTACCTAGCACGACTAAAGGCATATTAGCTTAATTGTACGCATTAAAAAATTTTATGGTTAATATAGTCAACTATACGATATTACAGCAACTAACTATGGGTATTGTCTCAGTGAATTAATGAGTTTGAAAGCTAATATTATATTTGTAACTTAAAATTACAGCTGGTAACAAATAATGGCTTTTAAAATCATGTCACACTTAAAAAGTAAGAATTCTGCACTCATTACTAAACTAGTATATTTTATAGCTAATATAAAGATAATCAATAGCTTTAATGCATCTCCATGGATATTAATGCTTTTGACTATCACTCTGTCTGCTTCAAACTATGCTATTAGCTCGATAACCCCACTTCCTCCAGACACAACTAGCGATCTGCTTTTAGCTGAGTTTGCAGCCAATAACAATAACCCCAGCAAAGCATTAGAAATTTATCAAAAATTATCGAAACAATCAAAAGACCCTAAGATTTTGAAACGCGCAGCTGAACTAGCCATAGCACTAACCGATCGTGAAAAAACGATTGAGACTGTTACGCTGTGGGCAGATAACGACAAACAAGCAATCAAAGCCCAATTAGCTGCAAGTCTTTTATACACCCAGCTAGGCGAAATAAATAAAACTCACAATTATTTAAAGCAATTATTTCTGCTTTCTGATGAAGCATCTTTTCATAACATTGAATTATTATTCACTCAACAATTTGAGCCAGCAAAATTAGAAGAATTTGGTCAATTATTAGAACAGATCAATACAGAACTAAAAGATAGCCCTAAATTATTTATATCTACTATGGCGTTAGCTCTATACTATGAAAAAACTGACCAAAAAACTGACCAAAAAATTAATGCTAGCAACAAAAGCATAGAGCATATTAACAAAGTCCTAAGCATGAAACCTGATTGGACACACGCACATATGCAAAAAACTAAGCTACTTAGCATGTATGAATCAGCCGACAAGGCCATCAAATACCTCGATAATATTATTGCTCTTCATCCTAACCAGCATGAATTAAGAAAGCTATATGCTGATATCTTATATGATATGGAGCAATTCGAAAAAGCTGAAGAACATTATGTAATCTTGAGTAAGCAATCGTTGTTTGAATCCGAAGCTTTACTGCAATTAGCTCATATAAATTTAGCTAAAAATGACTTAAAAACTGCGGAAAAATACTTACTAAAATTAACGACACAACCGACTTACAATTCTTTAGCTAAGTACTATCTTGGTATTGTTGCAGAACAACTTGGTAACCAAGCTAAGGCCTTAGAGTATTTTAGCCATATAGAGTCTGAGGATTATGCGATTCGCGGCCAAGTTCGCGGCGTAGCAATCTTAACCTTACAAAAAAAGTCAACTGAAGCAGCAAAAATGATGCAAGATATTTACAATTCTGAATCTGCTGATATAAAAACCAACGTACTTGCTGAAGCGCAGCTGTTATATGAACAAGGTCTGCATCAAAATGCTCTTATTGTATTAAAAAATCTTGAAGCTAAATACCCTGAAGATATTGATATTAAATATTCCCTTGGCATCTTAGCAAAAAAAATGAACGATAATGATTTATTTGAAAAAAATATGGGGTTTGTACTTAAAAAAAACCCTGACAATGCCAGTGCACTCAGCGCGTTGGGTTGGCATTATTTTAGCCAAAAGAAAACTGACCAAGCGCTTACTTTATTAAAACAAGCTTTCGCTCATGACGATAGCAATACTACCAGTGTCGGAGCTAGGCTCGGTGCAGTTTTGTGGTCTACAGGACAATATGATCAAGCTAATGTCATCTGGAAGAAAATGTTAGAATTAGATCCATATAATGAAGCTTTGCGTGATATTATTAAAAAATATAAAAAATAATATCGACCCAATAATATCAGCAAAATTAGCCTAAAACATATGTGGTTATCTTATCTATGAACTATTTTAACAAATCCTTGTATTTACTAGGCCTATTGTTTGTCGCTTTATGTCTAGGGCAATGTTCTTCTATTAATTTAGATCCTACGGCTGAAAAACCTAAAGTTGTCCCGTCACCACAACGGTCTATAGTCTGGCAGAAAAATAAAGCAGAGCTTAACGCTCTAAAAAACAATCAATCTTGGGGCATGACTGCTCGGCTTGGGGTGATCACAAAAGAACAAAGCGCCAGTTCACAATTAGATTGGTCAAATCAAGACAGTCAATACAATATTAAATTAAATAATGCACTGACTTTTGGTGAGGTTAAAATTAGTCATGATGGCCACATTACTAAATTATTCTATGACAACAAAGAATACGTTGCTAACAACCCTGAAGAACTGTTATTAAAACTAACGCAGATTAACTTGCCTATTTCTGAACTACATTATTGGATTTTAGGTTTACCCTCACCAAACTATAAATCAGTTGAGTTAAACTTAAACGAGTATGCTACTTTAAGTAATCTCAAACAAGCAGGCTTTATTATTAAATATGATAACTTTGGTCTGTTCAAAAACAGATACATTCTACCGCATAAAATTATAATTAAATCGAAAAATCTATACTTAAAGATATCGGTTGAGCATTGGGATTTATAATTCACACTTAAAGATAATTCTTCTTGACAAAAACCTTATAAATTAGCAAAATAAGCTCCATTGCACTGCTAATGGGGTATAGCCAAGCGGTAAGGCAGCGGGTTTTGATCCCGCCATCCCCAGGTTCGAATCCTGGTACCCCAGCCATTATTTAGGTTCATACTTAAATATTTTCCTCGTAATTTTTCGTTGATTCTTATATAATCTGTCCATATAGATCTTTCCAGGTCATACTCGTAATGCATAGAAAGTTACAATTATTCACTGGCAACGCCAACCCCGCCTTAGCTAATGCTATTGCCGAAAAATTAAATATTCCGATCAGTAAAGCTACTGTCGGTAAATTTAGCGATGGCGAAATCATGGTTGAAATCAAAGAAAACGTTCGCGGAGCGGATGTATTCATCGTCCAGTCTACTTCTAACCCTGGTAACGAAAACTTGATGGAATTAGTCCTATTAGCTGATGCTTTACGCCGAGCTTCAGCCAAAACTATTACTGCAGTAGTCCCCTATTTTGGCTATGCACGCCAGGACAGACGGGTACGATCATCCAGAGTGCCTATTTCAGCAAAAGTAGTTGCTGACATGCTAACTGCTGTTGGCGTCAATAGAGTATTGACAGTTGACTTACATGCCGACCAAATTCAGGGTTTTTTCTATATTCCGGTAGATAATGTCTTCTCTTCGCCAGTTTTGTTAGATGATATGTTGAAAAAAAGTTATAAAAATATTAAAGTAGTCTCTCCAGATGTGGGGGGCGTAGTTAGAGCTAGAGCTTTCGCTAAGCGCCTAAATGACTCTGAGTTAGCTATCATTGATAAAAGACGGCCTGGTCCAAATGAATCCCAAGTTATGAATATAATTGGTGACGTCAATGGCCGTGATTGTATTATTGTCGATGATATTGTAGATACTGCTGGGACCTTATATAATGCCGCCAAAGCATTAAAAGATAAGGGTGCCAACTGCGTCTTAGCTTACTGTACACATCCGGTGTTGTCTGGCCCAGCGATTGATAAGATTGCAGAGTCAGAGCTAGATGAAGTAGTGGTAACTGATACAATCTTACTTAATGATCAAGCTAAGAAATGTAAAAAAATTAGATCAGTGTCAATGGCCAATATTCTCGCTGAAGCTATACATAGAATCAGTGAGGCTGAGTCACTAAGTTTAATGTTCCCGGATTAGTTTGATATTATATATTAGTTTTAAAGAGGTTTGTTATGTCACAAAAAACTGTATTAACTGCAACACAACGCGATGATCATGGTAAGGCTGCAAGCCGCCGTTTACGTCGTACTGGCATGGTTCCTGCTGTAGTTTATGGCAGCAAAGAAGCTCCAATGTCTATTACTTTAGAACAGCGCGAGCTACAAAAAGAAATGAAACAAGAAAGTTTCTATTCTAAAATTTTGACGCTTAAAATTGGTGATAAACAACAACAAGTTATTATTAAAGACTTGCACCGTCACCCATACAAGCCTTATGTTATGCACATGGATTTAGCTAGAGTTAGCGCTGACAAAGCAATTCATGTACACGTACCTATTCACTTTTTAAATGAAACTACTGCTAAAGGCGTAAAAGCTGGCGGTATTATTTCTCATAACTTAATCGATATCGAAGTAAGCTGCTTACCGGCAAACTTACCAGAATTTATTGAAGTAGATTTAGCCGACGTAGAATTAGATCAAATAATACATTTATCTGATCTTAAGCTACCAAAAGGTGTAACAGCTGTTGCTCTAAATCATAAAGATCATGTAGATGATAAAGTTGTTGCAGCCATTCATTTACCTAAAGCTCCTAGCGAAGATGAAGAAGTTGCTGCTGCTCCTGAAGCTGCTGCCTCTGAAGCTGAAGCTGAAACTAAAACTGAAAAAGGCGAGTAATTACCTTGCCGCAGACAGCAATTAAATTAATTGTTGGCCTGGGTAATCCAGGTAGCGAATACGAACAAACCCGGCATAACGCTGGGTTTTGGTTTATCGATAAAATCATTTCTCTCAAAAACCTTTCTCTCAAACCTGAAAAAAAATTCTCTGCTTTAGTAGGTTCTTATAGTGAAAACAATCAAATTGTTTATATATTGATGCCTCAAAAATACATGAATTTAAGCGGTCAATCAGTACAAAGTTTTTGTCAATTTTATAAAATAAATCCTAATGAAATCTTAGTAGCGCATGATGAACTTGATTTACCTGTTGGTTGTGTAAGATTAAAAGATGCCGGCGGATCAGGAGGTCACAATGGCCTTAAAGATATTATTAATAAACTAGGTACACAAAGTTTTTATCGTTTACGAATTGGTATTGGTCATCCTCGTGATGTAAATAACCAACAGCAGGTACATGACTATGTATTAAATAGACCTAATGTCAGTGACAAAGCTAAAATTTTAGATGCCATCGATGATGCTTATGCGCATTTATCTACTATTTTATCTGGCGACTTACAAAAAGCTATGAAAAACCTGCATACTTGATTTATACATAATCAATCCTAAAATTATATTACTACAATAATTATAAATTCACGGATTGATTTATGGCTTTACGCAAAAAACTTAAACATTTCATTGAACATCCTAAGTTCTTACAATTAGTCGTGATCTTAATCACTCTGAATTCTATTATTTTAGCTATGCAAGTGTATCCAGAGATGATACTAAGATTTGGCGCTGCACTTTCATTTGCTGATGATGTACTGCTATCTATATTCGTCTGTGAATTATTACTCTATTTATTTGTTTATGGCCTAACAAAATGTTTAACCGATCCTTGGTATGTCTTTGATGCCGCTGTAATCATAGTAGCCATTTTCTCTGTCAACCCTGCTTTTTCATCTTTACGGGCACTACGGGTACTGAGAATACTACGTTTGATATCTGCATTCCCTAATTTGCGCCGTGTTGTCGAGGGACTATTAAAAGCTATCCCTGATATAACTTCAATTTTTGCTTTACTAGGTATTGTGCTTTTCGTAGGGGCATTAATGGCAACTAACTTATATAGCGCTGAATTCCCAGAATATTTTGGTAGCTTACACGCCTCCGTATTCAGTATGTTCCAGATGTTAACTACAGAAGGCTGGCCAGATATAGTCAGAAAGGTAATGGCGGTCTACCCTTATTCCTGGACATTCTTTATTCTGTATATATTTGCAGCTACTTTTATTGTCTTAAACTTATTTATAGCTGTAATTGTTGATGCTATGCAACGTAGCTCAGAACAACTGGCTAAAGAAAAAGAAGAAGCCGAAGAAATTGATAGTATTCAAGAAAAACTTGATCTAATCTATGCACGGTTAGAAAAACTTGATAAATCAAAATAATCAAAGCCGCTCAAAACAAAGCTACGAGAGGCTTTTTCTCAAAAAAATATATTTGCAGCAAAAATATATCAGGTGTACAATCGCTATAGCTTAATATTCCACAATATTGGCTCGGATGACTGGCTTATCAAAATAAGGTAGTCAATTAGTTTAATTTATTTATAATATGAGTGTGTTATGGACCAAAGAAAATTGTTTGTTGGTAATTTACCGTTTAAGATTTCTAGTGAAGAATTACAAGATTTATTCGAAGAATTTGGTGAAGTTGAAGATCTAGTAATCATCACTGATCGCGAAACAGGTAGATCCAAAGGTTTTGGTTTTGTTACTTTCGGAAATGAAGAAAGTGCAAAAAAAGCTTTAGCATTAGATGGTAAAGAAGTTCAAGGCCGTCAAATTCGCGTCAATATTGCGAAAGAAAAAGAAAAAGACGAAGGTCGTGGCGGTCGCGGTGGCGATAGCCGTAGAAGCTCATACCAAAACTAATGGGTTTCAAATGTGGTATTGTTGGCTTACCTAACGTAGGTAAGTCAACCTTGTTTAACGCTCTCACCAAAGCTAAGATTGCAGCTGAAAATTATCCTTTCTGTACTATAGATCCTAACGTTGGTATCGTACCCGTTCCTGATCTAAGGCTAAACAAATTAGCAGAAATCGTTAAACCACAAAAAGTGTTACCGACAACCATTGAGTTTGTCGATATAGCCGGCTTAGTTGCAGGCGCTTCTAAAGGTGAAGGTCTAGGTAACAAGTTTTTGGCGCACATTCGTGAAACAGATGCTATTGCGCATGTTGTGCGTTGTTTCGAGAATGACGACATTACTCATGTTAGCGGTAAAGTTAATCCAATCAGAGACGCTGAAGTCATCAATTTAGAATTAATTTTAGCTGATTTAGCCAGTCTAGAAAAATCTTTACTAAAAATTAGCAAAAATGCTAAAACTGGTAACAAAGATGATCTGCGAGCTAAGACTACTATTGAGAATTTAATCAAACATCTAGAACAAGAATTACCAGCAAGAAGTTTTTTATTGCAATGTAATCAAGATGATCAAGCAATGATAAATTCACTGCATCTTATTACCACTAAACCAATGTTATATATTGCTAACATCCATGAAGATGATGCTGGTGATTTTTCTAAAAATACTGTTTTAGCAGAATTCACAAACTATGCATCTAATTTAGGCTACAGTGTTGTCCCTATTAGCGCGGCTATAGAAGCTGAATTATCTGAACTTAGTGAAGAAGAAAAAAGTGAATTCTTAAAAGATCTAGGTATAGATGAACCTGGTTTAAATCGTGTTATTCGCGCTGGTTATGGATTACTAAATTTACAGACCTATTTTACTGCCGGTGTTAAAGAAGTAAGAGCTTGGACTGTGGCTGTCAACAGTACAGCACCACAAGCAGCTGGTGTTATTCATAGTGATTTCGAAAAAGGTTTTATTCGCGCTGAAATCACCGCATATGATGATTTTATTAAATATAATGGTGAGCAAGGCGCCAAAGAAGCTGGCCGCTGGCGCTTAGAAGGCAAAGAATACATCATGAAAGACGGTGATGTTGTGCATTTTAGGTTTAATGTATAATTAATTTTCATATCGCGACTGACATTTCAGGCAAACATCTGTACTGACCGGGATCATAAGTTACAATAATCCTAATATTACGTAGCCTGGTCAAAATTATTCATTCTATCTTCTAAAATAGCACTTTGATTTTGGACTCGTTTTGGACAGAAGCCCTTCAGGTTATTGACACTTGTTACCTATTTTGTTATCTTTTTAAATTATAGGGGTAATTAAGGCTGGAACTAAGTAAAATGCCTCCAAAGCAAAATGATAAGGCAAATCAAGAATTCAACGAAAAACAACAATTTAACTGCGTAAGTTTAAATATTGATTATGCGGTTACTTATGATAGTCGTTCATTTTTTTCAACTTTATACTCCATCAATGATGAAAATGATTTAGCGATGTTGTTAAGTGATACAACAACTTTTGTACCGGCTCCAGTTGTTAAAGCTTATATATCTTATGTGCAAAAGGCTATTGGTAGTAACGCATTAATTGTCTTTAATAGTAACTCTAAATCGTCGTGCCCACTACAAGTTGTAAGTACAGTAAAGCCACTAAATGATGAAGAGAGTGTCTTTATTTCTGCTTATCCACATTTAACTCGTCCTAATACAGAGGTATCAGCTGATTTGGCTGGGCGTCAATGGCATATTACAGATATATTCAATCATGTTGATGCTTTATCTGAGGATCAGATGGAATATCAGTTAACCCATGACCTGAGCAACAGTAATTATAAAGTCTTAGTGAAAGACAGAGCACGAGTAACTATCGATAGTAAAACTGGAGCAATAGGCAAGCCAACTCGAGAAGATTTAGCAGCAATTATTATGCAAGATAATGAAACTGCTTTCTCAAATCAACCATATCAAACATATTCTGTTAGTCTGGGGCATGGCAAAATATCAAGAAATGAGAATTTAGATAGTAAAGATGAACATAAAAAATTTAAGCAAACCCGATTGTTGCATATCAATAATTTGCAACCTGAAAGAGATAAAGAAAAAATCGCAGTATTAAGTCCGAGTCGAAGTGCACACCGTAACCGCTGTATATAATTGGTACGCGTTCACATTATGTAGACTCTATTAAATCTTATTTAAAAATAAAATACACCGCTCCCAATAAACAAATCCCTGCCCACAGAAAATTTATTGTGGGCTTAATCCCCATATAAAATAATGAAAATAAAACAAAAACAAAGAGAGTTATGACTTCTTGGATGATTTTTAACTGCGCCAAACTAAAGTAACTAATTCCTATTCTATTAGCGGGTACTTGAAAACAATATTCAAAAAAGGCTATAAACCAGCTAATCAATACTGCGTAAATTAAAGTTTTTTGATGCATGTTGTGCAAATGGCCATACCATGCAAAAGTCATAAATACATTAGAAATAATAAGCAGAACTAATGTAGCTAAGGGAATCATTTCATTCGTCCAAATAAATTGAAATTTATTAAATGATAAGGTAGTTTAAAAGAATAAATGCAGCAAACCACTTAAAGCACCACTGGTACTCAATCCAACCACAACCTCTATGCCAATCAGAAGAATAATAATTACTTCAAGTCTGGTCGAGTGTTTATAATTTAATTCGTTAGATAAAATTTGATACAACTCATGAATAGTATCTAAGCGATGATTAAGAATATTTTGGCGAATTTGGATATCTTGAAACTCCGCCGTCATAAGATATAATGGCTCAAAGCTTGGACGGCGCCAGAAGAATTCTGGAGTATCTAATATATCGCTGTGCAAATTTACTGAATAGCGTTCATTAAATAAAATTCCTACTTGTTTAGAAATTTGTTTTTTGGATAACGAGACTCCGCCGGTTCTAGCTAATTCCTTTTGAATTGGTGAGGTTTGCTCTAGCAATGTTGCAATTGATAACTCCAACGAGTTTAATTTTACTGATTGCGCCAAAGCATGTGAAATAGACAGCTTAATAAATACTGAATCTTCATTTAAGATAATTTCATTTTTTTCTTCGTTAATATAAGTACGAGGAGCACCGACATCTGGTTTGTAATAAATAAAATCACTCGTTGGATTGAGTAATTTCTCAACCGTATCTATTTCAAATTGTTTTAAGATGTCTCGCTCTTGAGTTTCATCTGCTCCCCATATGGTAACGCAGCCAAAAGGAAAGAAAAATATATCAACTAAGTGATCTCTGTTTTTATTCTCTTTTTGGGCGTGAACCACATCATCAAAATATTTAGGTTCTAGACCAGCATCATTTAAGTGATCAACTAACTGACTGATATTATATTCTGCTGCCGTGCAGTACGATGCGCATCTCATATTGAAATTATACTTATTTTTATTACTAGTAGCTTATGTAGATTTATAATCTATGAATACTTATAAAACCAACCACGAGGGCTATGGCTTTACTGAATTTAATTATACCTAGTACTATAATAGCACACTTGTTAGCATAACTGGGTAAAATCTGGGTAGAATAATCGCAATATTTGATATCAAATAACCAAAAGTTTGGCTTGGCTAAAAAGACAAGATATACAGTTAACCGGCTAATTTTAGCCTTATTACTCCCACTCTATAGTTGAAGGCGGTTTACTTGAAACATCATAAACAACTCGTGATATACCTGGTACTTCATTAGTAATTCGATTAGAAGCTTTTGCTAATAACTCATATGGCAACTGTGACCAGTTGGCAGACATAAAATCTTCTGTACTAACTGAACGTAAAGCTACTACATATTCATAACTTCTTGCATCACCTAAAACTGCAACTGATTTAACAGGCATAAAGACAACAAAAGCCTGACTAGTTTTATCATACCAGTCATATTCTTTTAATGTTTCTATAAATATTTGATCAGCTTTTTTTAGAATTTCTAAATATTGTTCTTTAACCTCGCCCAGAATTCTTACAGCAAGTCCTGGACCTGGAAACGGATGACGATAAATAACATCATGACTCAAACCTAATTTAGCACCTATTTTTCTAATTTCATCTTTAAATAATTCTTTAAATGGTTCTAATAATTTAAACGGAAGTTTTTCTGGTAAACCGCCAACATTATGGTGAGATTTTATAACACTAGCTTTACCTGTTTTGCTACCTGCTGATTCAATGACATCAGGATAGATAGTACCTTGTGCAAGCCATTTTATATTATTATTTATACTAATTTTATTTGCAGCTTCAACAAACACATCAATAAATACTTTACCAATAACTTTACGTTTTTGTTCAGGATCATTAATATTTTTCAATGCTTGTAAAAATTGTTGTTTTGCATCAATAACGGTTAAATTAAGATTACATATATTTTTCAAATTCTTTGTGACCTGCTCTACTTCATTTAAACGCAATAAGCCATTATCAACTAAGACACAGAATAAATTTTTACCGATAGCTTTTTGAAGTAATACGGCGAGCACTGTGGAATCAACCCCGCCAGATAAACCTAGCAAGACATGCTCATCTCCTACTTGCTTTCTTATTGCTACGACAGCATCTTCTATAATATTACTAGCCGTCCATACACTTGCGCAGCCACAAATCTTAGTAATAAAATTGCTGAGCATCATAGTACCCTTTTTAGTATGGGTAACCTCAGGGTGAAACTGTAAACCATAATACGGCTTACTTTTATGCGCCATCGCAGCAATCGGTGCATTTTGACTGACACCAATAATCACAAAATCTGACGGGAGTTTAGTTACTTTATCGCCATGGCTCATCCAAACATTAGTATTATTCTCTATAGATTCAAATAGAGCCGAGTGGCCAGTAAACTCTACAGGCGAGTCACCAAACTCACGATGACCAGAGCTTTCTACATGACCACCTAATTGCATCGCCATAGTTTGCATGCCATAACAAATACCTAAGACCGGACAATTAAGCTTAAAGACGATATCAGGAGCCGTGTCTACTTTTTCGTTACTTTTATTATGGTAAGTTGTCACACTAGCAGGGCCGCCAGATAAAATAATGCCCTTCGGATTAAAGTCTACGATTTGCTGATCAGAAACATCAGGGTTATAGATTTCGCAATAAACACCCAACTCACGGACTCTGCGGGCAATTAATTGAGTCGTCTGCGAGCCGAAGTCTAAAATTAGTATTTTATCAGCATGAATGTTGTTGCTAGTCATAATAGGTTGATTAGTGTTGAACTATAATATAGAGATATATGTAGATATGATATTGTGAAATGGTTTTTAAAACAAGTTTTTTGTCAGATATCTATGTTAATTATACATGCTTAACAGGAAGCACGCTTGATACAGCACAAAATTACCTTAAACAAATTATTAAACTCACCTAACCTAGCTTTAATCTTTTTTTTTATAGCATTTAGCATACGTTTATTTGTAAATATTTTTGTTAACCCTATTGAGTCATTGCTAATCGCCGACATGCAATTTTATGATCTGATTGCCAATAGCTTAAGTGTTAATCCGTTCGAACAAAATGATTTTTTAGCATTTTACCCACCAGGGACTAGTATACTGCTAGCTCTAATCAAAATAACATTTGGTCCACTTGCCTATTTAGCCATAGAAATCATTTATGCTCTTCTAGAATCAATCAGTGTAGTTTTTTTTTACAATATAGCAAAACTGGTTAGCCATTCTAAAATTGTTCCACCATCAGTTTTATTCATAGCAACATTTAATGTCAACGCCATACTATTCGGCAGTTGCTTGCTAAGCCAAACTTTCCATGTTTTTTTTATGAGCTTAGGGCTACTTTGTATTTTAGTTTTTTTTCAATCGGGTAAAAAAAAATACCATATACTAGCTGGCTCTGCTTTTGGTATCGCTATCTTAGTAAGACCAGAGATTATTTTATTTATTTTTTTATTATGTATTTTTTTTCTTGTTAAATATTTTAAACAAAAAAATAAAAGCTCGAATATAAGCTTAATACCGCTTCTGAGTTTTTTAGCACCAATTATATTATGTATCTCTTTTGGTGTAGCAAAATTTTATATACACACTGGACATTTAGGCTTTGCACACAATGGTATTTTTAATCTAATTCTTGCTCGTTGCCATAATACAGCCTTACAGGCCACGGGTAATAACTTAAGTATTTTCTTCCCACATGACAGTTTTGCTGAACTACACTCTAGAAAACCAGAACATATAAATAAAAAACTACAATTCAGCTATGCTGTTGGTTCAAATCAAGGAACAACATTAATTATTGATTGCTTAAAAGAAACTGGTGTACTCAAACAAATAATATATAGTCTAGATAACCTAATGTTTTTATGGAAGGCTCCATTATGGCCGCTCTATAAACATCCTTCCGAATCTATTAGAAATATTAGTAATCTTTGGTATAAATTTTTTGATTTTTACTTTGCCCCACTGTCTTTGATCAGCTTAGTCTATTTTTTATTAATCAACAGAACAAACGACGGCTTAATAATTATTTCATTATCATATTTGAGCTTACTATTATCTGCTTTAATAGTTTTTGGTGATCCGCGGTTTAACATACCCTATCACTCTATAATAGTTCTTTTATCATTAGAATTTTTAGCGCAGATCAAATCAAGATGGCGTAAAACATAAATATCTAATTATAATTGCCTCACGATTGCCGGTAATTAGGCGGTTCTTTAGTAATTGTTACATTATGCACATGACTTTCAGCCATGCCAGCGCTAGTAATTTTCACAAACTCAGCGTTCCTATGTAATGTCTCTATATCTTTACTACCCGTATACCCCATTCCTGATCGCAGACCACCTACTAATTGATTTATAATGGCAACAGCGGTACCTTTATAGGGCACTCGGCCTTCTATACCTTCTGGTACTAATTTTTCTGTTCCCAGATCAGTATCTTGAAAATAACGATCGCTAGAACCATGAGTTTTCAACATAGCACCTAAAGATCCCATTCCACGGTAAGATTTGTAGGATCTACCTTGATATAATTCAACCTCACCTGGAGCTTCTTCTGTTCCTGCAAAAATACTACCCATCATGACTGTGTTGGCGCCAGCAGCTATGGCTTTTACAAGATCTCCTGAATGTCTGATACCACCATCAGCTATTACCGCTACGCCTGTATTTTTTAAAGCGGTACTAACGTTATGGATAGCTGTAATTTGCGGAATACCTACGCCAGCAATAATTCTTGTAGTGCATATAGAACCGGGGCCTATACCTACTTTTACTGCATCACATCCAGCTTTATATAAAGCCTTGGCAGCGTCACTAGTAGCAATATTACCACCAACTACCTGAACATTTGGATAATGCTTCTTAATCCAGCTTACGCGATCCAACACACCTTGCGAATGACCGTGGGCAGTATCAACAACAATAACATCAACGCCCGCTTGCACGAGAGCAGTAATACGTTCTTCTGTATCACCACCAACCCCAACTGCAGCCCCTACAATTAATCGCCCCTGCTCATCTTTAGAAGCAAAAGGTTTTTCTTTGGCTTTTAAGATATCTCGAACAGTAATTAACCCAGCTAATTCAAAATGATTATTAACCATCAAAATTTTTTCTATACGATGATGATGCAGCAAACCTAAAACTTTTTCTCGACTAGCATCGCCTTCTAAAACTGTTACTAATTTTTCTTTAGGGGTCATGATATTAGAAACAGGTTGATCCAAATTAGTTTCAAAACGCATATCACGATTAGTAACTATACCAACGACTTTTTTATTATCTATAACTGGTACCCCTGAAAAATTATATTTTTTAGTCAATGCAAGTAATTCTGCGACTGTGCATTCAGGCGAAATAGTAATAGCATCTTTTACTACTCCACTTTCGTATTTTTTTACGCGTAGCACTTCTGCAGCTTGTTGCTCCAGTGGCATGCTTTTGTGGATAATACCTATGCCTCCTTCTTGTGCGAGGGCAATTGCTAATCGAGATTCAGTTACAGTATCCATTGCAGCAGATAATATAGGAATATTTAAAATAATATCTCTTGTCAAATTAGATGAAACACTAACATCTTTAGGTAAGACTGCTGAATGCTGAGGAGTTAATGATACATCATCAAAGGTCAACGCTTCTTCTACTATCTTCATAATATCTTCATAATATCTTCATAATATTTTTAAAATAAACTCGAAATAATAGTTCATTATAAATTAATATCGCTGCATTTAGCAAAGGTTAGAGAAATATTTACTAATTGTCTGGGATAACCAACCTGTTTATATTATAATTCATTCAATTTAATTAGCTGCATAAATGGTTTTTAATAGGGGTTTAATAATTGAAAAGCACTTCTGAACTTAAAAAGTTAACATACACCAATCAAATTGTTATCATTGGCTTTGGTTGTTTAGGTCAAGGAATCCTCCCTTTATTATTTCGTCACTTAGATATTTCACCCTCACAAGTTACTATAGTCACTAATCAATTACGTCATGATCAACAAGAGCAAGATGCTATCAAAGCATATAATCTAAAGCTTATAATTGAACCTTTAACTATAGATAACTATAAAGATATTTTAACACCTTTATTAAATCCTGGTGATTTCTTACTTAATCTTTCAGTAGAAGTAGCTACCACGGCGTTACTAACCCTAGCCCAACAAAATGGTGCTTTATATCTAGATACTTGTATTGAACCTTGGCCCGGAGGTTACAGTGCAATTGGTAAAGAACTTTATGAATGTACAAATCATGCTTTACGACACAAAGCTATCTTAGAAAACTCGCGCCATAAAAAAGCTCTTTCGCCTACAGCAATCTTGTGCCAAGGTGCAAATCCTGGATTGATCTCTCAATTTGTAAAACAGGCGTTATTAAATATTGCCAAAGATAATAACTTAGATATAACCCCACCAACAACTCAAATAGAGTGGGCTAAATTAGCGCAAAGATTAAATATTAAAACAATTCATATTGCTGAGCGTGACACTCAACAGTCTTCTTTACCTAAAGACAACGATGAGTTTAGAAACACTTGGTCAGTAGATGGTTTTGTTTCTGAAGGTGTGCAACCAGCAGAATTAAGTTTTGGCACTCATGAAAAAAAATTACCCGATGATGCATATAACACACCTACAGATAAAAATATTATTTATTTAAATCGTCCAGGGCTAAGTACTAAAGTCAGAACATGGACACCTATTTTAGGCGCTTTTCATGGCTATCTTATAACTCACAATGAAGCCATCACGCTTTCTGAATTCTTACGAATAACTGAAAACAATCAGACCGTCTACTGCCCTACTGTACATTATAGTTATCGCCCTTGCGATGAGGCTGTAGCATCAATCGAACAAGTAACCTTTCGTGAATATAAACAACCTAAAACAACTCGTGTTCTAAAAGACGAAATCACTGAAGGCGTCGATGAACTTGGTGTATTGCTGATGGGTAATCAAAAAGGTGCTTATTGGTATGGTTCACGGTTATCTACTAAAGAAGCCCGTGAATTAATATCTTATAATACGGCAACTTCACTCCAAGTTGTCGCAGGTGTTTTAGCTGGTGTTATTTGGGCAATAAAAAACCCACAGCGGGGTATTATGGAGCCAGAGTATTTAGATCTTGATGAGATAATGAATGTTGCAAGTCCTTATCTAGGCAAGATGTTTGGTGAATATACCACTTGGACACCGCTAAGTGGCCGCAATGAGACATTCCCAGAAAAAGATTTAGATTGGAATGATCCGTGGCAGTTTAGTAACATCAGGGTGTAGAATCCGACTTTTCGGTAATCCACTGCCGAAAAGTCAGGATTTTATCAACTATCAATATGTTACAGAAAAAGAAACGTATGCGTTCACTGTATCCCCTGTCATCCCGAGCTTTTGCGAGGGATCTCATTAGCTGAAGATTAATTGAGATCCTTCGACTAGGCTCAGGATGACAAAATTCGAACAGCTAAACGTTTACAAAGAAACAAGCTCTAAAACCTAAAAGCCAAAACCTCTTCAATATTACTAAAGCTCATCTGCTGCATCAATAACCTATCAAGTCCTAATGCCACCCCTGAGCATTCTGGCAAACCATGTTTTAAACCAGCTAAAAAATTGTGGTCAATATTAACCATGGGTAAACCTAGTTTTTTTCTGTGCTCTAAATCTTTCTGAAATCTTGCTTCCTGTTCTGCGGGATCAGACAATTCTTGAAAGCCATTAGCTAACTCTACCCCATTGAAATAAACTTCAAATCTCTTTGCAATACGATAGCCATCAACTAATTCTAATTTAGCTAAAGCAGCTTGCGAAGCAGGATAATTATATAAAAATAAAATTTTATTTTTTGCGACTTCTGCCATCTTAGGTTCTATATAATTTGATAACAAAATCATCAGTAAATCATCTTTATCGTAAAGATTATCAAAATCATGATGATCAATAATACTATCGAAACTATCGTCAAATATTTTTTTAATTAATTTTTTTAAAAAAGTAATATCTACTAAATTATAATCAAAATTTAAATACTCAAGAAACAGCTGCTGATAACTTATGAATATAATATTACTAGCATTATTTTCTAAATTTAGCACTAAACATAATAATTCTGCCATTTCATTCATCAAATCTTGTAAATCAAAGTTTATTCTATACCACTCTAAAATACTAAACTCAACATGATGCATTGCACCAATCTCTTCGCAGCGAAAAGCTTTACAGATTTGAAAAATAGAACCAACACCAGAACACAACATGCGTTTCATGGCATATTCAGGAGAGGTCTGTAGATAGTATTTGTTTTGATGAGTCGTATCATTAGGCTCATAAACCTCGAAGCTATTAATAAACGGATCGGTTACACCTGCATAAGATAACAAGGGTGTTTCAACCTCTAAAACTTGCTTATTTTCAAAAAATTTTCGAATGGTTTTATACAAATCTGATCTTTTCAATAAAGCATCATGCGATGCTAGTAATTGCCAGGACATCTTAACTCCAACATCTTATTGTTGCGAACTACTGAATATATCATTCAATAATTCTTCTGTGTTTTTTTGTTGTTCTTTTAACCAACTTACTTCAATCAAAGGACCTCTTTTCTTATTAAGCTTAGTAATCACTGGATTAGTCCATGGGCCTGTAACTGAATATGATCTCTCTGATAATTGGTCAACCGGTGACTCGAGAATTTTATCAACTAAAAATACTACAGCACCTGCAACTGGCGTACCCACAACTGCAGCTGCAACTGGTAAACTACTTGTCATATGAGGGGTAACATCTGCATTAATATTATACTGTTTGTTAATCACATCGATATCACCATATAATTCGGTATCAGCAGAACCAGCAGTAATAAAAATTTTATCCGTATTTAATATCCCATTATTTATATGGAATTTACCTTTGACATTATCGAATTTAAAACCAGGCTCAAAAACATCCGAGAAATCAAAACGCAATCTTTTTTCGAGTGATTGCAGATTAAAAAAACTAAACACTCGTCCAACGCCAACCTTAACATCCTGTATTCTACCATGTCCAGCATCAACACTAACATCGCCAGTCAAGCTTTTCAAATTTATTGCCATAAGTTTACCAGGCCATGATAAATCATAGGACCCATTAAATTTTATCTGATCTTTAAAATCAAAATCATCTACTAGTTTGACAAGCCTTGGTAAATCTAAAACTTTATACAGCCCTTTAATATATGACTCATTATTTTTGTATGTCGCATTAAAATTTATATCCAAAGCACCGCCATGGACCTCTGCCTCTGTAATTTTAAATATTTTTGTCTGTGAATCAGACATTGTTGAAAAATTAACATCACCAATTAATTCTTGGTTGTAGGTAAAATTTTTGATATTAATGCTTATTTTAGGTAGATTGAAGAAATCAAAATTTGTAGTTTGCGTATCTATGAAATCCTGATCTGAATACAGCGCCAACTTATTGAATGCTGCATTTATTTTATTATCGTTTATGTTTTTCTCACTAATAAAGTTTATATTGCCTACCATGTCATCTGTGACAACCGCGAGCGCAGAGTATTTATTATTTCTTATATAATCAAAATTACTCATAGATTGATTTATAACCTTGCTGTCTTTTTGCACGTTTTTGATCTCTAGATTATAACGCACCGTATCAGTATTAAGATTGCTGGTAATGGTCAATCTAGTTTCTAACTTTTCTCCAGCTTGTTTATTAAATCTATTATTAAATAATATTTTAGGGAAATTACTTTGTATACCTTCTAGTGAACTCGTCACATTAACTGCTAAATAATCCTTTTTGTCTATATTGAGCGCTAAGTCAAATTTAGAATTGCCATAAATGGCATTATTATAGTCAAGCTTATAGTAATCTAACAAATATTTAGAGTCAAACTCACTGTTTAATAATATGTTTAAATTAGATTCTTTATAATCTATTTTGATTGGTGCTGGCTTGTTATTAAAATCTGCTAATAAATCTACTGATTTCACCGTGTGATCAGTAAAATCTAATGCCCCCTGTAAGTTAGTAAATAGCAGCGGTGTATCAAGAACATTGAGATTACATTTATTGAAAAATAGCTTACCATTTACTGCTACTTCATTTTTACCGCGGTGGGCGATCGGGATAATTAAGTTCAAATCTAAACCTATAGATCCATTTATGTTAGTGCTTTTGTTAATACCTGCAAGACTTTTCTTAAGAGGAGTAGTATCAATTAAATTTGCTAGATTTTCACCCTTTGAAGAAGTTTGTGCATGGATATAAAGATTATCCGATTCATCTTTACCCAAACCTTTTATCTGTGCAGCTAAAGACGAAATTTTGTTATTTTGTATCATTGCTCGATTGGAAACAATGCTGATATCGCGCCCCCTTAGAGTCAATATACCATCAAGATTTTCAAGTTTTGGCCATTCTGGGTGATATAATAAACGAGTATTTAAAATTTCTGCACGCAGAATAAATATACCTTCAGGTTTATCGTATTTAGGATCATAAGGGAAGCTATCATCGAAATACCCTCGGGTTAATATTCGACTACTACCTAATTTACCTGTTTGAATATTTTTTGTTAACCAAGTTCGAGTTTCTTCCCCAATAATAAAAGTGGGCAAGTTGCCGATAAAAGATTTTAGATCCGCATGACCAAAACTCAGGTCACTTTTTATATAAGTCCGCTCGTCTTTACCTGCTTTAATTATATGAGAATTAATAATAAATGCTGTGTCAGCAAATCGAGTTTTAAAATTAATAAGATCTAATTTAAATTTATCTTGATTAGAGAAATCATCGCCCTGATAAACTATTAGACCATCTATTTTCTCTAAGTTTATTTTATTATTTTGATCAAATTCAAAATAGATACTTGGTGAAGTAATGTGAGCCTCTATGGTTTTACCAAGATCAAAATGCTCAAAATCATCATTATTAATCTCACCCCATAATTTAATCTCTGTATTTGGGTCTATAGTTAATTTTTTCAAATTTTTTACTTTACTAGCAATAGCATCATGAATTACCAACAGTAACTCATGGTCATTAGCAGCAAGGTAAAATTTATGTGGTATCAGTTTGTTATTTTTATCTTTGCTATCTTTATTATATCTAATCGCTAATTCAATTTTTTCTCTTACCCTATTTTTAGCTTTATCATTATTTACTTTATAAGCTATACCGTAGAGATAATCACTATCACGTCTTTGAATTAATTTGGCTTCAGCGACTATAAAATCACTAATTAGAATATTTTTATTTTTGTTTTTATTAGTAGAAATAATAACTTCTATGTTTTTGAGCGTAACATTATCAACGTTAATCCAACCAAGATATTGATGATTTAATATATTGCTTAAATATTTCTTAATATTAAATTTATTAATATCTAAATCAACTAAATCCTTTTCTACAATTTGATTATTGATATAGATCTTACCGCCATTGATAAGTATTTTATCGAACCTAATTTTTAGGCTGAACAGGCTTTTTACAGGCTGAATTAATATTTCAAAATAACCAATATCTTTCATAGAAACTGTGGCTGGCGAACTATTACTTCGCGCGTGATTAGCTTGAATTTGAAAGGGTTGTTCAACCTGTTGACCTATGTTAACTCCGTATACCTTTGCGTATAATCTAAACCCACGCCAGTTAAATTTTATCTTAGAAAAAGCAATAGGCTTATCTATTGCTTTACTCAATTCAGAAGCAATTTCTTGTTTGTAATACGGTATAACCGTGATGGCAACAGCGCATGCCAGGTAAAATAAACCTATAGATATAAAGAATAAACATAGCGATCTATAAAGATGCTTTCTAATTTGAATATAAACGTTTCTAGTATTAAACATAACCTCTATCCTAGCATCATTTTTTTTTGCTGCCCAGAATATAATAGGTGTTTTACATAGAATGAGCTAAAGTTTAACGTTTATTTCTGAAAAAGTCTTTCAAGATAACTGAACAAGACTCTGTTAGAATCCCACCTTGGGTTAAAATTTGGTGATTAACAATATACAACTTAGATAAGTCTACTAAACCACCTAAAGCTCCTGTTTTAGGATCACTTGCACCATAATATAGCTTATTAATTCTACTATGAAGCAAAGCACCCAAACACATAATACAGGGCTCAAGGGTCACATAGAGATCACAATCAATCAGACGATAGTTTGCTAATTTTTGTGCAGCGTTACGGATAGCTACTATTTCTGCATGCGCACTTGGATCTTGAGAAGTGATACTGCAATTATAGCCAACTGCTACAAGCTCATTGTCTTTGACTATAACCGCTCCGACAGGAACTTCTCCTATGGACTGAGCGTATCGTGCTTGCTCTAAAGCAAGATTCATCCAATACTCAGGAGATTGATTCTGCATAGGAGAAAGTATTATTAAGGTAAGTCATCGACTTGTTTTTTACTCGGTAGTAAATCTGCTTTATTTAAGCCTAAAACTAGAGCAAATGCGCCTGCAACATAAATTGACGAGTAAGTACCAACGACAATACCTATAAATAAAGACAACGAGAAACCATGTAAAGTTGGTCCGCCAAAGATTAAAAGAGCAATCACAACCAGCATGGTCAAACCAGAGGTCATGATAGTTCTTGATAAGGTTTGATTTAAAGATAAATTTACTACTTCGTAAGGTGTTATTTTACGCAATCTTACAAAATTTTCTTTAACACGATCAAACACTACGATAGTATCATTCAAAGAATAGCCAATAACTGCTAACATCCCTGCTAAAGTCGTTAAATCAAATTCTACTTGGAAAAAAGAAAACAAACCTAAAATTACTATAGGATCATGCGCTAAAGCTACAGCAGCAGATATCGCAAAACGCATCTCAAAGCGCATAGCAATATATAACATAGTAGCAACTAAAGCTACTATAACTGCTAGGCTACCCTGCTCAGCTAATTCTCTACCGACTTGTGAACCCATAGCATCAACACGTCGTAACTGCACATTGGTTCCGTCTTTGGTTAATTCTTGAATAATATTAGCGGCAACAACTTTTTCATCAACACCTTCTCTTGAAGCCAATCTGATAATCACTTCTTTCGGTGAACCAAAGCTTTGAACAACAGCATCGTGATACCCAGCTGTTTTTAGGTTTTCACGTATTTTTGGTAAGGGCGCATCTTGAGTGTAACCAAGCTCAACGACTATTCCACCCGTAAAATCTAAACTCCAGTTGATCCCTTTAAAATATAAGCTAGCAAAAGAGACTGTAATCATCAGTAAAGATAAAATAGCTGTAATATTTTTTATCTTCAAGAAATCAATATTTGTTTTTTTTCTAAAAAATTCCATGATTAAATCCTAATATTAAATTCCAATAGATAGTTTCTTAAGTCTTTTTTCACCATAAAGCGCATTGACCACAGCTCGCGACCCTGTCACTGCTGTAAACATAGATGTCAGCAGCCCTAAGCTTAAAACTAATGCAAAGCCTTTTACCGCACCAGATCCTATGCTAAATAACACAATTGCAGCAATAAGCGTAGTCACATTTGAGTCAATAATAGTAGCAAATGCTTTTTCGTAGCCTGCTTTAATACTAGCTTGAATAGTTGTACCAGCTCTCATCTCTTCACGAATACGTTCGAAAATAAGAACGTTGGCATCGACTGCCATACCAAGGGTTAAAACTATACCAGCAATACCTGGCAAGGTCATCGTGACCCCAATAAGACTACAGATTGCCACCAAAATTACAAGGTTCATAAACAATGCTAAATCAGCGATTAAACCAAACACCCTATAATAAGCAGCCATAAAGACTAAAACAAACAACATACCATAGATTACTGAATTTATACCCATGGCAATATTTTCTTTACCTAAGCTAGGCCCAATTGTCCGCTCAGATATAATATGAACTGGTGCGGGTAATGCACCTGCTCTTAATAATAGCGCTAAATTTTTTGCTTCATTTATTGACTGCAAGCCTGTTATTTGGAAACGTTTACCTAACGCACTGTTGATTGTCGCAACGGATATTATTTCTTTTACTAATTCTTTGGTCACTTTTACCGTGCCATCAGCTTGTTGCTGCTCTTTAATACGAGTTTCAACATAAATAGTTGCCATTGGTTTACCTTGGTTTTCAAGAGTCACCTGGCTAAACTTTCTAATAAGAGTTGAGCTACCTCCTAAGGTTATCGACACCGAAGGACGACCGTTTTGCTGATCAAAATCTGCGTAAGCACCGATGATTGACTCACCAGTAATGATTACCTCATTCTTAACGGCTTCTTTAATGTTATTACCAGAATGCATAGCCATCAATGTATACCCAGCTGGAGCATAGTCACCATAATCTCTACCTGGATACGCTAAACGAAATTCAATGGTAGCTGTTTTACCAATGATTTCTTTAGCGCGTGCCGTATCTTGTATCCCAGGCAATTCGATAACAACTCGATTACTGCCCTGCCTTTGTACTATAGCTTCTGCTACGCCTAGTTCGTTCACCCTTTTACGTAGAGTTGCAATGCTTTGTTCCATTGCATAGCCCTTGATTCGAGCAAGCTCGATATCAGAAAACTTTGCTAATATTGCACCACCATCAGCGTCTTGTGTTTTGTTAATAATATAATTGGCAAATTGTTTTTTTAGGAAATCATAAGCTCTATCTAAATCTTCAACCGATTTAAAGCGTAAATAAATCTCACTATTATCTGAATTCGGACTGTTTTTAATTGAAATACCTCGGTAACGAATTTTTTCTTCACGTAATTGCTTACGGATTTCCTCGATATCACTATTTAAGTAATTTGATAATGCTGCCTGCGTATCCACTTCCATTAAAAAGTGGACGCCTCCTCTTAAGTCCAAACCT
>CAYLXL010000009.1:0-20702 GCA_964387745.1 uncultured Gammaproteobacteria bacterium | reverse complement strand
GGCCTCCAGTTCGTTGGCTACTTCGTCAGTTGCTGCGCCCAAGGCTGTAAGCCAACGAGGCGTTGATGGTGCTAAATTTAAAGCAACAATATAATCATCACCTAGTTTCTTTTTGATCAGAGTTTTAGCAGCTAATTGATCATCTGAATCGTTTAACCTAATCAATAAACCATTAGTTTGGTTAGAAATAGCTTTAAACGGAATTTTCCGGGATGTTAGAACTTCTTTTACTTGACTATGAATATTAGCCGAATCTTCTTGCGTTAACTCTTTGCCACCACTAGTAATAACCTGTATAGCATAATCTTCACCAAACAAATTGGGTAAAGAATAAATAACCCCAAACATTACTACAGCTAAAACTAGTAAATTCTTCCATAATGGGTATTTGTTCATATCATAATCCAATAATATATTTTATTTTTACTAAATGTTTTTTAAAGTACCTTTTGGAAGGATACTTTTAATATAAGATCTTTGCATTTTAATTTCGACATTATCAGCAATGCTTAAAACAATAAAGTCATCTTTGATTCTAATAATTTTACCCATCAAGCCTGAATAAGTAATAACCTCATCATTTTTATCAAGCTTGCTAAGAAGATTGGTTTGTTCTTTCTCTTTTTGCTGCTTAGGTCGAATAATTAAAAAATAAAATATTAAGAGAAACCCTCCCATCAAAAACAGCATAGAAAAGTTATTGGCTTGTTGAGCCGCACTATTGTCGACAGCAGCGTATACATTTTGAAACATTTACAACCTCGAAATTACTTCTTTGAATTCTAATCGGACCTTAATGAACTATTATATACAACTATATAAAAAAAATAATTATTATTTTTATCGATCATTATTATCACAGCGGATCAGCAACATTGCATCCCCATAAGAATAAAACTTATACTGATGCTCAATCGCCTGAGCATAACTGTTCTTGATATTCTCCATGCCTGCAAACGCGCTAACTAGCATCATTAATGTTGAACCTGGCAAATGAAAATTAGTAATTAATTTATCAACTAATTTAAATTTAAAACCCGGATAAATAAATATATCCGTTTCACCAATAAGACTAGCCTCTCTTAATTGCTCTGTATCAACTTCCAGGTCTTCTAAATCTTTAGCCAAGCTTTCCAAACATCTTAAGCTCGTAGTTCCAACAGCAATTATTTTATTATTTTTATTAAATAGTTTGTTATTTTTTTTAAGATTGATAATACTCTCTACAGTCTCTGGTTCAATACTATAGCTTTCACTATGCATTTTATGCTCAAGAATATTATCAACACGTACTGGCGCAAAAGTTCCAGAACCCACATGCAGAGTAATATATTTGATCTCGACGCCTTTGTTTTTGAGCTTAGTTAATAAATCTTGATCAAAATGTAGACCTGCGGTAGGTGCGGCTACCGCCCCATCATGCTTAGCAAAAACAGTCTGATAACGCATCGCATCCTCAGGCTTTAATGTTCTATCTATATAGGGCGGTAAAGGTAACTTGCCTATCTTTTGCATCAAGTCTAACCAGGTTATACTGCAGTCATTCAACTGGACTAAATAAATATTATTCCGCTTTTCTAAGACGGTAATGCTAGCAATACTAGTTTTACTATAAATATTCTCACCAGACTCTAGAGCATCAGCCTCTATTAGATTTATTACTAAATCTCTTTTCGGTGGTTTATTAGCTTTTATATAAACCAAAGCCTGGCGTTCGTTTACCACCCTTTCTAATAAAAACTCTATTTTAGCGCCGGTAGTCTTTACACCATAAAACCTAGCAGGAATAACTTTGGTGTTATTTAGAATAAGTAAATCACCAGGGTTTAAGAGTTTTTCTATATCTTTAAACGCCAAATGTTCGATATCTGTATTTTCAACAACCATTAAGCGACTATCAGTACGGTTTTTGGCCGGGAATTTGGCGATGAGCTCTGGGGGTAAATTATAAGTAAAGTCTGCTAATTGCATATTATTCAATATTTAGTAAGATAAGTACATTATAGAAATTATTTGCCTCGTAGTTTAACACACCAACTTCTCAAAGCAAGACTTAAGACATTTATCTAACCATTTAAGTTACTGTTTTCTTAAAACTTAAGTGGCTATTTACAAAAAAATTCTATGTTATAATCTAATGAGAATTAGCCACTTAAGTTGTAAAGAATAATCATGCAGCACCAATCCGAATTATATAATCACAAAGTTATAGAGCAATCTGTCCAAAAATATTGGGACGACAATAAATCATTTGAAGTTACTGAAGACCCAAGCAAAGAGAAATTTTATTGCCTATCCATGCTACCCTATCCGAGTGGTAACTTGCACATGGGACATGTTCGTAATTATAGCTTGAGTGATGTAATTGCTAGATTTTGGCGTATGAATAACAAAAATGTCCTTCACCCTATGGGCTGGGACGCTTTTGGTCTACCAGCTGAAAATGCAGCTATCCAAAAACAAGTACCCCCGCGCGATTGGACCTATCAAAATATTGCACAAATGCGTGAGCAATTAAAATCTATAGGCTTTGGTTTTGATTGGAGTCGAGAATTTGCTACCTGTGCACCGGAATACTATCACTGGGAACAATGGCTATTCACTAAATTATTTAAAAAGGGCCTAGCTTACCAGAAAAAAAGCGTGGTTAACTGGGATCCAGTAGACAATACCGTTTTAGCTAACGAGCAAGTAGTAGATGGCAAGGGTTGGCGCTCAGGTGCACCTATTGAACGTCGAGAAATTAATCAATGGTTCTTAAAAATTACAGATTACGCTGATGAATTATTAGACTGCCTTGATACTTTGACTGGCTGGCCAGAGCAAGTAAAAACGATGCAACGTAACTGGATTGGACGCTCAGAAGGCACCAATGTTGTATTCAAAGTTAGAGATGTCGATCAAGATCTCTCAGTCTACACTACTCGTATTGATACACTAATGGGCGTGAGTTTTATTGCCATTGCACCGATGCATCCATTAGCCCAACTTGCAGCTAAAAATAACCCTACCCTTGCTGAGTTCATAAAAAAAGCTAATCAGATAAAAGTTGCTGAAGCGGATCTTGCGACCATTGAGAAACAAGGAATGGCAACAAAATTTACCTGCACCCATCCAATAACTAAACAAGAAATCCCTGTATGGGTCTGTAACTATGTGATCATGGATTATGGCACAGGAGCAGTCATGGCAGTCCCTGCACATGATGAACGTGATTATGAGTTTGCCCGTAAATATAATATTACTTACTCAAGAGTAATTAAGGCTATTAATCCTGATCTTGATCATGATTTATCCGCAAAAGCTTTTACTGAATATGGCGTATTAATTAACTCAGATCAATTCGACGGCCTAGAATCAACTCTAGCTATTAGCGCCATTACTGAATATTTGCAGGAAAATAACTTAGGCGAAAAAACTACGCACTATCGCCTAAGAGATTGGGGCGTATCAAGACAAAGATATTGGGGAGCACCTATCCCGATTATCCATTGTGATATCTGTGGACCACAAGCTGTACCTGAACAAGAGCTTCCAGTAGTATTACCAACTAATGTTGAATTTAGCGGCACTAATTCGCCACTAAAATCATTACCTGAGTTTTACCAAACAACTTGCCCTCAGTGCAGCAAACCGGCTACACGTGAGACGGATACGTTTGATACATTTATGGAATCTTCTTGGTATTATGCAAAATACGCCTGTCCTAATCAAAATGAAAAAATGTTAGATCAACGCGTTAATTATTGGGGACAAGTTGATCAATATATTGGCGGTATAGAACACGCTATTATGCATTTATTATATGCCCGTTTTTATCATAAATTAATGCGCGATGAAGGCTTGTTAAATACTGATGAACCGTTTAAAAACTTACTTACCCAAGGCATGGTCTTAAAAGATGGCTCAAAAATGTCTAAATCAAAAGGCAACACCGTGTCACCTGTTGATTTAATCGAAAAATATGGCGCCGATACAGTCAGATTATTCAGCATGTTCGCAGCCCCACCAGAACAATCTTTAGAGTACTCTGATGCTGGCGTCGAGGGTTCTTATCGATTTCTGAAAAAATTATGGACATTGATTAATAATTACCTTAAGCAAGAATTTACTGCAGAAAATATAAATAATTTAGAACTTGCTGATATCCCTACTTACTTAAAAAACATTGAGCTTAACAGTGAACAAAAAAATATAAGGCTTAAAGCCCATAGTGTTTTACAAAAAACGACCGGAGATTATTCTACTAGATATGCTTTTAATACAGTTATCTCTGCTGTAATGGAATTAGTAAACTTATTGGGTAAATTTACTATTAATACTCAGCAAGATAATATAATTTATCTAGAAGCATTAAAAATAATAGTCTGCGTGCTTGCACCGATCACTCCTCATATTTGTCATGAATTGTGGTTTAAATTAAACCCAAACACTAATATTTCTATTATAGACACATCATGGCCACAACTTGATACTAATGCACTTAATGCAGAGACTATTAATGTCGTTGTGCAAGTAAATGGCAAAGTCAGAGCGAACTTGACTATGGACAATAATGCAGATAAAGCCAGCATACAATCTGCAGCTTTAAACAATACTAATGTACAAAAACATCTTGAAGGCTGTGAAATAAAGAAAATTATTGTTATACCTAATAAATTAATCAATATTGTTATATAAGTTATAAATATGATGCCTATTAAAGTAAGTTCGTTTAAACATAATTATGTATTTACTACTCTACTATTTATAACTTTACCGCTGATAACTTTATTACTAAGTTCTTGTGGTTTTGAACTACGTGGTTGGCACCATAGTAAATTAGACATCAGTAATCTAACTTTAGATTACCGTGGTGTTAGCCATACTAACTGGAATAACAAATTTATTAGTGGTCTTATTAGCAATTTACGTGCTAACAATATTAATGTCACACCTGTTGGATTCAATCACTCAGATACTAGCAGGACTTCAAGTAACTTAAAAACAAAAAATACTATTTATACTTTAGAAATAAGATCAGCTGAATATACTAAAAAAATTACATCAACTGGCAGCAATCAATTAGTCGCGCAATACAAATTGAACTTTGATGCAATTTTTAATATCTATAAAAAAAACAAGCTTCTTTTTGCTAATCAGCATATCAATGCCCAAAGGAATTATAATTATAAACAAAACCAAATTCTGGGCCTGGATTACGAAGAAGAGACGATTACTAATGATTTAATCCAAGAAGTGACCGATCGCATTATTAATCAATTGATAGTTGCGACTACTTAAATTTATGCAAATAAACCAGAATCAACTACCCAGCTATATTAATAATCAAAAAAAATATACTAACTTAGCTAACTTCTATTGGTTTAATAGTGAAGATAATTACTTACTTTTTGATGCAGGAAAACAAATCAAAGAACTTCTTGAACCCAAGGGCTTTAACCAAAGCTGTGAACGCATAGTTTTTCATATCGATAGTAGCACTGATTGGTTACTAATCCTCAACACTGTGCAAACACCAAGTTTATTTAACTTTAGTCAAAAACAAATATTAGAAATACACTTTATTGATAAAATAACCAGCGACGATCAACAGGAATTAATTAAAATAGCCAATATCCTCGAGACTAATAAAGACACACTCTGCATGGTGTTTTATCCTTATCGTCTGGAAAGCCAGGTTTTAAAACAAAAATGGATGGCAAGTCTTGATAGAACAGGCTTAATTATAACTATCTGGCCGCCGTCAATCAGCGAATACCCGAAACTATTAAATCG
The DNA here is from genome assembly GCA_964387745.1 of uncultured Gammaproteobacteria bacterium. Taxonomy (GTDB): domain Bacteria; phylum Pseudomonadota; class Gammaproteobacteria; order JAGOUU01; family JAGOUU01; genus JAGOUU01. The sequence goes on along the minus strand of CAYLXL010000009.1, from coordinate 14,924 downwards.
GTTGCTCCAACAGCATCAAATAACATTTGCTGATAATACAATTTTTGATTACTTTTGCCAAAAGACTATGTGCAACCCCATGGTCGCTGCACAAACTTTATATAAACTACAGCTACAAAATATAACGCAAATTAACCAAACAAATAAAGAATTATTTTTTACAACTTTATCAGAGCATGCTAATTATGATATCTTTGATTTGGTTAATTGTTATTTATCTGGAAATCTTAAACAAAGCTTAATTATTTTAAACATATTAAAAGAACAAGATACTGAGCCGTTATTAATTCTATGGGCATTACGTAAAGAATTATATATAGTCGGAGAAATATTAGAACAAGCTAAGCTTAGCCAGATCTCCCCACACCACGTCTTACAAAAATTAAATCTTTGGGCAAGCAAACAACAGGTCATATCAACCGCTTTAAGTAACTTTGATCTAAAATTAGTTTATAAGACTTTACAACGAATAGGTCAATTAGAAGTGTTACTTAAAACAGAGAATAATCCTGACTTTTTATGGCAGCAGATACAGGAGTTAGTATTGTTAAAAAGAGTGGCGATGATTGTAGCCTGATATTGATACTAAGACTAGGTAAATCAGACCACGACCTCAGTTAGTTTAACTGTAATTATTCCCACTATTTAAGCTAGAAATATTCATAATTTCGCCCTAAACTAAATTATGACTAATAAACGCCAATTTATTTTTTTTACCCTATTAATCTTTACCTTAGGGCAGATTGCAACTGATCTCTATATCCCCTCTCTAACTTATATAGCAAACTATTTTGACACCAATACCCACATGGTACAGCTGTCTATTACTGTTTATGTGGTAAGCGCTGCTATTTCACAACCTATCTATGGTATCGTCTCCGATGGATTTGGCAGAAAACCCGTATTATTTATAGGCACCATGATAGCCCTAATAGGCACTGTTCTCTGTATCTATACCACCACAATAATGGGTTTTTTAGTAGGTCGATTTATACAAGGACTAGGCGCTGGGGTAGGCACAACTGTCTGTCGAGCGATGATGCGTGATTTATTCACTGGACATGAGCTAATATTGACGAACTCACACTTAGCCGTTGCTAATATATCTTTACTAATCATAGCGCCAGTCCTAGGTGGCTATCTTTCACACTATATAAACTGGCATGCCTGCTTTGTTTTATTATTAATGATAGCGATTATTAATATTATTTCTATCTTATTTATTTTACCAGAAACTAGCACTAAACATAGTAAACGAAATTTGCATCCACATAGAATAAGAAAAAATATTAAAAGTTTACTTTCCTCACGCAATTTCCAAATTTATAGCTTTTGTGGGTTCCTTACTTTTGGTGGGGTCATTGCCTGGGCAACCGCAGGACCAATATTACTTACTAAGTATTATCATGTTAGCCCTGTGCAAATTGGTTGGATATATTTTATCGTTGGTCTGATGTATATCATAGGAAATATTTTTAACCGACGCCTAGTTTATAACATTGGTATAAATCACATGATATATACCGGCTTCAGTATACAACTATTCAATGGTCTAATATTAATTATTGTCTATTTATTACATATTCAAAATATTGTTGCCTTAGTTATTCCAGTCTGTTTTTATATGTTTGCAGCAAGTCTGATTGCGCCAAATGCAAGTGTTGGTGCAATTAATGACTTTACTAATATAGCTGGAACTGCATCAGCGCTACTCAGTACGATTCAAAGCATGGGAGCAATATTTTTTAGCTTTATTATAGCCATGAATCATTCACAAAATTTAATGTTGATAGCATCATGTTTCACTGGAATAGGTCTAGCAGCGCTAATAGCCAATTATTTATTTAACACCAATGATGACGAAGACTTTAAATCAAAATTTTTCGATAGTAACAACATAATAAAATAGAACAACTTAATCCTCGATTACTAGCAACAAAATCAATAACTATATTTATTCACTCTCCTGACTGCTGTATGCTCTGCTAGCTAGTAATATTATAGATGATATCCTTACGATTTGCAGGATCTAATACATCCCAACTTCTTAGCTTCACAGTACCTAATTGTTTATATTGTTTATTTGGACCGAACTTACAATTATGATCAGCTTCACATTGACCTTTATATTGCTTGATAAACTCATAAGACTGAAGAATATTTTGCCCCTTGTCAGCCTTATATTTCCAAAGATCTACACGCACTTGCTCGGCTAATGTTGCTAAAATAAAAAATGCCTCAAGGTTAAATAAGCTATAAGTCAACCCTTGAGCACGGGCAAGTTCATTTATCATTCTTCCATCAGATGAAATTTGTTTTGCTATTTTATCTTTAGTACTCATCAGACGTTTTTTTGCTTCTTCTTTTTTCCCTAGATATAAAGCTATACTCACCGCTTGCGCATCGTACCAAGTCGAATGATTGTTTTCGGTTGCGGCTTCCATTTTACCTGCAGGACTGGTTATTAACCATTTATAATAGCTCTCTAACCATTGGTTAAATTTATCCTGTTCATCTTGCGTTAAAGTACCCGTGTTAATAATAATAGGCATAACTGCTAAGATACTAATCATATAACGAAATTCAATTATTCCCGACTTTGTCCCGCCCTTTTCTTGAATATTGTCGTTACGCGGAGTGCATGAAGCTGAAAACTTCTTACTATTATGCGGTCCAGCAATAATTTGAGCATTATTCAAGTTCGGGTTCATTCGAGTTTTTGAATCAACAAACCAAACTCTGATTAATTCTGAAGATTTTTCAATATATTTTTTAGTGACATCGTCATTTTTATCATAAGCACGTGCTAATAAAACTACTGCTTGAGCTAATTCTTGAAACTTTGACGAATCGCCCTGCTTAACTAATAAATTATTACGCACACCATCTTGTCTATAGTAAAAATTATTAGGGTTTGGTTCTGGGCAACGCCACCAATATGGTGCAAAACTAACATAGTCTCGGGAATCTATACCCATTATAATATTATCACCTGTTCTTACAACACTTGGTGCCTCTAACTGTATTGCTTGCTCCACAGAAAAAACTTTAGCATAACAAGCAAGCATCAAAGAACATGTGCTCGTTATTACTATGAGAAATTTTATTATTTTTTTAACTTTTTTCATTTATTTTAATTATTATCAATTAGCTTTAAATCTACATTTTCTGGTCTAAAACCTATGCCTATAAGATAACCTGTTAATTTACTCAAAAAAGTAAATACGGACATTACTCGAAGAAAAAAAGGCGGTTTAAAATTTTCACTATTATCTAAAATTTTATAAATCAATTTTTTATGCATCATCATCTGCATTTTTTGCGTCATGACAGTAGGAAACATTCGTCTTTTTTGTACCAACGCCAAACTTTCATCTAAAACCAACCCTCTTCTTAAATCAGGTATCAATATATTACTTGTTGCAACTGCATCTTGAATAGCAAGATTAATTCCTACGCCACCAACGGGAGACATCGCATGCGCTGCGTCACCAATACACAACAAACCTTTTTTATACCAATGTTCTAAACGATTAACCTGTACTTCTAGTAATTTTATATCATCCCAGCATGTAAGCTCATCTACTCGATCAGCAAATAGTGGCCGAACCTGTACAATAACATCTTGAAATTTTTTTAAACCCATTTGTTGTAATTGGTTCAAATAACCTTTAGGTATAATATAAGCGCACTGCCAATATTCTTCTCGATTGATCATAACCATTAATTTACCCGGTGAAATATTGGCAAAAGTTTCTTTAGGATCATCGGGTTTACGTGAGATTCTAAACCATAACGCATCTATAGCGACACCTAAATTTTTGACATTAAGATTGGCTTGCTTGCGTACTGTAGAGTGCCTACCATCAGCACCAACTAATAATTTACTATTTATTGTTATAATCCCTGTAGGAGTTTTAACTAATGCACCAGTTACTTTATCATCATTATTTACTAAATCTATTAACTCAGCTTCCATCAATATTTTAAATCTAGGCAATTGCTTCGCTTTACTCACTAAAAAATTTAAAAAGTCCCATTGCGGCATCATGGCAATATAAGGTGTCTTAACTTTCAGGCTGCTTAGATCACCCATTGTAATCATTTCACCAAATACACTCATCGAGACTTTACTAATTTTTTGATGGGGTTGTTGCAAAAACTCATCGAGTAAACCAAGATCACTTATAATCTGTAATGTAGACGGGTGTACTGTATCGCCACGAAAATCTCGCAAAAAATCACTATGTTTTTCTAGAACTATGACATCTATACCCGCACGAGCTAATAAATAACCTAGCATGACACCAGCGGGGCCGCCGCCGGCGATACAGCATGTGGTAGAAAGTGAGTCTATAGAATCCATGAGCTTAGCTCTCGCGAGTTTTATGGTTATATTCAATATTAGCACGCAACTTTGGAGTCCGCGAAATTGCAAGTTGAGGGCCCGCGAAATTACAACTTGAAATTTTCGTAAAATTATAGAAAAAACTCATGTTTTTCAAATAGTTAAAATAATCACGACTAAAACGGAATGCGCGCCGTTTTAGTCTTGACTATTTCGGAATGTATGTCATAATAGTCATATGAAAAGAGCATTATTTGATAGCATTAAAACAGATTTAGATAATAAAATCATACTGTTAACTGGGCCAAGACAATCGGGTAAAACCACTTTAGCAAAATCTTTGGGTAATTCTTATGATTATCTCAATTATGATGTCGCAGAAGACAGACTCACATTAAAAGAAAAAAGCTGGGATCGTAATAAGTCCTTAGTCATTTTCGACGAACTGCATAAAATGGCTAAATGGAAAACTTTCTTAAAAGGAGTTTATGATAAAGAAGGTACCAAACCCAATATTCTCGTTACAGGCAGTGCTAAGCTCGACACTTTTAAAAAAGTTGGAGATTCATTAGCCGGTCGTTATTTTCAATTTCGTCTACACCCCATTGACCTAAAAGAAGCCTATACCTTTTGGCGAAATGATATTCCAGAAATTCTCGAACGCTTGCTAGAATGTGGTGGCTTTCCAGAGCCTTTTTTATCTGGCAGTAGAACGTACTATCAGCGCTGGCGACGTACCCATACCGACATTATTCTAAGACAAGATTTAATTGATACCCAAGCTGTTCGTGATATTAAATCAATCGAAACTCTTATTGAACTTCTTAAAAAACGTGTTGGTAGCACAATCTCCTATACTAATTTAGCGCGTGATTTAGAGTGTGATGCCAATACTGTAAAACGTTGGCTCAATATATTAGAAGAAATGTATATTATTTTCCGGGTTACTCCTTTTCATAAAAATATTGCGCGCAGTCTATTAAAAGAACCAAAATATTATTTTTATGATATAGGTCTTATCGATCCTGAAGATACTGGCGCTAAAATTGAAAACCTTGTTGCTTGTTCGTTACTAAAGCAATTGCATTGGCTAGAAGACACCACTGGTATAAATACAGCTTTACATTTTCTGCGAACAAAAGATGGCAAAGAACTCGATTTCTTGGTACGCGCAGGTAAAGAAAACACCATCATTGAAGTTAAATTAAAAGATGACAATCCAACGTCTGCTTTTGCACATTTCCAACAGTTTATCCCCAACGCTAAGTGTATCCAACTAGTCTTGGAATTAAAAAAAGAAAAGACTTTTGAACATGGTCTAGAAATTAGACAGTTGGGATCTTATCTGGCAAATCTATAATAGCTCTAAAACCTCAGAAAGATGATTAATCGTATGAACTTTCAAACCAGGAAACTCACCCTTTGGCAGATTTAATTTTGGTAGGATAGCCGTTTTAAAACCATGCTTCTGCGCTTCCTGCAATCTACTAGCTGCCGACTGAACAGGGCGCAATTCACCCCCAAGACCCAACTCACCCAATATAATAGTATCATTGGGTATTGGCCTATTTTTTAAGCTGGATACTACGGCACACGTAATAGCCAAATCCGCCGAAGTCTCGTTAATTTTTACCCCACCCACAACATTAATAAAAACATCTTGATCATAAGTAAAAATTCCACTGTGTCGATGCAAGACAGCTAAGCACATAATAAGCCTTGCATGCTCGATGCCTACACACACACGGCGTGGATTTCCTAAATGACTTTGATCAACTAGTGCCTGTACCTCGACCAATAATGGGCGCGTGCCTTCCCAGGATGCTGTAACTACACTACCTGCAGTAGGGTTTTCAGTCTTTTGTAAAAAAATAGCCGAAGGATTAGTGACAGCTTTGAGCCCCTTGTCACCCATTACAAATAAACCTAGTTCATTAACTGCACCAAATCTATTTTTTATAGCACGTAGAACACGATAACGACTGTCACCTTGGCCCTCAAAATATAATACTGTATCAACCATATGTTCTAAGACTCTTGGGCCAGCAATAGAACCTTCTTTGGTAACATGACCCACTAAAAATAAAGCAGTGCCTGTCTGTTTTGCATACTGTACCAACTGGGCAGCAGATTCACGAACTTGACTAACAGACCCCGGGGCTGATGTAACTTGCGAACAACAAATAGTCTGAATCGAATCAATAATAATAACCTTTGGCTGGATTTTACTAGCCTGAAGAATAATATTCTCCAGTTGGATTTCAGAAAATAGTTTTATTTTAGTATCGACTATATCTAAACGCGAACCACGTAATACTACTTGCCGTAACGACTCTTCACCAGTGACATACAAAACTTCTAAGTTTTTTGATAGGACATCTGCTGCTTGCAATAGTAGGGTAGACTTACCGATACCAGGATCACCGCCTATTAAAGTAACAGATCCCGTCACTAACCCACCGCCTAATACCCGGTCTAACTCGGATATACCGGTAGTAAATTTAATGCTCTCTTCTAAGTCTACTTCAGTAAAATTTTGTACCCTATTCTCATCGATTCCTGCATAGCCACGATAAGTATTTATATTATTACTCGTATTCTTAGCAGCTAATACTACCTCAGTGTAGCTATTCCAAGTTTGGCAGTCATTACATTGCCCCACCCACTTTGGCTGCTGAGCGCCACAGTGCTGGCATTCGTAAATCTTTTTAGCTTTAGATTTGGTTACTGACATAATTTTAATAATTTAAAATATCTTAGAGTATGTTAGAATATGGCGATTACAAGTTACATTAGGGTATATTATATGTCTACGCAAAAAGCAAAAGCAATTAAAACCGCTATTTCTCCTACAAGATCAGAAAATTACCCAGAATGGTACCAAGCCGTAATTAATGCTAGTGAATTAGCTGAAAATTCTCCTGTACGTGGCTGCATGGTTATCAAACCATGGGGTTATGCAATTTGGGAAAATATGCAACAAATTCTTGATGAGGCATTTAAACGCACTGGCCATGTTAATGCTTACTTTCCCCTACTTATACCACTTAGCTATCTTGAAAAAGAAGCAGAGCACGTCGAGGGCTTCGCTAAAGAATGCGCTATCGTTACTCATACGCGTCTAGAACTCCAAGATGGTAAGCTTGTACCAGTCTCTAAACTTGAAGAGCCTTTAATTATAAGGCCTACAAGTGAGACTATAATAGGTGAATGCTATTCTCGTTGGGTACAGTCGTATCGTGACTTACCAATTTTGATTAACCAATGGGCAAATGTCATGCGTTGGGAAATGCGTACGAGATTATTTTTACGTACATCTGAGTTCTTATGGCAAGAAGGCCATACGGTACATGCAACTGCTCAAGAAGCCCGTGATGAAACTTTGAAGATGCTTGATGTTTATGCAAACTTTGCTGAGCAAGTAATGGCTGTGCCAGTTATTAAGGGCGTGAAAACCCCTGATGAAAAATTCCCAGGTGCAGTTGACAGTTATACTATTGAAGCCATGATGCAAGACCATAAAGCTCTACAAGCAGGCACATCGCATTTCTTAGGACAAAATTTTGCCAAAGCTTCTAATATTAAATTTACTAGCAAAGAAGGGCAAGTAGAATACGCATGGACAACTTCTTGGGGTGTTTCCACTCGTTTAATTGGTGCTCTAATTATGACACACAGTGATGATGATGGTTTAGTCATGCCACCAAAATTAGCTCCTGTGCAAATTATTATTTTACCAATTTATAAAAATGATCAAGAAGATCAGAAAAAACAAGTTCTTGAATATTGTAATGAAATTAAAGTAGCATTAGAAGAACAAGTTTATAACCATCGTCAATTACGCGTCAAAATTGATAATCGTGAGATCAATGCGGGCGAGCGCACTTGGGATGCCATTAAAAAAGGCATCCCGATTAGAGTAGAAATTGGACCTCGAGATATTGCGGAAGATGCGGTGTTCGTGGGTCGCCGTGATTTATCGCCGAAAAAGAAAGTTAGTATCAACAAAGATGAATTTATCTCAAGCGCAGTAAAACAATTAGATGAAATTCATAATCATTTATTTGATCGGGCGTATTTATACCGCCATAGTCAAACTAAAGATATTGCAACGCGTGAAGAATTCGAAAAATTCTTTAGCACTGATAATGAAAACGCCGGTGGCTTTGCTGTATGTTTTAGTACTTATGGTGAAGCTATCAATGACATTATCAAACCTCTAAAAGTAACTCCTCGTTGTATTCCATTAAAAACATTCGAGGAACGCGGAAAATGTATCTTTACGGGAGCAGATGACTGCCAAAAAGTTATTTTTGCCAGATCATATTAATATTTCTTAAAATTTAATATGTTATAAGTTATATTCGAAACAATAAATAATACCGCTAACTCCTTGAAATATAATATTATCCGATAAAAATGAACGAATCAGTTTTAGAATTGCCTAAGCTCATATAAAGGCTTATGGCAAAAATAAAAGGAGAGGCGGTATGACCAAACTAAAAAACGCTAGTGATGTGAGTGATAGTAAGAGCGAGTTAGCTGGGGGGGCTCCACAAAATGGAAAACAAAGACCTCCAACTAGAACGGCCCGGATAAATGGTCAGTGGCTAACTGGTCCCAATCAAAAGGGTAAGGCTTTTGATCCATTCGCAGCTGGGGAGTTTGTGCCCGACAGCGACAATGACAATGGTTCTACGCAGAGTCCTCGTAAAAAGTCACGCTAATTAAATTTGCCAGGTTCTAAAAGCCTGGCAAGTACCTGTCTGCAACCAGTTTGACTGAGAATATTCAGCGTCCGCATCTACTATATGCAAAGAATAAGCATGCCGTGATCTACTAGAGTGATTATATTCGCTGTAATGGGGTACACGGCCATGCAATACAATTAAAGTTCCAGCTTTGACTTCTAGGGGTATAGCCTTAGACAAATCAAATGGACTTGTATCTAATATTTCCATATGAGTACTATTGTTGTGCCTGATTAATCTTTCACGTAAGGGGCTGAGATGTCCTCCAGGTATAGCCCATAAACAACCATTATCTCTATTAGCATCTTCCAGCGCAAACCAAAAACCTATACACGTCTCAGGCTCAGTGTATATAAAAGTACTATCTTGATGAAGATCGACTTGATTGCCAATTTTAGGTTGTTTAAGCAAATACATCGACTGCACAATTTGTGGCTTATTCATTCCTAATAGTAATGCAAGATCTCTAAATTCTTGTTGATAAGAAAAGTTTTCAAATACTAGATTTAAATCATGCAACGCATGCCCTATTTTATTAATCGCTTTATCAATAGTTTTATTCAAATTACCATTTTGATCAAAGGCATCTTTTTCATAGAATAGTTTAATCTTGCGAGCAGAATCAAAAAAATATTGTTCCTCAGTATGTCGCTGATTTCCCGTATCAAAGATAACTTTACTATCATCCAGTAAACTTGGATCATTAATGATGACTTGCTGCTCGGCAATTAATTGCCGGCAGGTGTCTGGCGAAATGAAGTCAGGAAGAATTAGATACCCTTGCTGATCAAAAGTTGATTTAAGTTCCGAACCAAATGTCATCGCTAGCCTCTAGGATAACCTGCTTTATAAACATTGTCTCCAACAGCAAAACGCACACCTGGGCATTCTCCATCACCATGACGACTTCTTACTTGAGAAGATGTTCTTAGCCTATATAAACCCGAGCTGACTGACGAATCTTGGGTAACCACTAAGGGAAAAAACGTTTGTGCAGTTTTATTAAGCGGTCTCTTAGTGACATCTATAGCATTTTCATCTTGATCGTCAAGATGAGTGGCAAGATATGGATGAAGATTACCTACAAACTCAGTAGCTGCTGTACCAAGTAACCCAAAAAATGACAAAAAATCTTTAAGTGTTTTAAGCATGTATACTCCTTTTTGTTCCATTGCTTATAGGTTATATCAATAGGACTATATATTGTCAATCCAAATAAATTTATCAATCAAAGATGTGCGTATACTAAGAAGGACCAGCTATAGTAATATAGCTGGTTTTAAAGAGTAATTAACTTTTGCCAGTTTTTAACATCGAAACATTAGAAATCTCACCATTATATAATTTTTTCAAATACTCATATTGATCTGGTAAAATTTTATTCAAGCGTACAGATTCAGCAGCAATTTCCTCTAGAGCTTTATTGCCTTTTTGCATAATATCATCTCTATAATGTAGTATAGGCATACTATGTTCAGGCAAGAAATCAACCCCTGCAAAGATACATTGATAACTGCTATTAGTCCAAAAATTTTCAAAGCGTGCAGCAAATGATGTATACAATTGCTGATCTCCTTGATGACTTTTTCTAATAGGGATACCTGCTTTCTGCCGGTCAAGAATTAGTTGTAGTGAGTCTGGTGTTTGCGTATCGTATTTATTAGCTTTCCAAAAAGCGGTGTCTTCACGCACGGCTGTTTTAAAATGCATAACAATAAAGTCTTTGACATCTTCTACCATGTAAGCAACTTTTTTATTGAACTTATCACGCAAGGCAGGATTAATTTCTTTACGCGGAAAATTTTTAACCAGCTGATATAAAGCCGCATATATAAAATATATTCCTGTTGATTCTAACGGCTCTAAGAAAGCACTCGATAGACCAATACTTACACAATTACCAACCCAACAACGTTGACGACGTCTTGATTGAAATTTTATATGGCGTGCATCGATACCTTCCGCACGCTTGCCAAAATAAGATCGTATCTCTTTTTCTGCTTCTTCCTGTGTCATAAATTGACTAGAATATACATAACCATTACCAGAACGATTAAATAATGGAATCTGCCACATCCAGCCTGCTTTCATAGCTTGTGATGTCGTATATGGCCTAATACCATCTCTTTCTGGGGTTTCTGGTATATTGAGCGCAACGGCTCTATCCGTTAATAAACTTTTATCAAAAGTAATAATTGGTTCTTTTAAGACTTGCTCTATTAAGAAGCCCGCGAAACCAGAACAGTCAATAAATAAATCAGCATAGTATTTTTTGCCTGATGTTTTACTCACAACACATTTGATATCACCGTTATGATGTAATTCTGCAGTAGCAAGATCATCAACGATATGTTTTACACCTCTTTTAGTAGACCAAGTTTTCAAAAAATTGGCTAATAACAGAGCATCAAAATGATATGCATAATGCTGTACTTGTGTACCGTCTAAAAGATTCGGTGATTTATTCTGATCGCATGCGAGCAATGAACTAAAACATGCATAGTCCATTGGAACTTTATAATTTTCTTCTAAATATTTTTTTATCCATACATGAGTTAAAGGCACATCATCAAAACTTGGAATTTCACCAAAGTTATGATAGTAATAGTCACCACCCTCTTCTATTGATTTACGCCAATTAGAAAACTTCACGCCCATTTTATAAGTAGCATTACATGGCTTCATCCATTCGCTTTCTGGTAAACCTAAACGGTCAAAAAATTCTGTTTTTATCGTAGGTACAGTTGCTTCGCCGACACCGATACGACCTATAGTCTCTGATTCTATGACAGTAATATTGCAATTAAAATTTAAAGATTTGGCTATATAAGAAGCAGCCATCCAACCAGCACTGCCACCACCGACAATAATAATATCTTTAATTATTTCATTATTTGCCATATTGATCCCCAATTTTTAAGATTAGTATAATTTTATATACTTTTGGTCAAGCATAGCATCGGTAAAAAAATGTTTCTGACAGTCTGGTAAGAGTCTGAAATATATATTGGATACAAAATCATTTGATCCGTAGACATAAAAATCAGCAATATTGAATAACTTATTATTATTGATTAATAATAAATTATTATGGATTTCTGCTAAATTATTTTTATCGTCAATTATCACCGGCTTATAAAGAATAGTTAAATCAAGACTATCTTTTTGTAACTCATTCACAAGATTACGAAAATAATCGTCTAAAATAAACTCTTCTTGCTTATAACCTAAGTAATACAAGTATAGTAGTACTTTGTTCTCCGATGAAGATTTTGCCTTATAATATGTTAGGTGATCAACAATAGACTTAATTGGTGATATTCCAAGGTTCTTACCAATAGCAATAACAATATTATTATTATCACGGTAATAAGCTTTACCTTCAGGTCCTGTTATTTCTATATTTTGGCCTAACTTTCTTTGAAAATAATTAAGGTTCTCGTTATTGTTACCATGAAACACTAATAATTGAATAACCCGACTGTCAGGCGAAGAGGCAATAGAATAAGGAAGCTTTTTATGCTCCAGACTAACAACAATATACTGACCAGCTTGAAAATCAAATGACTTAGTTGGGGTAAGAATGATTTCTGAAGTATTTTCACTTAAATTTTTTATTGACGTGACAACGCACGTGATATTATTGCTGTCCAATGCTAAATGGTTCCAAAATCCTTTTGTATCTGATCATTTATAGCGTAAAAAAATTTATAATTCTACATTATTATTCTATCTGATCAGGTAACCTATAACTTGTACTCCGACCGCCCCCGGCATTCTGAATAAATATTCCTCTTGCTTTTAAATCTTGAATATCACGCAACGCAGCATCATTTGAACATTTAGCCAACTTGGCATATTTAGATGTATTCATAAATCCTTTAAAATCACTTTCTAACATACGATTAACTATAAGGCACTGACGTTCATTAAATGGGTGCTCTTTGAACCTATCCCACAGCTGCGCTTTAAAAAATACATGAGTAAGAGTTGTTTCTGCATGAGATAGAGCACGATCTAAACAACCCAAAAACCATTCTAGCCATCCCGTGATATCTGGGGAAGCACGTTGCTGTTTTTCCAGCTGACCATAATAATCTTTGCGCTCAGATTCAATTTGAGTAGACAAGCTATAAAAACGCTCAGCTGCACCATCAGCACGGGCAAGTGCCATATCGCCAATTGCTCTGGCAATACGACCATTGCCATCTTCAAATGGATGGATGGTTACAAACCATAAATGCGCGATACCTACTTTTATTACTGGATCCAAATCTTCGCTATTGTTAAACCAGTCCAAAAACATTTGCATTTCATCTTCTAATCGATCCGCGTTTGGCGCTTCAAAGTGAATTTTCTCGCGGCCCATCGGACCTGATACCACTTGCATTGGCCCGGCTTCAATACTACGCCAATCGCCAACTGTAATACTATGCATACCACTACGGCCTGTTGGAAACAGAGCAGCATGCCAATCAAACAATCTTCTTTTTGTCAGGGGCTTTGAAAAATATTGAGTGGCATCTAACATCATCTCGACGACACCTTCAACAGCACGGCTAGATGGGATAAGACCCGCTATATTAATACCTAACCTGCGGGCTATTGATGAGCGAACTTCTTCAACATTTAATTTCTCACCTTCTATTGCTGAAGATTTGATGACATCGTCTGTTAATGTACTAAGATTGGCACCCTGCTTTAATTCAAACCCTAAGCTCGCTATACGTCCGAGCAAACGACCTTGACGATAACGTACTTGAGCCAGCTTAAAGGCAAGTAGTTCAGAATTCCAAGTAAATTTTGGCCAGTTTTTATATTCGTAGATCCACATATTATTCACCGCAGTATTTAAGGTGATTATAGGTCATATTCACCGCAAATGCCAAGATATTCGCCGCATAAAATGCGGTGAATATAGGACTTATTCACCGCAAATTATATAAAATCGTTTAATATCAGATAGTTATTACAGCCGCGCTGACGCGCGCGGCTCTGAAATTTTTAGAAAGATCTCGAAGGTACTGAGAAATTACAACTCATCCCAGCGCTTGTATAATTGCTCAAGCTCTTTTTTAATTTGAACCAGCTTACCTGTTACTGGGTCAGTAATAGCTTTATCTTGCTGATAAAACCCCGGCGCCAATGTTTGTTGTTGCAACTGATTACTTTCCTGCTCAAGTTCTTCTATTTGAGCTAGCAATAACTTAAGTTCTTTGGAGTTAACATCTGGATTAGTATTAGTACTAGTATTAGTTTTAACCTCTGGTTTTTTCACTTCAGGTTTTTTCACTTCAGGTTTTTTCACTTCAGGTTTTTTTACACTAATTGATTTTTTTATAACATTTGCACTTTGCGCAAGCCAATCATCATAATCACCAAAATACTCTTGCACAAACCCATCACCTTCAAATACGATGGTGCTAGTAACTACATTATTAATAAACTCACGGTCATGGCTGATTAATAATATAGTACCTGAATAATTCACTAATAAATCTTCTAATAACTCTAAAGTCTCTATATCTAAGTCATTAGTCGGCTCATCCAGAATTAATAAATTTGATGGCTTAGTGAATAATTTTGCAAGCAGTAAACGATTTCGTTCACCCCCAGATAAAGCAGTAATAGGACCATTAGCTCGCTCTGGTGTAAATAAGAAATCTTGTAAATAACCTATAACATGTTTGTCTTTTCCATTTACAGTGACTGTATTACTGCCACCTGAGACATTATCACGAACTGATAACTTTTCATCGAGAATAGCGCGGAACTGATCAAAATACGCAATCTCTACTTTGTCCCATGTTCAACTGTTCCGGTAT
>CAYLXL010000008.1:48306-62727 GCA_964387745.1 uncultured Gammaproteobacteria bacterium | reverse complement strand
ATAATATATCAATCAGTTAAACCAGTTCAACAAAAACTTATGGGTAATAAGAAGCCTTTGATTAGGTCACTACCGCTACCTCCCAATATTGTGTCATTACCACTGCCGCCATTGATAGTATCAATCCCTGAATCTCCCCAAATTGTATCATTGCCTAAACCTCCCTCGATTAGATCATTGCCCTTACCACCAAGTAAGAAATCTTTTCCATTCTCGCCATAAAGAGAGTCGTTTCCACTATTACCAAATAGCAGGTCATTTCCATTGCCACCATACACTGTATCATCACATTTGCCCGCACACACTTTATCATCGCCATCACCAGCATGTATGGTATCTCTTCCTTCACCACCCATTATATCGTCATTACCATTTAGTCCATAGATGGTATCTTTACCACTTGTACCAATTAAAGTATCATTGCTGCTAGTGCCAGTTATGGTTATTCCAGGTTTATCACAGTTAACAGGACCACAATCATCGTCTTTAGATGGGCCACACTCAGGTCTTTCAGGAATTACACACTCTTCATGGGTATCCTTACAATCATCTACTGCTTTAATGCTGCCTTCAGGAGTCGAGGTAGTCGTAGCTCGCACCCCTATAATATTAAAGTAATCACTGCTTATGTTATTAGGGATACTGTTTAATTCAAAAATTTTTGTTTCGCCACTGTCTAAATAAGTTTCTTTATTAGTTCCATCTGGTCCTAGACCTGGGCTAGATAATTTAATGTAGCTATCCCAGACAACAAATTCATCATTTAATTGGGCTCCATTCATGTTCAAACTAGAGTCTCCTGGTGAAAGTGTTGTATCACCGTCAATATTATTGTCATTATTTGAGAACCATAAAGCATTCACATCCATATGGCCTTGGGTGACATTAAACTCTGCAAAATAGTTGTTAGATTGATTTTGTAAAATTTTAACAGTGAACGACAGACCGTCAAGTTGATATTCACAGTGATTAATTGTATTAAAAGTCATAAATTGCTCCTCACTATTGTATATTCTTATCGCTTATCGACGCTATTATCGATCTATAAGATTTATAGGCGGTATAATTTTTTTTTATCGCACAAAGCACGCCTATGCAGACTCTTAGACAATACTGGCTACTAAAAGTTTGTAGAAAAAAAAGTTTTTTTAAGACCTACATATATGATTTATTATTTTTAAAGTAAAATCAGAAAAGTAACGATCAACTAGTCTATGGTGAGTGGTCGCAATTTTATTCAGCCACCAGTTTACTTTAGATTTGTTTTTTCAGGTTAGCATGGTGAACAGAATTTTCGTTAAAAAACTCCGGCGTAATGACAGGGGGATCTGAGAGCATTAAACAGAAAGTGATCCTGTATCCCAGAGGAGTTCCTTTAGAAAAACTTATAAATTTAGTCAAGTTATCCTATCAGGGACTATAATTAGCATATATCTATGATATATTTAATAAAGTATCTTTATTAAATAGTTATCAACTTTAATTACTTTATTAATGGCTAATTATGGACGAGAATACCCACTGGCGCGACTCGGCTAGGACACCAAGATTTTTCATTTTGGATTATCGTGCGATAGTGCCATATATCTTTTTACTATTAAGTCCTGAGAGCCTTGTTTTATATCTCTTGATATTAGTTATCCTGATGACGGCGTTTTTTAGTATTTTAGAATATTTTGGTTTTACTTATACTGTTTTTTTACGTTGGTTGCGGGCTAGTTTTATTCCTGGCAGATACAAAAAAGCCAGGCCATGGTGGATGTAATAACAAGGATTGACTAATGTCCGACCTAACAGATAAAACAGATCAAGCAAATCAAAATTTTGAAAAAGTTTATTCGATGATTGTTAATCGCAATAGATTTTATCGTAATTCTTTGCATTTCTTGATTGGTATTTATTTATTAGGCATCTTAGCGTTCATTTGTTTGCTAATCACAGCCTATAATATTTCTGTTAGCCAAGTATCAACTCTGTATATCCCTGCTAATCTAGATGGCACTATAGTAATTAAAGAAAATTTACAGGAACCTGTTACTAATAATATAAAGATCACTAACGATTATGTGATAGATTGGGTCCAGAAAAATATAGAAGTAATTTATGATTTCGATTACTTAAGTTTAACTTCTAGTTATCGCTCTATGATATCACTGTTCTCACCGGATGGTTTTACCGCTTATGCTGACCAAATTGAGAATCGTTCTAAAACTTTAGATACATTGGTCGCTAAGAAATCAGTATTGCATGGCTATGGCTGCGGTAATCAGACTGTCAAAATTAGATCAGCCGTCCAAGAGGTACAGTATTATCCTGTTTATACTTGGCAGCTTACTATGCCAATAGTAGCGCGTAATCTTTCAGCAACTGAAGCATCAGTGATGAGCGCTAATCTAACTGTGAATGTACAAAGAGTTCCACAATTGATATCAAGGAATGGTTTAGCTATTTATGGATTTATTGTTGAAAATCCAGTGTACTATAAAGGTGATGCGCAACCGGATGTTTTATGTAAGGCCTTAATAAAAACTAACGCTACTAGTTAAATATTTGGTAATTTATGACTGATGAGCAAAAAAGTTTCCCGCTAGATTTTTATATTAATCAATTTCGCGGAATGTTTAAGAGAATTTATATAATATATGGCCTAAGCGGTCTAGTTTTATTGTTTCTTTTTTATAAAATAAATACTCGTCCCACTCTTACTTATTATGCAGCAAGTGAAAGTGGGGTATTAAAACCTGTAATTGGTTATTCAGAAGATCAAGCAAGAAGATATCAACAGAGTCAATAATGACGTTACTAGATAAATTAAAAGATAGTAAAAAGGTCCTTACTAGCAAACACAAGAATGTCGAGTTGTTAGTAGCTAAAGGTTCGACCTTTGCAAAATTGAATATATCCCTGGTTCGTTATTTACTAGCAGGAATATTTATAGCGATCATGGTATTGAGTGGCTATATTTACATACTAGTTGAAACAGAAAGTTTGCCCGATACTTATGCTTTTAATAAGACGCAAGTACAGCCTTTGGTGACCCAAAGTTTACCCAGGCTCAGTAATGAAGCCGTATTACGTTGGTCATCGCAGGCTGTATCAGATATATTTACATTTAATTTTGCGCAAGATATAGATGCTCATCTTAACCGCGTGAGTAAGTATTTTACGGATGAAGGTTTTGAACAGTATAAAGTAAGTTTAAATGAATCTGGTTTACTAGCTGATTTAGTAGATAAGCAATTAGTGTATACCGCAAACTCTTGTGATGTTGTTAGTATTGTTAACCAAAGTCAGGTAGTTATAGGGCAGAGCCCAATCACAATTTGGTATATGGAAATCCCTTTATTGTTACAGATTCAAAGTAACAGCCCCGTTAAATTAAGCCGATATATTGCTAATGTGACTATAGAGGGCGGTGCTGGTGTCAAACCTGATCAGAGTATTGGCATAGCAGGTATCAGATTGAGTTATGCGGCAAATCCTATTTGTGGAGCTCCGAGCTAATGGATAACCAAAATCAGAATCAAAATGGACAAGATGTAATCCTTCAAGAGAATTACCATAAAGACAGTTTGAGTAAATATTTTTTTATTTTGCTGCTTGGGGGAGGTTTGGTTTTTGTTTTACTATCACTAAGTGCCTATATAATGGCTGAAAAACCAAGGCCAAAATATTTTGTTACAGATCAGCAAAATAAAATTTTTGCGAGTGCACCATTGAACTTACCTATTTATAACGACCCGCAACTTCGGGATTGGGTTTCGCAAATGGTGATCCAGTTATTCGATATGAATTATCTTAATTATCAGTCTCGAGTAGATAGAGTAGAGAGTTTTTTTACACCGGAGGGCTATAAGAAATATTTATCAATTATTTCAGCTACAGACTTACCGACAATTATAAATGGTAAGTTTGTTTCCAAAGCGGGTTTATGTAATGTTGCTAAAATAGATCCAAAAACTACAGGTATATTTAATATAAATAATAATAATAATAATAATAATAATAATAATAATAATAATAATACTTATGTTTGGACAGTAACCGTGCCGATATATATGCAATACCAGAGTGACCAAAGTTATGTTGTAGCTGCTAATGTTGTTGCTAGAGTACAAAGAGTTTCTGAGTTGGATTACTTGGGTGGGCTGGCTATAAGTGACATACAAGTAACAGATCGAGCATCGGTGAGTATGGATTCGATAGGTTCCTCAAAGGTATGTAATGGCTAGGAAAGAGATTCTATATTATAATAATTAATAAAACTTGGAGTTTTGAATGCCGCGCGGAATCGACTCAAAATTAAAACAAAGATTATCAGCAATTTTTATTTGCTTTGGATCGCTTTGTTCAAGTTATGCTCAAACTAACATGCCAGGTATTAGTCAGTTTACTTCTGATATTAATAATAACAGTAATACGGAAGGCAGTAACACCGGATCGGCGGCGCAGGCAGGAGCAGCGGTAAATCCAATGGCTACGCCTAGTACGATACCATCTATATGTAAAGCTACAAGTAATGGCGCTTGTCCTATAGGGTCTATGGTAGATTTACCACCTATACCAACTTCAGAGTCGACGACAACCGCATTTAAAAGTTTTATAGACAATAAAGAGCGTATCGATAAATTTCAAAATAAAGAAAAAGAGCTAGCGCAATTAACCCCATGGCAGGGTAAATTTGGCGATCCCAAAGATCCTAATTTCCAGACCATGTTGAAGCAACAATTTCCAATGTCGCCGGAACAAATAAAATTATTTAGAGAAACTTTAAATATATTTGAGCAAGCATTACAAGACCAGGTAAGAAACCCAACTCCAAGCATGTCCACCAGATCGGTTGATTTAGATCCAGGTAGTGCGCCACCTCCAGTTAGGATATCAACTGGATATGTGAGCTCATTGATATTTATGGACGAGAGCGGTGCTCCTTGGCCAATTAAAGCGTATGACATAGGTAATCCAAGTGCATTTAATGTACAGTGGGATAAAGAAAGTAATCTAATGATGCTACAAGGTTTGGTGCCGTATGCTAATACTAATATAGTAGTATTGTTGCATAATTTAGAAACACCGGTCATTCTTAATTTAATCAATGACCAACATAAGGTTGATTACCGTTTAGATTTACGTATTCCGGGTTTAGGGCCAAAAGCTACTACGCCGATGATTAAGTCTAATATCCCAGCAACTGATAATATATTAATGAGTTTATTAGATGGAATCCCACCAGAACGTGCTAAGCCGATAGAAGTTAATGGGGGTGCTGCTTCTGCTTGGTTATTAGACGATAATGAGTTACTGCTTCGTACACGCTTAACTATTTTGTCACCAAGTTATACAAGCTCAATGCGCAGTGCTGATGGTATGAAAGTTTATCGCATGCCGAAAACACCTGTAATCATGGCTTCTAAAGATGGAAATACGTATCAATTAGCTATTCAAGGTTATTAAAAATGAATACCAAGACTAATTTAAAAGCAAGCTTAGCTAATCCAAAATCAAGAATCTTTTTGTTTTTTATGATTGGGGTTATAGTCGTAGTTAGTATGGTTGCATACACCTCTAGGAGTCGCGGTATTCAAGAGCAAAAAGATGATGCTGGTATTACAGCGAGTTCTTCAGTGATTAACCCGGGCGCTGCTATAGAATCAACACCAGGCATAACAGAAACATCTGCTGAGTATCAAGCATTACAAAAAAAGAAATATGAAGAGATTACTAAAAAGGCTTTAGGAGATACAGGTACGCCAGTTGCTGCTTTGCCAAGTCTTTCAACTGGAGCTGAAAATTTATCGGCAATACCTGGGCTCAATCAGAGTTCAACACCTGATTACAATGATACCTTAAAGCAGCAAGTCAGTGTTCAACAACAGGCCCAACAGGATCTACAAGCTAAGCAAAATGATATAATAGCCAAACAAAAAGAAGAAGCCGCTAATCAAAATGCGCAAGCGACTATGGCACGTCAGGTTTCTACACTAGCTAAAAGCTGGCAAGTTGTTCCGCAACAATTTGTTCCTGGAAATGGTAGAGTTTATATAAGTAATACTCCAACAGATAGTACGGCAGCAGTTGCAAATGAAGTAGATAAAAAACCAAAAATTTATTACAAAGCTGGAGATATCTTATTTGGAGTATTATTAACATCAGTCAATAGTGATCAACCAGGGCCAATTTTAGCTCGTATTGTTTCAGGACCATTAAATGGTTCAAAAATAGTTGGTACAATCAATCCTGCAACCATTCCACAAACAGCGAATGCTCCTAAGGTAAGTAAATCATTAATTTTAGAATTTACTTTAATGAATATTCCTGGAAAACGAATAAGTGTGCCGATTACAGCAGTAGCTATTGATCCACAGACGGCGAATACAGGGTTGGCAACTTCTGTAGATAATCATTATTTGTTGCGTTATGGTACATTTTTTGCAGCTAATTTTATCTCTGGTTTAGGACAAGCAATTCAATCTCAAAGTCAGGCTAAAATTATCACGAGCTCAGGTACTGCTGATATTGGCCGGACATCTGCACTAGATACAAAAGATGAAACAAAAGTTGCATTAGGTAAAACAGCAGATGCGTTGACTAAGAATTTGAATTTCTTGGATACTCCACCAACTATTAGAATAGCTTCAGGCACAGCACTAGGAATCTTATTACAAAATGATATCGTAATAGAGGGTGATAACACCGAAGATCTGGTTATACAGAGTCGCAAAGCGGAAGCTAATTATCCTTCGCAATATCAACAAGCACAGACACCACAGATACCACAGATACCGCAGATACCTACAGGCGTCGCTCAAACAAATGTTAACAATAATATTTATAACGGCACAGGTGGTGCTGTAATTGGTCCATGATAATCAACAGGATTGCTTATGTTAGATAGAAATAGTGACGGTCGCTCAGAGTTTGGCATGGATGATGACTTCCATGATGACTTCCATGATGATTTGGGAGAATTTAATCCATCAAAAGCTCAAGCCGATCCGTTGAACCCTAACTTTGATGATATGGACAATTTTTCTTTAGAGGGTAGCGAGCCAAATCCTAATCCTAATGATGTTGCTAACCGACCTAATCTAAATTTGCCACCCAATGGCGGATTTATGGAAACGATTAAAACTTACGGGATTGTGATGCTTGTTGTTTTAGTTGTCGGTTATTTTGGCATAAAGTATTCGTTGAAAGCGATTATGCCCCAGAAAACTGTAAACCAAATAGCTGAAGATAGTGGAGATGCTGCGGCGCCAGATCTCAATATTGCAACTAACCAGCTGCCATTAGCTCCTGCTGTAACAGCTGATAATTCACTAGTTCTGCCAACTACAGTTACTACTACCACAGTTTTACCAGAAACATTACCAGTGACTGAACAGCAAGTTTTACCTCCAACGATTACACCAGTAAGTTCTCCATCAGACAATGCTATCAATGCTAATGCTAATAACAACATGGCTGCGGCTAGCCCAGAGTTAAAACAAGACATAGAAAGTCTCAAAAAGGCTTTGAATGATTTGACTCAGCAATTAACTACAGATAAAGATTTGAGTGACAATGGACTTAAAGATGTTAAACAGCAAGTTCAGCAATTAGTAATTTACATGCAAGGTGTTGGTAAAGGGGTTAGCATCTTATCATCAGAATTAAGTCAGCAACAAAAAGTATTAGAAGGCATGCTTGCGGGTGTACCAATGCCTAAATCAAGCACTAATCAAAACAATACAACAGCTTCAAATAGCAGTACTAAAGATAATAATGCGCATGCACAAAACAATAATGTTGTTGTCGAAGCCGTTATTGCTGGTCGTGCTTGGATTAAAACTTCTAACACAGGAAAAACATTATCAGTAGGTATTGGTGATGTTATTCCTGGATATGGCAAGGTTATTGATATTAATCAAGTCAAAGCGACTATTACAACAGACACAGGATCAGAGTTAAGTTTGCAAAAATGATGAATTTAAGCAAAGTAAAACATCAGCTTTTAGTTTTAATACCATCTGGTATTGGTCTTTATTTATTGCCGTTAGCTGTTTTGGCTCAGACGGCCGCAACAACCAATCCTTCAGCGGAAGTAGGGCAAATCCTGATTAACCTCAGCAAAGATTTTCCAAATATTTTAAGATGGCTTAATGGCTTGTCGATGGCTATTGGTTTGACATTTTTGTTATTAGCTTTTTTTAAGTTAAAGCACTTAGCCGACTTTAGAACAATGAGCGGTGGTCAACAAGACATAGGCAAAGCGTTTATGTTGATTGCTTTAGGCGCTATCTTTTTATGGATGCCGTTTATTATTAATGTAATGACTTATACCTTTTTTGGCTCAACTGTAGGTCAGTTACGCAGCAAATATCCAATTGAAGCAGCAAATCGCCAGTATTATGTCGCTTTTTTTCAAATGATGATGGTTATTGGTTTAATTAGTTTTATTCGTGGGTGGTTAATTTTATCTCATATGGCCAAAGGGCAGTCACAACCTGGTACAATGGGCAAAGCAATAACCCACATTATTGCAGGTTTATTTTTGTACCATTTGCAAGCAGTGATGAAAATACTAGAAGCTTCAATGGGCACAACATTTATTCCAGATGGTGTGTAAACAAGTAGTAGAGCAAATTGTAGCAGAGTAGGTAGCAGAGTAGGTAGTAGAAGATGTTAATTAGTAGCAAGAAAAGTCAGTATGTCTTAGCGATTGTTTTGGTTTTAAATGTAGTAAAAGTGTTTGCTCATGACCCTAATATAGGGTCTGTATCCACAACTATGGTTGCCGCGATGGAGGCAATAACTGATTTAGTATTGGCAGCGGTTTCAATTGCAGGTATTGCATGTTTTTTTTCAGCATTAATGAAATTACATCTGCACCGAAAGAATCCACAGCAAGTACCGATTAGTCAATTTTTTTCAATGTTGGTAATGTCACTTGCATTGATAGGATTGCCGCTGATTATTTTATATGGTGATACGGCTTATAAATTATTAAAAGATTTATAACTAAGAATATAAATTATTAATATAAATTATTAATATAAATTATTAATATAAATTATGAATATATTTATTAAATGGCTTAAAAAATATAACTATGTTTTCATAATAGGGATGATTTTGTCTAGTAATAGTGCTTTTGCTCAAACTGTTACTGATACTGAACGTGTCGGTGATATATTTAAAAATCTCAGTACTTCTTTTGACCCTTTTATAGGAGTCTTGTTTTCTATAGCAACGCTAGCAGGGCTAATTTTTACTTTTATTGCAATTTTTAAATTCAAACAATTTAAAGATAACCCACAACAGATTAGTATTGGCCAGCCGATAGGTTTATTTTTTTTAGGAGCCGTTATGTTATGGTTGCCGTATATCATTATGTCTATAGGATATACATTAACCGGAGCGAAAACTAAACAACAAGTGCAGCAGGGCATGAGTTCGACTCACCCTTCAGACGATACGGGCTTTGTTAAAGATTTAGTCCGATAAACTTTAGCCGTGGGAATTAGGTGAATAAATATGCGCGAATTATATTTGCAGATAAATCCAAGCGGTTGGAAAATGATGCGCATGCGGGATCGCAATAAAGCATTTACTAGCACGTTACTGAAAGTATTAGAAAGAGACAATAACACTTGTCAATTTTGTGCATTTGCAGGTGTGCAAAAACAAATGTACGTTGTGAATATTGATGGTAATTATAATAACAATGTAGCTAACAATATGTGCTGTAGTTGTAGTATCTGTACTAGGTGTGTCTTAATTGGGTCGTTTGAAGTGGGTGATGAGCAAGATTCAGTTGAACGCTTAATAATTTGCAATGAATTAAGCCAAGTCCAGCTTAATCATATATATCGTGTTTTGCTAACCTCGATGGCTAACCCATCAATAGAACAGGCGGAAGTCGCCAAAACATTGTTTCGTAGTTTACGCAATAGAGCTAATTTAGTAGATGAACTTTTTGGTGCTAATGCTAGTGATACCAGAGTGTTTAGTCAGGCTATATTTGATTCAGGTATGAGTGATCATAAAAACTTACGACAAATTTTACAAAATTTACGTTATTTACCTACCAGGAATTCTTTTTATAAAGAATGGCCGTTATGGAAAAATCAATTAAAATCTCAGCTAGCTACGGACATAAAAATGGTGTTTTAAATATATCTACACTATAATTTGATTATAATAATGGCAAATTTTATTAACCAGTTTTATTAACATAGGTGAGTTATGAAAATAAATTTAATTTCTAAAAAAATAAATCAGAGTAAGTACAAGTTAGTAAGTATTATTTCTATGATGGTGCTTCCTAGCGTAATGTTTGCTCAATCTACAGGCACTAGAGATCTTAAAAGTATTTTTGGTACCATTTCTGATAACTTAGCAGCTATACCTCAAGTAATTATGGGTGTGGCGACAATTGCGGGCTTAGGTTTTTCGGTGGCATCAATATTTAAGTTTAAACAACATAAAGATTCTCCGCAGCAAGTGCCGTTGGGACAACCAATTGCGTTACTAGGGTTTGGTGTAATGTTAATTTGGTTACCATTCTTGTTGCAATCCCTTGGTGGTACAATAGCCGGTGATCAAGCTAAAGATACCAAATCAGGTATAGGTGAGAAAGGTACTCCAGCATGGATAACAAATTCTCAGTAATAATAGACTAGGATGTCCATTTGAAAACCTTTATTGATCCAGTATTAAATGCTATTGAAGCCCTTATGCAGTGGCTCTCTTCTAGCTTTCATCAAAATACTGGATCATATTGTGAACTAGAAACCGTTCTTGATAATCACATCATTGCTGCTCGTAATGGTTCGTTAATTTCTGTTTTACGTCTTGAGGGCATTAAATTTACTTTAGGCCCGGAAGATTTTGAACGTCTACATGCTGGTATTTGTCAGTCTATCCAAGCAGCGATGGGTCGGCCAGGCCACAAATTACAAATAGTCTTTGGTTATAATCGCGAATCAGTGGCGACTGATATTAAGAATACGTTAATGCCCGCTTGGGAAACTGCCAAAAGATTATCGTTAGAATTAGATGATTTATTTAACGAAAAAATTACTTGTCTCTCAAATTACTGTGCCAATGAAGAATGCTATATTGTCGTCTGGACCACTCCAGAGCATCTTGGTAAACAGCAGTTAAAAGACGCGCATAAACGCAAGATGAAACAAATGAAGGACATAAAAGTTCCACCAATGCGTAATGCCCAGGATCTTTTTGTCCCTATTTTAGAACTAAAAGACGCACATTTATCATTTACACAATCAATGGTCGCAGACTTTAGTGATCAAAAACTTTCAGTAAAACTATTAGACGTGCATGATGCTTTAAAAGCTATACGGATGGTCGTTGATCCTAATTTTACCAGCACTGAATGGCAGCCATCCATCCCGGGTGACAAAATACCTTTGAGAGCTAAACAGCAGGGTAATTACAATGATAAAGATGTATCTGAATTGATGTGGCCATCATTAGCAAATCAATTGATTCCTCGCGATGGTGAAAATATTGATTTACGCACAGCGAGGATTGGTGATTATATTTATGCACCAATTTTCGTTGATTTATTTCCTAAAGAAATAAAAATATTTAATGTTCTTTTGCAGCGAGTACTATCGAGTAAGATCCCATGGAGAATCTCATATTTTATTGAAAGCTCAGGTTTATCGAGCTTATCGATCAAGAGTACAGTATCGTCTATTTTAAGTTTTGCTAATCGCTTTAATAAGCTTATTAATGATTCTAAACAATTATTAGATTATATCGATGTTAATACAGACGATTCAATTGTAAAATTACGTGTAGTATTAACTAGCTGGGCTCCTGCAACTGAGCCAGAGTTATTACGGTCTCGTACAGCTGAACTAGTTAAAGCAGTACAAAGTTGGGGGAATTGTGATGTTGGTGAAATCTCTGGTGACAGTTTTGGCGCAGTTATTTCAACATGTCCAGCTTTAAGCACAGATAATGTAGGCACGCCTTCAGTTGCGCCTTTGTCTGATGTGGTAAGAATGTTACCTATAACTCGCCCGGCGTCTATCTGGACACATGGTGCTATGTTATTACGTTCTCCCGATGGGAAATTATGGCCTTATCAGCCAGGCTCATCGCAACAAACGACATGGATAGATTTAGTATACGCACGACCAGGTTCTGGTAAATCAGTCTTATCTAACGCGATAAATTTAGCTCTGTGTTTGCAAGCAGGGATCAAGCGGTTACCCAGAATTGGCATAATTGATATAGGCCCATCAAGCAGCGGTTTAATTTCTTTAATCAAAGAAGGGTTGCCTAAAGGGCAAAGACATTTAGCTGCTTATCATCGCTTGCAAATGACTAAAGATTATTGTATTAATCCGTTTGATACACAATTAGGATGTAGAAAACCTACAGCGCAAGAACGTAGTTTTTTAGTAAACTTTTTAAGTTTATTAGCCACACCGTTGAACTCGACATCTACCTATGATGGTGTTCCAGATATGGCTGGTATGGTAATCGATGAAATGTATAAGAGCCGTAGTGATGATGCCAATCCTAATCGCTATACTCCCACTATGGATCCTGCATTAGATCAAGTTCTACTTGAAATTGGCTTTAAAGCAGATGAGCATACTAGCTGGTGGGAAGTTACAGATGCATTATTTAAAGCTAATAAATTTCATGAGGCGACGTTAGCTCAACGTTATGCTGTACCAATTTTAGCGGATGCGACGTCTATTTGCCGCACTCCGGCGATTGATGATTTGTATGGCAAAATTACTGTGAAAACTGGTGAGTCGTTAATTGAAGCTTTTACACGGATGATCTCTAGTGCATTGCGTGAATACCCAATTTTAGCAAATATTACAGTATTCGATTTGGGTGAATCACGTGTCGTATCATTAGATTTAGATGAAGTAGCCAAGTCAGGTGGAGAGGCGGCAGATCGTCAAACAGCAGTTATGTATATGCTTGCGCGCTATGTATTAGGTCGCAGTTATTATGTAACTTTAGAAAGCCTAGCAGAAATGCCTAGTTTATATAAAGATTTTCATTTATTACGTATCAATGAAATACGTGAAGATCCAAAACGATTAGTGATGGATGAGTTCCACCGAACATCAAAATCCAAATCAGTACGTGATCAAGTATTAGTTGACATGCGTGAAGGCCGTAAATGGAATGTGCAGATTGCATTATTATCGCAATCATTAACAGACTTTGATGAAACTATGGTTGAATTTGCAACCTCTGTATTTATTATGGATGCAGGTCCAATTACTGCAGTTGAGAAATCTGCTACTATCTTTGGTTTATCAGCATCTGAGAAGAATGCACTTAGAAGTCGTGTTCATGGGCCGCGGGCTGGTGGTGGTACATTCTTGGCGCAGTTTGCTACTAAAAACGGCATAAGTACGCAGTTATTAACCAATACCTTGGGACCGATTGAATTATGGGCTTTTAGTACAACTGCTTTAGACGCAAGATTACGTAATGAGCTCTATGACCGCATAGGGCCGGCTAATGCGCGCCGTATTTTAGCTCATATGTTCCCAAGTGGTAGTGTAACGTCATTAATCGAACAACGATTATTAGCTTTAAAAGATACCGGTGAAGTTAATGCTGACTCGAGCAAAAGCTTACTTAAAAACTTAACAGAAGAAGTAATTAAAGAATATCAAACAAATCCTATTTTCAGAGCGCAATTGAACGAAGTTTCTTGATCTTTTATGTTTGGCATCTACTATAATCAGTATATGCAACACTATATCGCCCTGATTATTATATCCATAAGCCTTATTGTATTAATTAAGGCTATACATAATGTTTATAAGATTCGTCATGAAATTAATTCGGTGAAAAACCGCAGGAATCTTAATTTCATTTATCTAAATATAATCGTGGCTATTTTATTTATTTTAGGTTATTCCCTTTATTCATTATTTTTAATTTTCAAAATAGATTACTACAATGTAATATTAACTGCTTTGCTATTTGGCCTTAATTCAGTTTTTTTATTAATCGCATCAGTACTAACTTATGAGATGGGTAAATTACTATTTAAGATTGATAATATGCGCAAACGTGATGCCATGACCGGCGTTTACAATCATTCCCAGATACAGAATATTATTGCTAAAGAATTTAGTCGTTGTCAGCGTTATCAGCGCGTAGCTAGCTTAGTGATGTTTGATATCAATAAATTTAAAGCTATAAATGATTTATATGGTCACTTGGCAGGTGATAAAGTTATTTTAGATTTAGTTGCTACTATTAAAACTGAAGCTCGTAACACTGATATCTTAGGCAGGTATGGTGGTGATGAATTTATTTTAGTGATGCCGGAAACTAACTTGGAAGCTGCGCAAAAGTTTGCTGACAGAGTTAAACAAATAATTGCAGCTAGAAAGATTTATTATGAAAATAACATTATTA
>CAYLXL010000008.1:33840-48296 GCA_964387745.1 uncultured Gammaproteobacteria bacterium | reverse complement strand
GGTAGCGTGAAAAATTTTCATAAAATACACTATGCTGCTCGCGCCCTTGGCGGCGTTGGCTTAATTATTGTGGAAGCAACAGCGGTTGAGCCAAGAGGTAGAATTACAGATAAAGATTTATACAAAAGTAAAAGTCTGGAGATTTATCAGAAGGATAATTTAAAGTAGTTCATATTGTTGCATTTTTTTGCGTAATGTCCCGCGGCTAAGACCAAGTATATTTGCAGTTATAGTTTGATTGTTGTTAGTTTTTTGCAACACTGTTTCTAACAGGGGTTTTTCCACCTGGGATAGAACCATATTATAGAGATTAGTCGTCAGTTGGCCATCAAGATTATTAAAATAATTTTCTAAGACTATAGTTACGTACTCGGCGAGAGTTGCTTTTTCGGATATATCGTTAGTCATTTTGATTTAAATCTTTGATGTCAGCTAATTAATATTAATGTAAGTGTTCACTATACAGATAGCGAGCGAAGGATCTTCCCTTTCAGGGGAAGATCACTCTATTCATTATATGTAAGCTGAACACTTACATATTAATAGGCATATTATAGCTAATCATAAGTGGTCATAAAAGCGAAGTATTAAAAATAAATCTTAACTAGTTAAATCAATGTCATAATTTACTGCAGCTGCACCAGGATCATCAAGTAATATACAAATATATTGTTTACTATTTTTAGAAAACAGACTGGTTTCATCAAGATTGTTATTTTTCATATATTCACTCGCGGGAATTTTTTTCTGAGTAATGAGTTTACCATTTGCATCTGAAAAGTTAATTTTTAGATCAGGAAATTTTTGATCATACTTTGCTGTATTATTTAACATCGCATGCAATTGAATAGCATCTTGTTTATTCTCAGCAGCTACTAAGGCATTATCTTCAATAACAATATATTTAAGATTGTTGTAAGGAGCTAATTTACAATTAGTCAAATTACAAAATTTCTGGATCGAGCTGCGCCATCTATAATTTTGCGCAATGTCATCTTTGTATTGTGTAATAGTTGAAACAATTAAATCTAAAAAGAATAATGGCATGAGTATCCAGAGCAGCAATAACATTCTAGATTTGAATTTATAATATTTAAGATAACTGGTGGTCGCCACTGCTGGAGCGGTGCGTTTAAGCTGGTTATTGTACGGACGAGCTTTATTAGAAAACGCGTGTCCCTGAGGTTTGGGTAAATTAGCTTGGTATTTTAAATTAGGTTGTTTATATTGCTGAGAGGTTTCGTTTTTAGTGTCGGAAAGTTTAAATAAATGACCACAACAGACGCATTTACACATTTGTTCAGCATGAGCGTTTTTATTAGCTTTAGGCTTGAACAATGTAAGGCAGCTAGGACAGGATATATAGTTTAAGTTACTTGGTGCTTGGTCCATTCGATCCTTACCGTGATCTTATTATGTAATCAATATCTCAATTTAATTATAGTGTTTGTAAAATTATATTGCCAGACATTGAGTAGTCGCTATTTCTCGCCAACAATTCTAACCCATGCACCTTTACGGGTTATTTCGGTAAGTGTGATGCCACAATTCATATATGCCAACGCTACTTCATCCGTTTGTTCATATAAAACTCCAGAGAGTATAAGTTTACCTCTTGGTTTTAAGTGATTCACGATCATTGATGATAATTCAATTAGTGGATTTGCTAAAATATTAGCGACAATATAATCAACCTCAAGATAAGGTAGTTCATTAGGCAAATAAACGGATACTTGATCAAGAATATTGTTACGTCTAGCATTTTCAGTTGTTGCTAGTATAGCTTGTGGATCATTATCAACAGCCAAAGCACGCGCAATGCCAAGTTTTATTGCAGCAATTGCTAGTATTCCTGAGCCACAACCGTAATCAAGAAGCGTGGCGTGCTGACTAGGGGTTATGTTTTTGGCTAACCACTCAAGACATAAAGATGTAGTGGGATGCTCACCAGAGCCGAAAGCTAAACCAGGTTCAAGATTTAAAAAACAACGATTTTGGGAAGCTGCCGGGAATTGATTGTAAGGGTACAACCATAATTTATTAGCAAAGCAAACAGGATCAAAAGTATAGTCAGTTTTGCATTTCTCGATATCATAAGTTACTAGTTCATGTTCATAATGCTCAATAACATCGCTAGAAAAATCATAATTTAACTGATTAATTAAATTATAAATATTAACTTTTTGATCAAAGATAGCTGAAATCTTAATATTGTGCCATAGCGGGGTTTCATTGACTCCAGGCTCATAAATAGGCTGGTCACCATTATCTATAATTGTAATACTTATTGCCCCTTTAAGTTGCAGCCAATTATTAACATCATCACTGAAGCTGCGTTGCGTTGTTATAGTAAGCTGCTGCCAAGTAGTAATATTATTTTCTGTACTTGTTGAATTAGGGGAGTTTGTTTTCATTATCTTCTTGATTATTTGTTTTGTTTTTCCAGTTTGTGTTCCAAATAGTGAATATTAAAACCACCTTGTTTGAAATTACTGTCTTGTAGAATATTTTGATGCAAAGGAATATTGGTTTTAATGCCATCAATAATAATTTCATCAAAAGCATTCGACATGCGAGCTATTGCACCTCGGCGAGTATTGCTGTAGGCAATAATTTTAGCTATTAATGAATCATAATACGGCGGTACTTTATAACTGCTATATAAGTGCGAGTCAACACGAATTCCCGGACCGCCAGGTGGGTGAAATAATTTTACTAAACCTGGGCATGGCATAAAACTAACCGGATCTTCAGCATTGACACGACATTCAATAGCATGTCCGGTAATTTTAATATCTTGTTGTGTAAAAGATAATTTTTCACCAGCAGCAATTTTGATTTGCTCTTTAACAATATCAATACCTGTGATCATTTCAGTAACTGGATGTTCTACTTGGACGCGCGTGTTCATTTCGATAAAATAAAAATTATTATCTTGGTATAAAAACTCGAAAGTTCCTGCACCGCGGTAATTAATTTCTTGGCAAGCCTTAACGCAGATAGCGCCTAAGCGTTCACGTTGTTCAACAGTAATCCCTGGAGCAGGAGCTTCTTCGACAACTTTTTGATGACGTCGTTGTAAAGAACAATCTCGTTCACCTAAGTGAACAGCATTGCCGTGCGAGTCTGCTAAAACTTGGAACTCTATATGGCGAGGATTGTCTAAAAACTTTTCCATATAGAGACGATCATTGCCAAAAGCAGCTTTGGCTTCAGCGCGTGTAAGTGATATAGCATTAGATAAAGCAGCTTCACTATGGACTATACGCATACCGCGGCCACCACCGCCGCCGGATGCTTTAATAATAATAGGATAACCAATGCGTTGGGCTATCTTTAGATTTTCGTCCAAATCAGTACCAATCGGGCCATCTGATCCAGGTACACAAGGGATACCTGCTTTCTTCATAGCATTAATAGCATTTACTTTATCGCCCATAAGTCTAATCGTTTCGGGGCGTGGGCCAATAAATACAAAGCCGCTATTTTCTACGCGCTCGGCAAAGTCAGCATTTTCTGATAAGAAGCCATAACCTGGGTGAATAGCAACTGCATCAGTGATTTCAGCAGCGCTGATAATGGCTGGAATATTCAAATAACTATTATTAGACTGTGCAGGTCCTATACAGACAGTTTCATCAGCTAAACGTACATGCAATAAATCTTGATCAGCGGTAGAATGCACCGCTACAGTTTTGATGCCCATTTCATGACATGCGCGTAACACCCGTAAAGCGATTTCACCACGATTTGCTATAACGACTTTATCAAACATGGAACTAATCCTACTAATGATGAGATGATTACTCAATTACAAATAATACTTGGCCAAATTCGACTGGAGAACCATTGTCAACTAAGATCTTTTTAATAGTCCCTGAAGTGTCTGCTTCAATTTGGTTAAACATCTTCATTGCTTCGATGATACATAAAGTATCGCCAGCGCTTACTGTGCTACCCAATTCAACAAAAGCTTTAGCTTCAGGAGTAGAGGATCGGTAAAAAGTCCCGACCATAGGAGAAGTGATTTCATGACCCGTATGTACTGGTGCAGAGGGCTTATTTTCAGTTACAGGGGTTGCGACCGGAGCAGCTAGGTGTTGAGCGGGCGCCTGACTCGATACTGTAATGTGTTGTGCTGGACTAGGTGGAATATAGCTAGTATTACTAGGGCTATATCGGCTTATTCTGACTGATTCTTCGCCTTCTTTGATTTCAATCTCAGCAACGCCAGACTCATCAAGTAATTCAATCAACTTCTTTACTTTTCTTATATCCATAATTGTATAAATTATATATAATTTCTATTATTTTGTATTTTGAAGGTATTTTGCCGTATTAATCAACAGATGTCTAGATTTATTATCTAGATAATAGCAGATAGCAGCACGTTTGCGTAAGTTGGTGACAATTTGAGTAAAATCTAGGTGTCAATATAATGCAAACTCTCAAGGCTTGAGAGTCTCTAAAAGCTGATAAAAGTCCTCGGCATCGACTTCACTAGTGATTCTTTTGCTGACAATTTCATTTCCAGACTTGTCGTAGAATATAATAGTTGGAGGGTTAAATACAACTAAATCGGTCATTAATTTTTTATCTTGTTCAGAGTAATCCGTAATATCAACTTCTAATCTTTTAAACTTAGCTAAAATGCTTTGAATCTTTGGATCTGTGAAGACATTTTGTTCTATATTTCGACAAGACACGCACCAGTCTGCTGAAAAGGTTAACATGGTAAATTGTTTATCAGCTTTTGCTTGTATAAGATTTTTGGTCAGATCGGCTGTAGATTTAATTTTAGTAAAAGCTAATGCAGGAGACTTGCCTTCAGAATTTGAACAGCTGCCATTATTATAACTAATATTATATCCAAGCGGATGAAATACATTATTATTGTTTTGCGTTGCACCGGCCAATAATAAGCAGCCATAAATAGTCATAATTAGTGCAAGGGCTTTTTGGAATTTTTGCCATTCATGCTTAGCAGGCTCTAGTAAACCCAAATGTACAGAGTAAAAAATTAATAAAAATGACCATAGGAGTAAAACTACTGGTCCGGGGATTAATCTTGATAAAAGATAAATAGCTAGTCCTAAAAAGACGACGCCGAAGAAAATATTTATTTCGCGCATCCAAGGTCCTGCTTTTGGTAACCAATGACCTGCAGACGTACCAAACAATAACACAGGCATGCCCATAGCAAAGCCCATACAAAATAAAGCAACACCGCCCAACATAATATTACCCGTAGAAGAGATATATAATAGAGCACCAGCAAGTGGAGCAGTTGCGCATGGTGACATGATTAAAGCAGATAAAACACCCATCATCGCAACACCAAAATAAGTACCGCCTTTTTGATTGCGTTCTGTTGCTGTTAATTTTTGTCTGATAAAATTAGGCCATTTGAGTTCAACTAATTCAAAAGATGCGATTGCTAAAATAATAAATAAAATACTGACAATAATAATAACAATAGGATGTTGTAAATTACTAATTAAGTTTA
Source organism: uncultured Gammaproteobacteria bacterium (assembly GCA_964387745.1). Classification (GTDB taxonomy): domain Bacteria; phylum Pseudomonadota; class Gammaproteobacteria; order JAGOUU01; family JAGOUU01; genus JAGOUU01. The sequence continues at coordinate 42,790 of CAYLXL010000008.1, read as the reverse complement.
AACCAGCGGCAGCAACTAGGATGCCTGCAAGCATGTAAGTAAAAGACATGCTTAAAACATAAACTAAAGATAGTAGGAAAGCATGTTTTTTAGTTATCTTGTGCTTGTGACCGGCAATAATTCCAGAAATAATCGGCACCATAGGTAAGACGCAAGGGGTTAGGCTTAACAGTAAACCAAAGACAATAAAACCTAAGACTATTTGCCAGACTTTAGCATGATTTAATAAGTCAACAGCTTTGTTTTGATCAGCAATTGATGAGATAGCTTTTGGTGCAGGCGTAGTATCAGTATTTTTTGAAATTGCTAATGGTTGTTTAGCAGCAGTGGTATTATTACTGGCAAGTGCAATTAAATCAAAATCAATTTTTCTTGGCGGATAGCATAGAATATCTTTTAGGCATCCTTGGTATTCGATTATAAAATTAAATTTTTCTTGTGCTGATGTTTGATAAGGCACAATAATCTCAAAATTATCAGAAAAAACTTTGGTTTTACCATAATGGTCGTCGTTGATCATTTCTCCTTCGGGTAGTTGTTCTTTAGATAATTTAATATTAGCATTATTAACTTTAAACTTAAGAGAATTGGCATAAATATAAGTATTGGGAATTGCTTCGAATAATACTTGGATTTCTTTATTATTTTTAATAAAAGCATTGATTGTAAAAGCTTGCTCAACGGTTGGGTGTTCGCTTTGTGCGAGAGAAACAGATGATTTGAAACTAGCAAAGTTATCTTGGGCTAGGGCTGTGTTTATATTAATAGTTGCGAATAGTGTAAGGAGGGAGAAAAATTTAATTAATTTATTTAATTTTGCGTTCATTTAAAATTCTCTTTAAATTCTGAGATGTTATGTAGGGGCGAACGGCGTTCGCCCTATCTATAATATATTTCAGATCATGATTTCATCACAGATTAATAATTTTCGTTGAGGACGAATAATATTCTATTAGAAAATAATGATCACGATTCGTCAAGAGGGCAAACGCCGTTCGCCCCTACACAAGATCTGTGTTAATCTTTTGCGTCACTCGCCCCTATATCATCCGGCAAATCAAAAGCTTCATATTCAGGAATATTATTTCCCTCCATCAAACTCAGTGGTCGATCATAAGCTTGTTTAGGATTATAAGGATCATCACCTAAAGATTTAACATGAGCATCAATAGCTTTTTTGACCAGGCTCATATTGCCTTCAACTATGATTCTTGAAGGATTATTTTCGCCATTGTTTTGCGGAAAGGCTGCCTGATGCTGCATAGCCATTTCAATCTTTTTGGTCATTTTACCCAGGTCAGTATCAATAAAAATAGGTTTTTTAAACTGAGCACTTTCAGAGCTAATGCTAATCGGATCTTGCCCGTTATCAATAGGGACTAATTGAATATTCGTATAGCGCTGAAGCATATATACTAATTGTTGTTTATTTGGCAATCCGGCTTTTGGATCATTATTTTTTTTATTATCTTCAGCCATAATATTCCCTTATCCTTGGGTTGGTGCTTGTCTTGGTTTTTTTGAAACAGCATTTGCTTTATCGATACCGAATCTTGCTAATTGATCCAATGTAACTGGTCTTTCTTGCCTTTCTTGCACGGCCTTAATCACTGCATCATTAATTTTAATGTCTGTTTTATCAATCTTAAAATCCCTTTTTAAATCATCAACTGTGAGTCGTTTAATTTTATTGTCTTTACTATCTTGGTCTAATTCTTTCTGCAATTGCTTAATAATTTCATCATTAACCCCAAAGCTCTTTAGGGAGTTCAATAATTCTTGGTTTAACCTTTCAATAGTGCCAGGGTAATTAGAAGTTGCAAAACCTTGTTTGACTGATTCTGCGGCTTCAGCTATATCAGCTGGGGGGACAGGGTTAGTGAGACTACCACTTCTGAGTTTGGCTACTCTTAATGCTCCTGCTTCAGCCCTATTATGATATACGTATTTAAAAAGTGAAGAAGGAGCAGCAGCTTTCAGGTCGGCTTCGGCTCTTTTTTCAGTCTTAGGGGTTACGAGCGAGTTAAACAAAGCAAACTGAAAATCAGTAGCAGGGCGATTGGCAAGATACTTTTTCTTTTCTTTCTCATCAGTAAAAGTGTGAGCTGGCATGTGTTCACTAAGTACTTCTTCATTGTACTTACGAACTTCTTTTGTGATCTTGCCTTCAGGAATCTCATGCCCTTTTGGAAGTTTACAAGTATAACCTAATAATTCGATCTGTGCTTTTACAGCTTCCCTAAATTGTGGGTCTTGAGTGGTTAAGGTGAATGTAGGGACGCCGTTTTCTAGTTTGTAAGCGCCCTCTAATAATGCAGCTTCAACAAAGCTTTTTGCGAGCTTGACTTTTTCATCCTGGGTAAGGCCTTCAGTAAGAGGAATTCTAATTTTGGTTTTGCCATCTTTAACTCTGACACCCATTCTAACGCCAGTAGTATCTGAGTATAAAGTGTACTGTGCATCAGGCTTATCTAAAGGAGTAACTTTATTCTCGTCTGTGATGCTTCCCATAGAAGAGTTATAGTCGTTATCTTCGTCGTCTTCCATAGCAGAAGAGGCAACCTCAAATTCATCAGTATCCTCGGCTAGGTTTTTCAACTCATCATCAACGCCCGCTGCGATCCCTTCAAGCTCTTCTTTTATTTCATCGGAAGCTATAATGGAGATATCCCCGATTTGGGCTTTCAATGCCGCAATTTGATCTAATGCAGCCTGTTTTTCACTGGCGCTCTTACTGCTCCAATTTGCCATGAGGACTTGTGCGATAGCTGCTAGCGTTTCCGCTAAAGCTAGTTTTTCTTCATCATCAGCTTTTATTTCCTGTTTTGCATTCTTCTTCTTTTCTTTGTGCGCAGCGACTCTCTTTTGGATGGATTGTTCTTCGTCCTCAAAAACATTTTCATTATACCCTAAATATTTGAGGATATTTTTGTGTTTTTCTTTAACGGCTGCTAAGGTATCAGCAGCTTTTGCATCTTTTGACTTTGTATCAGTCAATTCTTTTGTTTTTTTGACTACTTGTTTTGTAAGCTCGATGGCAGCGAAAGGGCTATACTCATCGTTTATTTTAAAGTCAGGCATTTTGACCTCAGTATCCTAATAATTCTTTAGCAAATTATAGCACACAAACCCTTGAAAGGCAGCTCAGGGGGTAACTTAGTGAGTAAGTCTGCAGGCTTATCAATGGCTTATGATTGGTTGCTAGATAACATATATATGTATAGATATATATAGTATGTTATTTATGATATAAAACAAATTAATAAAAAATAAGATATAACCACTTGAATTTGGTTTTATCATCCCCAACTTCCAATCAACAGATAAATGTTCTTAAAACATAATAAGTTATAGATAATCAAAAATAGGAGTAACTCATGGCTAACATAGCTAAAATTCGTCCACTACATGACCGTGTTATCATTGAACGCGTGGCAGAAGAAGAAAAAACAGCTGGCGGTATTGTTCTTCCAGGAACAGCTAAAGAAAAACCAGTACGTGGTAAAGTTCTAGCTGTTGGTAAAGGCAAAATCCTAGAAAACGGCGAAGTTCGTAACTTAGACGTTAAAGTTGGTGATGTTGTTTTATTCGGCAAATACTCTGGTACAGAAGTTAAAGTTAATGACCAAGAACTTTTAGTGATGAGAGAAGAAGACATTATGGGTGTGGTTGAAGCTTAATTAGCTTAACTATGGCTCATAGTCTGAACAGAATTAAAAATTTTATAATTTTATAAAAAGTAGGTAAAAAATTATGGCAAAAGAAATTAAATTTTCAGTAGACGCTCGCGAAAAGTTACTCAAAGGCGTAAACACTTTAGCAAGTGCAGTTAGCGTAACTCTAGGACCAAAAGGTCGTAACGTTGCTTTACAAAAATCTTATGGCGCACCAACTATTACTAAAGACGGCGTCTCTGTAGCAAAAGAAATCGATGATTTACCATGTGTATTTGAAAACATGGGTGCACAGATGGTTAAAGAAGTTGCTTCACAAACAGCTGATTTAGCTGGTGATGGTACAACTACTGCAACTGTTCTAACGCATGCTATTTTAAAAGAAGGTATGAAAGCTGTTGCTGCTGGCATGAACCCAATGGATCTTAAGCGTGGTATCGATAAAGCAGTTGTTGCAATCGTTAGTGAACTAAAAAATCTTTCTGTTCCTTGTAACGATAGTAAATCAATTGCACAAGTAGGTACTATTTCTGCAAATTCTGATAACGAAATCGGCGACATCATTGCTAAAGCAATGGACAAAGTTGGTAAAGAAGGTGTTATCTCTGTTGAAGACGGTTCAGGTCTAGAAACATTATTAGACGTTGTTGAAGGTATGCAGTTTGATCGTGGTTACTTATCACCATACTTCATTAATAACCAACAAAACATGAGCTGTGAACTTGATAACCCATATATATTAGTTGTTGACAAAAAAATCTCTAATATTCGTGAAATGTTACCTGTTCTGGAAGCAGTTGCTAAATCTGGCAGACCATTATTTATTATTGCTGAAGACGTTGAAGGCGAAGCGTTAGCTACTTTAGTTGTTAACTCTATTCGTGGTATCGTAAAAGTATGTGCAGTAAAAGCTCCTGGTTTTGGCGATCGTCGTAAAGCAATGTTAGAAGATATCGCTGTTTTAACCAAAGCTACTGTAATTTCTGAAGAAGTAGGCTTGAGCTTAGAAAATGCAACTATTGAAGATTTGGGTAGTGCTAAGCGTGTGATGGTTACTAAAGAAAACACTACAATTGTTGATGGTATCGGTGATGGTACTAAGATTGAAACTCGTGTTCAGCAAATCAGAACGCAAATCGAAGAAACTACTTCTGATTACGATCGTGAAAAATTACAAGAACGCGTAGCTAAATTAGCTGGCGGTGTAGCTGTAATTAAAGTAGGTGCTGCAACTGAAGTAGAAATGAAAGAAAAGAAAGCTCGTGTTGATGATGCTTTACATGCTACCCGTGCTGCTGTTGCTGAAGGCGTGGTGCCTGGTGGTGGTGTTGCTTTAGTGCGTGCTTTCCAAGCAACTAAAGGCCTAACTGGTGCTAATGATGATCAAAACGTTGGTATTAACATTGTTCGTTTAGCTATCCAAGCGCCATTACGTACAATTGTTGCGAATGCCGGTGGTGAGCCTTCAGTAGTATTTGATAAAGTATTAAATAACAAAGGTAACTTTGGCTTTAATGCGGCGACTGATGAATACGGCGATATGGTTGAGTTTGGTATTATTGACCCAGCTAAAGTTGTTCGTACATCTTTACAAAATGCAGCTTCTATTGCTGGTCTTATGATTACAACTGAAGCTATGGTAGCTAAAGTTAAAGATAAAGACGAAGATGCTGCTGGCGGCATGGGCGCTGGTATGGGCGGCATGGGTGGAATGGGCGGAATGGGCGGTATGATGTAATACTGCTAGTTCTCTTGGACTGCTCACAAAGACCCCGCGCATGCGGGGTTTTTTGTGTGCGCCGGGCATGGCGGAACATCACAGTAGTCTGTCTAGCGACATCACGGTAGCCTATCTAGAAATATCACAGCTTGCATAGCACATCCAATCAACAGAACAATGCCGAATTACTATTTTATGATATAATATTCTAAAATAATTAAGAGTATTGCCCTGTGGTTATCAAAAAAGGACAACTATATGATAGTTAAGAAAAATAATAAGCCTGTTGCGACTGCCTATTACTTAGTCTCGGCTAATGACTTGCCGCTTAGCTGCCCGATGCATCTATCTAATCCTGACGACTGGAAATTACACCCTAAAGTTTATCTTCCTATAGAAGAGACAGGTGAAGCAATCTGTCCTTATTGTAGCGCAAGATATGTTCTAAATACTAACAGTTAACTATTAATTCTGTGAAATTAGCATTTTGTTTATTTGAATATTTTCCTTACGGCGGCCTGCAAAGAGACTTTCTGCGGATTGCCAAACTTTGTATGGCAAAGGGGCACCAGGTAGATGTTTATACAATGCACTGGTCAGGAGATAAACCGGACTTAGAAGAGTTAAATATCAATATTGTTAATGTTCCGCCTTATTTAACCAATCATAATAAAGCATTAAGCTTTAGTAAAAAATTACAGACTATATTATTACAGAAAAAATATGATTTAACTTTTGGTTTTAATAAGATATCTGGTTTAGATTTGTACTATTGTGCAGATAGTTGTTATGTGGCTAAAGTAGATTCGCAAAAAACTAAATTAGTTAAATTGTTTTATAAGTTAACAGCAAGATTTCGTAAATATAAATACTTAGAATATTCTGTATTTGCTAATCAAAAAACTAAAATATTATTTTTGTCAGACCAAGAAAGAATCAATTATCAAGAATATTATCAAACAGCTGATAACTTATGTTATTTATTGCCGCCAAATATTAATAAAGCTCGTTTTGAACCTGTTGTTGATGCTGAATTAAAACAGAAAATAAAAAAAGAACTGAGCGAAGAGTTATCTATAGGTTATGCTCAGCCTTGGTTGCTTATGGTGGGTTCTGGGTTTAGAACAAAAGGTGTAGACCGTAGTATTTATTTGCTCAAATATTTAAAAGACAAAAATATTTCTGCTAATTTGATTGTCATCGGGCAAGATGATCCTAAGCCTTTTTTAAACTTAGCAAGAAAATTAAACATTGTTGAACAAGTTAAAATTTTTCCAGGTCGAGATGATATACCAAAATTTATGTCTGTAGCAGATTTGTTGTTGCATCCTGCTTATCGAGAAAACACGGGTACGGTCATCTTAGAGAGTATTATTATGGGATTGCCAGTTATCGCTAGCGGTGTTTGTGGCTATGCTGAGCATGTGAATAAGTCAAGTTGTGGTATGGTTATAGCAGAGCCATTTGATCAACAGGTTTTTAATCTTGATTGTTATAAACTGCTTCAGGATAAAGATTTAAAATTAATAATGCAGCATAATGGGCTGTTATATCGTAATACTGCTGATATCTATAATAGTGATAATAAAATATTAGAGTTGCTAGAATGTCAGTGAATAAATTATTTTTAAAACCAAATCTAACAGATTATATTTATAATATTTTGAATATAGATCAAAATAATCTGGATGAACGCGCTCAGCAAAAAATTTTTGATTATTTAATAAATCTTTCAGGTGAGGTATATCGTCAGGTTAAATCCCGTAAAACGATAAAAGTATATCTAGATAAAAATTATTTTATCAAAACACATCAGCCGTTGAGTTTAAAAGAAGTTATAAAAAATTTATTAAGCTTTAAATGGCCAGTATCTAATGCTTTAGATGAGCAGCGAGCTATAAGCGCAGTACAAAAGTTAAAGATAAATACGTTAGAGCTGGCAGGGTTTGGTGAGTTTAATAATTATAGTTTTTTGATTACAGAAGCGATAGAACCAAACTTGAGTTTAGATAAGCTATTAGAATCAAAATTAAATACTCCGGATTATTTTAAGCTAAAAAGAATCTTGATTAAATTTATTGCTGAAACGACCAGGCTGTTACACGATAATGGGCTTAATCATCGTGATTATTATGCTTGTCATTATTTGCTTAAGTTGTCTCAAGAGCAAGACACTGAGAATCCTGATTTGGCGGTTAATTTTGTCGAACATCTTTATCTAATAGATCTACATAGAATGCAAATACGTTGTAAAACGCCAACAAGATATATTATAAAAGATTTAAGTGGTTTATTATTTTCAATACGTAACTATAACTTCACTAAAACAGATTATTTAAGATTTGTTAAATATTATTCTAGAGATAACGGTAATAACAGTAACAACAGTATTTCAATAGATTATCGTAATTATATAAGCTTTTGGAAAAAAGTAGCAACTAAAGCAAAAAAACTAAGGGAAAAAGGTTAGTAGATTATGAGTCAAGATATCCAGATGCATGATATTGCGCAGACTAAGAATAATCAAGAGGCAAAAGATAACACGTTAATAGTCAATATAGATCAATTGAAAGCCTATCTGCTAGTAAATAATATTGTAAATAATTATTTGAACCCCGCACTAGGTGCTTATTCTGATTTTATTATTAATCTTCCTGAGGGGAAGTTTAAAGTTACTAAAGTTTTACGTGTTTTGCCGAATAGGCGTATTGTTTTTCAGGCGCAAAGCTTGGCATGTAATATTGATGTTGTCATTAAGTTGTTTATCAATACTAAAAAATATAATAAAGATTATGATTTGTTGCTCAAAAATTATGAGCTATTGATGAGAAACAGGTTGTTAACACCTAAAATTTTATCAAATAGTAAAGATGTGGCAAACGAACTTGCGTATGTAATCTTTGAATTTATCAAACCTGATGCCTTGCCAGCAGAGTCAGCACAAAACAATAAGCTATTTATTGCAGCGATTGCTAAATTACATAAAAAATATATTTACCAACAAGATCTACACTTAAATAACTTTATTGTGAGCAACAAAAAAGTGTATTATTTAGACGTTGAAAGTTTATATGCTAAAACCGGGTATTTAGTAAATAAGCAGGCTTTAGATAATTTTGCTATGTTCTTAGCGCAGCTAGATATGAATTATTGTCAAGAATGGTATGACTATATTGATGATTATTTGTCCTGTTTGATTCCAAATATTACTAGCGCTAATGGTAAGAATATATTAAAAACAATAAAATATATTCATAAAAAAGCACATAAGTTATTAGATCATCGTTTAAAAAACTTTTTGGCTAAGACTCAGGCAGAAAATACACAGTTTAAAGTTATTCATGATAGTTTTAGTTCTGCTAATAATAAAATATATAAAATTGATGGCGTAATAAAGCGCTTATATTGTGATTGTCTGAATTTGTTTATCGAAAATCCAGAGCAGTTTATCGCTAAGCACCAGCTAGCTATTTTGAAACAAGGTAATACAGCTCATGTCTATTTAGTTGAATATCAGGGCAATAAATTTGTTGTAAAAAAATATATAAAGAAAAGT
>CAYLXL010000008.1:0-33830 GCA_964387745.1 uncultured Gammaproteobacteria bacterium | reverse complement strand
AATTAGCGCAACTATTAAAGCAATGTTCAAACGCCCGCGTGCAATTAATTCTTGGTGTTATGCTAATTTACTAGAGCACGTTAATATTGCGACCCCGAGTCCTTTGGGGTATTTTATAACTAAAAAGTATGGCTTGGTACAAGATAGTTATTATATTATGAAGTTTGATGAGGGTTTTACGAGTCTTTTGAATCTTGAAAAATTTGAAAAAACTCAAAAAACTCAGAGTGATTACGTCAATCCTGAGTATGCTGATCAAGCTATTGCGACGAAAATTCAGCAGTTATTAAATAAGCTAAAGTTTTTAAAGCTTGCGCATCGTGATTTCAAAAATAATAATTTAGCTGTAATTGACAACAATGCTGAGCAATTAACAGTTATAGATATGGATTCTATGCAAAGATATAAGACTAAGTTATTTTTTAAGTCTCAGCACAATAAAGACATCAATAGAATATTACGTTGTTACAATGATAATCCAGACTTTTCGGCACTACTTAAATCTAGGTTGACTGATGAAATTAATGAGCTTTGAGCAGATTAAAGAACACTTGATTGATAACCAATATACTTGGCTAATCACCGGAGCCGCCGGATTTATTGGTTCAAATATATCAGAGCAGTTATTAGCTTTAAATCAAAAAGTTATAGGCTTAGATAATTTCTTCACCGGTAAAAAAGAAAATATAGCTGACATACGGTCACTTAATACCAACAATTTCTCTTTTTATGAGGCTGATATTGTAGATAACGAGCAATGTGCAGAAATATTTGCCAGCCATAAAATAGACTTTGTGTTACATCACGCAGCTTTGGCTTCGGTGCCATTATCGATTGAAAAGCCAAAGCTTGCTTGTGAAGTAAACATTAATGGATTTGTTAATATTTTAGATCTCGCCAAGAATCACAAGGTTAAAGCTTTTATTTACGCTAGTTCGAGTGCAGTTTATGGAGATAACAATGATTTAGTCAAAGTTGAAGCAAATATTGGCAATTCTTTATCGCCATACGCTACGACAAAATATACTAATGAACTATTGGCCAGGCAATATACTACTTATTTTGGTATGCCTACTGTAGGGTTTAGGTATTTTAATATATACGGTAAAAGACAGGACCCGAACGGTGCTTACGCAGCAGTAATCCCTAAGTGGATGAATCAAATAATCAATAATAGGCCTTTATATATTTACGGCGATGGAACGACGACTCGAGATTTTTGTGGTGTAGATGAAGTTGTTAAAATTAATATTTTAGCGTGTTTTAATTTATATTATGATGATAAAAATAATAATAAAATAAATAGTACGGTCTTCAATGTCGGGATGGGGCAAGAACTAAGTCTCAAAGCGCTATATGATTCAATGATGACGATTGCTAAAAAATATAATATTAAATATTCACATCCGCCGGTATATCAGGATTTTATTAAGGGTGATATTAAGCATTCTTGTGCTAATATAGATTTAGCTAGGCAGGAGCTAAATTTCCATCCATCTGCTAATTTTTACAATGAACTTGAAAATTTATTCAATTGGATATCAAACCATGAATAATAGTTGCCACCACGACTTTAAGCACGAAGGCGAGCGCGATCAACGAGCTTTAACTATAGCTTTAGTATTAACTATTTCTTATGCATTGGTAGAAGCATCTGTCGGCTATATGTCTGGATCGCTAGCTTTGATAAGTGACGCAGGACATATGATTACCGATGCCGTGGCTTTATTATTAGCCTGGCTTGCAGGTAAGTATATGCATAAGCCACCATCAGAAACGCATACTTATGGATTAGCTCGTATAGAAGTAATAACTGCACTAGTCAATGCACTATTTATGCTGATAGTTATTTTCTGGATTATTTACGAGGCAATCATTAGGATCAAACAGCATACGGTTGTGGATGGTGGTAGTGTGTTTATTGTTGCAACCATAGGATTATTTATAAATATATTAGTTGCCTATATGTTATCTAAGTCAGATCATGGTCACGGACATGCAAATTTAAATACTAGGGCTGCATTGGTGCATGTAATTGGTGATCTTTTAGGATCTGTAGCTGCTATCTTAGCGGGTGCCATTATTTATGTTACAGGGTGGATGCCTATAGATCCTATTTTATCTGTGGTTATATGCGGGATCGTTTTAACATCAGTTTATAGACTATTAAGAGAAAGTTTTTTAGTATTAATGGAAGGCGTGCCGGAACATATAGATTTAAATGAAGTGAATAATTTCTTAAAAAGTTTAGATAAAATAAATCATGTAAGTGATCTACATATCTGGAATTTATCTACTGGCTATATTGCTTTGAGTGCTCATGTCAGAATAAGCGATTTGAATGCTTGGCCACAGATACTCAAAGCGGCAGAGCAGGGTTTGGCAGAAAAGTTTTTAATTAAGCATATAACTATTCAAGCAGAAATTTAATACTATAGGATAAGCAATAATGTTTGGTCTTTTATTGGCAGGTTTATGTTTAGGCATAATATTCATAATTTTTAATTTTCTTTCTACTATTAAAAGTCTTAATAATAATATTATTGGCCTCGAAAAAGAGAATGCTTTGCTTACATCGCAAAATGAATTTTTAAAACAACAATATAACGATACTAAAGAAAATATTAGACAGTCTGAACAGAAATTAAAATTACAGTTTGAAAACTTTACGAATCAGCTTCTAAATGACAAAGCACAAATATTAGAGCGTGAAACTAAAAATAATATTACTAATCTACTACAACCACTAAAAGAAAAAATTACAGAATTTACCCAAAAAGTTGAGCGTAACCATAGTGAAGAAACACGTGAGATCTTTTCACTTAAAAATGAGATTAGTAAATTAATTATTAATAATTCAAATATGGCGCGTGAGACTGAAAATTTAACTAATGCCCTAAAAGGCAATGTCAAAAGCCAAGGCATGTGGGGCGAGGTTATTCTCGAAAAAATTCTAGAAAGCTCGGGATTAAGAGAAGGTGAGGAATATATCCTGCAAGGCAGAGATTTACAATTAAAGTCTATCGATAATAAAAATTTACGTCCAGATGTCATTGTTAATTTGCCTGATAATAAACATATTGTTATAGATGCTAAAGTTAGCTTGACGCATTATGAAAAATATATTGAAGCGAATAATGCGCAACTAGCTAAGTCGACTGATGGGGTAAGTCAGGCAGAAACCTATTTGAATTTATTTATTAAGTCTATTCAAAATCATATTGCTAATTTAAGCAGTAAACAATATCAAACTAATGAACAATTAATTACGCCAGATTTTGTTATTTTATTTTTACCTATAGAAGGTGCCTTTTCTATGGCTTTGCAAGTGATGCCAGATTTATTGATGCAAGCTTGGAATCAAAAAATTATTATCACTAGCCCAACGACATTGCTAGCTACGCTCAAAACAGTGGCCAGTGTATGGTTATTTGAAAAACAAAATAAAAATGCTATTTTAATAGCAAGAGAGTCAGGTCTACTATACGATAAGTTTGTCGCATTTACTGATGACTTAGCAAAAATAGGACAGTCAATAGGTAAAGCTGATGAAGCCTATCATACGGCGTTGAATAAGTTATCGCTTGGTCGCGGTAATATTATAAGTCGAGCAGAAAAAATTAAAGAATTGGGTGCTAAAGCATCTAAAAAATTAAAAATTGATAACCAGGAAGGTACAGATGTCCAATCTAATGATGATAGTCCTAATAGTAATAGGGATTATATTCTTGAAGCTGACGTGGAGAATAACTAAATTTGCGTTAAAGCTGATTATTATTGTTATTATTATAGGTTCATTATTTTATATACAAAAAAATTATGCTCAAAATTTGTTACCTGATTTTGCGCAGATACAATCTGATAGTAGTCGAGTAAATGAGACACCTAATCTAGATCCTCAAATCCCGACCTTCCAAGAACAAATGGAATATTATAGTCGAGATAATCAAAAAAGATTGCAGCAGCAATATGCATCAGAACAGCAAGCACAGGCTTTAGCACCAACCGCAGAAAACTACAAAAAGCTGTTAGAGGATGGCCCACGTCAATTAAGAAGTTTAGGCCCAGATGATTCTGAGATCTATCATGATCTGCCTCCTGTGCAAGCGCCTCAGCAGCCTATTATGACACCATTAATTCCTATAAATTAGCAAGATGTTTTAGTAACATTATAGGGAATTTTATGCCAACAAAAATAGAAGCAGCAGCCACAATAGTTCGTTATATTCAATGGTATCGATTTAAAAAAAATTGCGAGACTGAAAGCGTGCTATTAGGTAATCCTGTTAGAAGATTATTAGAAGTATTCGAATTACGCTTTGTTGCTATGCGCGCAGTTGCTGCTGCAAAGTTTATAACTAATCAACCGATTGAAGATCTTGAGCAAGAGCAGAAAATAAAAAACATGATTGCCAAATTAGCTATAGAAAAGTCCATGGTTGATTTGACGCCTGTTGTGGATCTTTTTGATCATGCTATGACACTTTCGAAATCCATCCAATATTCTTATCTACGTGTTTGGGACAAAAGGTGGAATCCTGCTCGTGAGTGGGGTAGTTTAATTGCTCGTTGCTATGAACAGCTGTGGGATATTATAGATGAGTATGATGTATCTATATCTACTCTTAAAGTTTGTCAACCTACAGCTTCTGATGTCTTGATACTGGCACGAGAAATTATAAAGTATGCTAATGTACAGATTATTGAATTTTTGTCACGAGATGATAATTTACTACTTGATGTCTCTTATGAAGAGTTATGTGATGCTTTTGAAAAGTTGTTAGCAAATTACATGTCACCTAGAGTTCTGCAGGAAAACGAAGGTGAAATAGCTGTATTGTCTGATGATCTAAAAATCATAGCATACAGTCAGACGATGAGATTGTAGAAAATTAGCTATGATGTTTTTAGTGCGTAATAATGTTGTACAATCACTGAATTTATTAAAAGAACCTTTTGCGAAGCAAATAATGTCAGAATGAATTTAGTGGTGTACCCATGATTCATACACGTAACTTGTTGATATGTGCCAGGATTTGGCACTAGTTTATACAATTTGGAATTAGAACTTCCAAATTGTATAAACTAACGCTATAATCAATATAAGTAGAGTAAACGTTCAGCTATTCGAATATTTGTCATCCTGAGCGTAGTCGAAGGATCTCAATTAATCTTCAGCTACTGAGATCCCTCGCAAAAGCTCGGGATGATGGTATGGAATTCCTATTCGGTGAACGTGTACTAAATAGAAGCATCAGGAGGTTAAATGAGGTTAATTGCGCGGGAACTAGAGCAGGAATGTCGTCAGATGGCTTTAAAATATCCCGTTGTAACAATTTTGGGTCCTAGACAGTCAGGTAAAACGACTTTAGTTAAAGAGTTATTTCCTGAAAAGCCATATATATCCTTAGAAGATCCAGATTCTATAATGTTAGCCAAAATGGATCCTAGAGGATTTTTAGCTAGGTTTAAAACAGGATGTATTCTCGATGAAATTCAACGACAACCTGAATTATTGTCATATATTCAAGGTATTGTTGATGCTGAAGAAATTAATGGTATGTTTATCTTAACCGGTAGCCACCAATTAGCGTTGAGTCAGCATGTGGCGCAATCATTAGCTGGTCGTACTGCAATGCTAAAATTATTACCACTAAGTCTAGCAGAATTACAGGCAGTTCCAGAGTTCAATCCAACACCGGCAGATGAACGCATCTTTAATGGAGGATTTCCTCGAATATATAAAAATCAAATTCCACCGCATAAATTTTTTCGGGACTATATTAGTACTTATATTGAAAGGGACGTTCGACAAATAGTAAATATTAAAGATCTTAGTCTGTTTCAAAAGTTTTTAATTCTGTGTGCTGGACGAATCGGGCAAGTCTTTAATAGTGCAAGTTTTGCGAATGATCTTGGAGTGTCGCATCATACAGTACAAAATTGGCTATCAATACTTGAGGCTTCATTTATAATATTTAAGATTAAACCATACCATGAAAATTTTGGTAAAAGAGTTATTAAATCGCCAAAACTATATTTTACTGATCTTGGGCTTGCCTGTTATTTATTAGATATTAGTAAACCAGAACAAATATATCGAGATCCGCTAAGGGGCGCTTTATTTGAAAATTTGATAGTCTTAGAGGTTCTAAAAAACAGATTAAACATGGGTATAGAGCCTAATTTATATTATTATCGTGATAATAATGGCCATGAAGTTGATTTGATTTTAAAATCATCTAATAATTTTGTACCAATTGAAATCAAATCTTCAGCGACATTTAATCGCTCTTTTACCAAAGAGCTTAAATATTTTGCAGATCTAACAGAAGGTAGGGCACCTAAAGGTTATATTATTTATGCTGGAGAGCAAGAACAAATTATTGATGATTTTGAATTATTAAACTTCGAGAATCTGGCTAAGGTTATAAATTATTTTGATAATTTTTAAAAACTATTGAACTGAGAGAAGGTATCTACTATGGTTCTGTCAGAGCCTGAGGAATTGATCCTCAGGCTGTTCGATCAAAGTTCTAAACCGTTACGCCCACACTCGCAATAATTTTATCATCATCAAGTTTGCCGGCTCTAAATTTACCATTCGTATCTGTCCAAGCTAAATTAAAATCAAATTTATTTATTTTTTTATTTAGAGATATTTTATAATCAAAGTAATCTTGTCTGCGATAAGGCCCACCATCAAACTGGAAACGTCCTATATCTGCATTTAGGCTCATGTCTCTTAATAAAGGTGAATTCAAATCATGTAGTGGCAGAGTCACGCCGCCAGTATAATAGGTGCCCTTTGTACGAGTGTCAAATTGTCGAGGTGCATAAGTTACAGTAGCACGTAATATTTTGTATTGGGCACCGGCAGTATACTGCATATAATCTAATTTATTTGTGCCAGGATAATCATTATATAAAGCCTCAGCATAATATTTGAAATCGCTGTAGTTTCCTTTATATCCAATAGAATAATCTAATTCTATTGTTGCGGTTCTACCTCTTGGATCAAGGTAATTAATATTTGAGCCTGATGATGCTAAATAGAAGCCATAAATATGATTAAGTTTTATTCCTGCTTGCGCTGCCGGTAAGTCTTTAGTTTGACTTACGCCACGCCAAACATAATTAGATGTTAAGTTACCATTACCGCTTAGGCTAAAATTATTATTAAAAAAATTATAAATACTTGTAGGATTCAATTCTGCTAATGCAAATAAGTTAGTGCTGTTGACAGAACAAAAGGCTAAGCAAGATGTAAGTAAATATTTTTTAGAATTATTAAACATATACGCCCCTTATAGATATGAGTTAAAAGCAAAATTAATCAAGCTGAATATCCTGTATTTTTCTAAATATCATGATAGAGCAGATACTTCTAAATTACTAATAAATGTCTTTAAAAATCTTGCAGCTTCACCACCAGTTACACATCGATGATCAAATGTCAAAGAAATAGGAAGAGTGCGATGATTCTCAGCGGTGTTATTATTGAGCTTAACTGTATTAAACATCCTGCCAATCGCTATTATTGCAACTGTTGGTGGAACTACAACAGGACAAGCAAATTTACCTGACACTGTGCCAATGTTAGATAATGTAATCGTGTTACCATGTAGCATATCTTGTGGGATAGTGCGAGCTTGCACTTGGGATTTAACAGTGTTTATAGTATCTCTTAAGTTGCCTAGGTCCATAGTATCAATATTTTTTAATACAGGAACAAATAATCCCTCTTCTGTATCTACTGCTAAACCAAGATGGACGTTTTTAGCTACTCGACGTGTGTTATTTTTACTATCATACCAGGCATTTAAACTTGGTTCAGCTTTGCAAGCAGCGATTAATGCAGAAACTAATCTTACAGTTACGTCTTGTTTTTCTCCCCAATTATGGATGTCTGCTTCATCAAATAACGTCGCAGGTGCAACTTCACTATGTGACAGAGCCATAGTGCTTGCCATAGCACGACGTACGCCTTTTAAGTTTTCAGCATCACCAATTTGCGCTTGATTTAAACTTGCTTTGTTAACATCATCACTAGTGATGACACCATTGTTACCAGTTGGTTTGACACAAGATAAATCAACGCCAAGTTTAGTCGCCAAAGCTCGTACTGCAGGTGTAACTTTTATATTAGCATTAACAGTACCCTTAGTGCTTGATAGACTACTTGCTTCATCAACTATTTCATTGCCAGCTTCTATTTTACCAGCAACTGTAGAACTATTGTCTTTTGGTTTAGTGTCAGTAGTTGCTTGCTCTGAGTGAGTTTGTTTTAAGTTTTCTGCAGAACTATTTGCGGCTAAAAATTCTATTAAGGCAGCACCAGTATCAATCACATCGCCTTCTTTACCATATAGTTTTACTACTTTGCCAGCTAAAGGAGAGGGAACTTCTACCACTGCTTTGGCAGTTTCCATAGAGACTAAAGGTTGATCGACTTTTACTTCATCGCCAACTTTTACATGCCATTCGCGAATTTCAGCATCTGGTAAACCTTCGCCAAGATCAGGTAATTTAAAAATACTCATGTAGTTATCCCATTATTTTATGCGTAGTTAAGTACTTCTTGTACACCGGCATAGACTTTGTCTACGCTCAAGATATACTGATTTTCCATTTTATAATAAGGCATGACTGTGTCGTAGCCTGTGATTCTTTTGATCGGAGCAAATAAGCTAGTTAATGCATGCTCAGCTAAGTGCGCAGCAATTTCAGAACCAACGCTGCACGTTTTTGCAGCTTCTTGGATAATTGCACAACGACCAGTTTTTTCAACTGATCTGATAATAGTTTGCATGTCTATCGGCTTAATTGTTGCGAGATCAATTACTTCAGCTGAAACATTATTTTCTGCCAGTTTTTTTGCTACCAGCATAGTTTCATGTACCATCGCTCCCCAAGTTACTAAAGTGATATCCGTGCCTTCTTGTAAAATAAAACAAGTATCTAAAGGTAATGCTTCGCCATTATTAGGGACATTTTGTTTTACTTTACGGTAAATTCTTTTCGGTTCTAAAAATATGACTGGATCTGGATCTCTAATTGCGGCTAATAATAATCCATAAGCCCGTTGTGGTGATGATGGCATTACTACGCGTAAACCTGGGATATGTGCGAACATGCTTTCCGTGCTTTCAGAATGATGTTCTGGTGCGTGGATACCGCCACCAAAAGGTGCGCGAATAACCAGTGGGCACGACAAACGACCGCGTGTACGATTACGAAGCCGGGCAGCATGACAGACTATTTGATCTACCGCTGAGTAAATAAATCCCATAAACTGGATTTCACAAACGGGTTTCACGTCTTGTGTTGACATGCCAATGGCAAGACCCACAATCATTGATTCGGCAAGTGGAGTATCGAAAACTCGGTATTCACCAAATTTTTGTTGCAGGCCGTTAGTGGCTCTAAAAACACCACCATTTAAACCGACATCTTCGCCAAAGACGACGACATTTTTATCGTGTTCTAATTCATACGCTAAGGCTTGAGTTACGGCTTCTACTAAAGTAATTTCACTCATAAATAAACTCGTTTATTTCGCTAATGGTTAGGTGCTGCAAGGTGGGCAGTATCAATGGCTTCTTGTCGTTGACTTTGATAACTTACGGGTAGTGTTTCATACAAATAGTCAAACATTGCAGTGGGTGGTTGAGGAGGCATATTTAAATAATTATTAACGGCTTCTTCAACTTGTTTTTGACAGTCAAGTAGTAGATGTTGATCATTATTTTCGTCCCAAAATGCTTGGTGAATTAAATACTTTTTTAAACGAGATATGGGATCTTTTTTACCAGCAAGGTCTACCTCAGATTGACTGCGATATCTGGAAGCATCGTCAGCTGTGGTATGATCGCACATTCTATAAGTAATGGCTTCAATGAGTACTGGGCCCTGATTATTTCTTGCATGATCAACGGCTGTTTTTAACCAATGTTGCATAGCCAGCATATCATTGCCATCAACTTGCATACAATGTAAACCAGCAGCGAGCCCCTTTTGGGCAAGAGTCGGGCAATTAGTTTGTTTTTTGCGTGGTACAGAGATTGCCCATTGATTGTTATTAATTACAAATACTACGGGCAGTTGCCAAGCGCCAGCCAAGTTTAGTGCTTCATAGAAATCGCCTTTGGAAGTACCACCATCACCAATTGCTGTCACACAAACATTATTTTGTTTTTTAAATTTAAAAGCTGCAGCAACTCCAGCAGCATGCAGGCATTGAGTTGCTATCGGCACACATATGGGGAAATCTTTATTACCACATTTGAAATCACTACCACGTTCATCACCGCCCCAGTAGAGCAAGATTTCTTCCATTCTTACACCGCGCAGAAACATTCCTGATACGTCTCTATAATAAGGCACATATACATCTTCTGGTAACATAGCATCAGCCATAGCAATGCTTATTACTTCTTGCCCTAGAGCAGAAGGGTAAGTTCCCATTCGACCAGTTCTTTGCAGAGCAACAGCCTTATGGTCAAAAACTCGGGCGAGAACCATGGCTTTATAAAGTTTAATCAAATGCTGTTTATTGTTGAAAATTGCTGGCAGGTTGTTTTGATCAAATTGATTAGTATTGACTAATTCACCATCTGGGTTTAAATATTGACAATAATTAATCGTGAAATTAATTTCATTAGTATTTTTGGAAGTTATATTATGAAATTGATTTACAGGCTGTGCGCACATACAGCGACTCCTTGATTTAATTTTTCTTGTGCAGCATTGATTCTATTTTGCGCAATGTTATCAGCGATATCGCTAGTTGGCATATTGTTTACTTGCGACTGTGAGAAAATGTCTAATAAACAAGTATAAATATTTTCAATTGCGTCAAAAGCCTGATGCTCCCCTAGGTTTGCATAAAGTGCATGAGCAAAAATCAAACCACCAGCATTAATAACATAATCAGGGGCATATAAAATACCCATATTATGTAGTTTTAAACCAAGCTCTTTAGTTGCTAATTGATTATTAGCACAACCTGCGATAATAGGGCATTTGAGTTCATGAATAGTTCTGTCATTAATTGCACCGCCCAAAGCACAAGGAGCATAAACATCACATTCAAGTTTGTGAATGTCGCTATTATCGACGATGACGGCGCCGAACTCTTGTTGGCATCGTTCCAAGGCTTTAACATTGATATCTGCTACGAATAATTTTGCACCATGACTGTGTAATCTGGTTGCCAAATCATAACCAACATGGCCGACACCTTGGATGGCAACTTTGAGATTTTTTAAAGATGTTTTAGATAATTTAAATTCAACTGCAGCCTGGATACCTCTTAGGATTCCATAGGCTGTGTATGGTGAGGGATCGCCATGCGATATAGTGTTTTCTGCAGTAATGCTAGCTACATACTTGGTATGTTTAGCAATAATATCCATTTCATGTAGTGAAGTTCCACTGTCCATGGCGGTAATATATTTACCACCTAGTTGTTCGACAAATTGACCAAACTTGGTAAAATAAGCATCGATATCCCTGATAGATTTAGGTTTCATAATAACAGCTTTACCGCCGCCAGTAGGTACGCCCGTAATTGCTGCTTTATAACTCATGCCTTTTGCTAATTTGATAGCATCTTTGATGGCATCTTCAGCAGAATTATATTCAAGGAAACGACATCCGCCTAACGCAGGCCCAATAGCTGTGCTGTGGATGGCAATAATTGCTTTTAAACCAGTTTGTGGATCATCCATTATATGGAGTCCGCCGTTAGGTAATTCTCTTGCTAAATCAAAAATCTTATTAAGATCATTCATAGTTCACAGCCCTAGTTTGGTGGCTAAAATAATGTTACAGGTTTTTCTTAGGTTAATATTACCAGGATTATGCCTGACATAAAATACTATTTTTAGAGTTACTAGAAACAAGATAAGCTGCTATCAGATTGAATAAAAAAGATATTTGTTGTGAAATAGGGTAAGCATAACTGGCCGTTTGATGTGCCAGCTTTACTGCATTCGCATTGCTCCATCAAGTCTAATAGTTGTACCATTAATCATCGGATTACAAATAATATGATTTACTAATAAAGCATATTCTTTTGGATCGCCAAGTCTTTTTGGAAAGGGCATGGCATTAGCTAAACTATCTTGTACTTCTTGCGGCATGTTCATTAACAATGGCGTAGCAAAAAGGCCAGGAGCAATAGTATTGACTCTTATACCGAATCGGGAGAGTTCGCGTGCGGCCGGTAAAGTTAAACCAACAACACCTGCTTTAGACGCAGCATAAGCAGCTTGTCCTAATTGACCTTCGTAGGCTGCGATAGATGCAGTGTTAATAATAACACCCCGCTCACCATGTTGATTAACAGGGTCTAAAAGGCTCATTGCGTGGCTAGCTAATCTTAAAATATTAAAAGTACCGTTTAGATTAATATCAATAGTCTTAGTGAAATGATTAAAAGGCATTGGGCCTTGCTTGCCAACGATTCGCCCTGCTGGAGCAATCCCTGCGCAGTTGACGCAGATTCTTGGAGTATCAGCTGATTTTTTAATAACAGCAAAAGCATTTGCAACGCTATCAGGATTTGATACATCGCACTCGATAACTAAGGCATTAAGATCTTTAGCAACACCTTGAGCAACACTCATATTATGATCTAAGATAATTACTTTAGCACCGTGAGCTACTAGATTTCTTGCTGTTGCAGCACCTAACCCAGAGCCACCCCCGGTTACTAATGCTGTTTGACCTGATATATCCATACAATAACTTATTTAAATTTAAAGATAATTATTATTTTAAAAACTCAGAGCTCATCGCTTTAAAAAGAGGGGTATCTGCTTGCTCTAGGCATTCAAATAGGACCATTTCTTTGGTAACCACGAAGATGCCGTGTTGAATCATGCGTTTAATCGCAAATTTTTTGTCATTAGGATTTCTACTGCCTATAGCATCAACGACGACGTAAACCTCATAATCAACTTCAGCCAGATCCATTGCGGTTTGTAAAACACAAACATGAGCTTCTATACCACAAAGGATAACTTGTTTTTTATTAAGAGAAGCGAGTTTATCAGTAAATATAGTATCACGACCGGCTGAAAAACTGGTTTTTGCTGTTATGGCTGAAGCGGGGACTAGGTCCCTAATAGGTTGATAGGTGTGTGCCAGGCCTTTAGGGTATTGTTCACAAATTAAAGTAGGTAGATTTAATCTTTGTGCTACTTTGCTTAACCAAAAACAATTATCAATAACATTTTGGCTATCAGCTATGAGAGGTAAAAGTTTTGTCTGGAGGTCAATAACTATAAATGCGCTATCTTCTAACTTAATAGTCATGATTTTACCTATACTAAATGGTTTTTTACAACTCATTTTACTATACTAATTTATATATTAAAAATTTATTTAACTATTTATAAATTATAAATCTTTAGTCAGAATTCAGATTAATAAAATAGTAAAAAATATAAGATTAAAAACTAATCTAACGAAGTTAGGGAAAAAACTAAAATGAATAGTCAGAATCCACTTGCAAAAATAAACAAGAATCAAATTATTATTGGTGTCATAGCTATTATTTTTATTTTACTATCTGTATATATAGTATACAAAAAGTATCATCAGTCTAATAGTACACCTGATTCAGCTGCTGCAAGTAGTGTATCAAGTACCTCGACGGATGGAACTCCAACCCAACAAGAAATCAATAAAGCTGCAGAAGTAAGTGCAGCTAGCCATTCTACTAGCACAAGTACTAATACCCAAACAGGTGAGCCGGCCGAAGTTTATGAAACACCTGCGTTATTAGTAGCTAATAATAAATTAAGAATTACAAGCCTGAAATCTTCGGTGGTAAAAGGCTTACCATTTAAAGATGGTCAAAATTTTGCCAAAGATGACATTTTAGTAACTTTTGATTGTAAAGAATTAGAACTTGATTACGCAATGCAAAAAGCAGTAGTAAAAGAACGTAAGGCGCGTGTTGATAATTTAAAAAAATTACAAAAACTAAATTCTGCTAGCGAATATTCTCTTGTCGAAGCTGAGTCTTTGTATGAACAAGCAAGCAAGTATGCTGAAAAAATGGAATATCAAATTGCTAACTGTGTGATTAAAGCAAACTATGCAGGCAAAGTCATTTCAACACAAGTTACCGAAGATGAATATGCTACAGCTGGTCAAGATGTGATGACTGTAACTAATAATGAAGATTTATTAGTAAAAGCTTACATTCAAGCAGGCTGGTTGCAATGGTTGAAGTTGGGTAATAAATTTAAATTCTGCTTTAGTGAAACTAATGATTGTTTTCAGGGAGCAGTGGTCAGAATTGGTGCTGAGGTTGACCCAACAAGTCAGACTATTGATATATTCGGTAAATTAATCGACGCAAAACCAGAAAAATTAATTCCAGGGTTGAGCGCACAAGTAACGTTCGAAAAAGCTTAATATGCAAGTTGAAAATATATCTAAAATACTTGCACTACAAAATAGTCTCTATGATTACAGTGAGTTTAAAGAGATTATAGACTTTATCGTAAATGATACTTATAAGATCATTCAGTATCAATTGTCAGTCGTTGTGGAAAGAAATCCAAGTAAACCACAGGCAATTAATATTTTAAAGATATCAGGGACAATAGATACTAAAGATCAAGAAGTCAGTAAGTCTTTTAAGAACTGGTTACATAAAATCTTACAAGATATATTAGTCTCAGTACACGTAGATAACATCAATAATACTAACAAGAAACACTCGATAGTAATAATTCATCCTAGTGATTTAGATAATGGATTAAGAAATGAATGGGCAGAAAACTTAGGACAAGAACTTGTTATAACTAAATTATATAGCAATCAAGAATCTCAGCAAGAAATTTTTTTAGTTCTGTTTAATAATATTATTTATCCTGAAGCAGAAATTATCAATCTTAACTTAATTATAAAAGCCTATAATCAATCAATAACATTAAGTTTAAAAGATGATGTAAGACAAGTACGAAACTTTACGAATGATGTTAGAACAAAAATTGTATTAGCATCATTGGGCGTGTTTGCGCTATCATTATTTTTCCCAATAACGCCAACGGTAATGGCGCCCGCGCAAATTGTTAGTGAAAGGGCGTTATTAATTAACGCTCCTGTGACTGGACTTATTAAAAATGTTTTTATAGAGCCAAATACGTATGTAAAAAAAGATCAGTTATTATTAAATTACGATAAACTGGATTTAACTAATGTTCTAAAACTAAAGCAGCAAGAACAAAAAAGTTTAGAAACAGAGTTAGCTCAAGCGCAAGCTTTAGGTTTTGAAGATAAAGAGCAGCGCGGTAAGACCCTTAAGTTACGACAAGATATTCAAGCCAAGAAACAAGAAATATTGTATGCTTCGCAGCAATTAGAAATGAGTGATATCATGGCTCCTGAAGCAGGTATAATTTTATTTAAAAGCAAAGATGATTTATTAGGTAAGCCGGTGAGAGCGGGTGAGACTTTAATGAAAATTGCTGATCAAAGTCAACAAACATTAGAGATATGGTTAAACATCAATAATAATATTAATCTTAAAAAAGGCATGGGATTATATTATTATTCAAACAAAAGTCCTTTTAAGGGTGTATGGGCCGAATTAGAACACTATAGCTATGAGGCTTATATAACACCACAAAAACAAATAGCTTATCGCTTAGTAGCCAGATTTAAAGATTCAAGATTTAGACTAAATAAAGATTTAATTATAGGTGATCAAGGCCAGGTTAAAATTTATGGTCTAAAAAAGACGACATTGGCAAAATATATCTTTCAGAAACCATTAGCTAAATTACGTCAATGGTATTATGGGGTTGCTTAAATGGAACCTATTGATAGCCCCAATAACAATCAAGTAGCTCAAGTTATAGATGCTAAAGCCGTATCTACTTTTGATATCTTGCAAAATTTGCCACCTTTGAAATCAACAATAAGCATAGAATATGCAGGGATAGACTTTTGGCAAGATAAAGTTTGGATTTTGGCAGATAGGTTAACCAATAAATTTTACTATCTAGGTAAAGTTGAGTTCGAAATTATTAGTAGATGGCAGATGGGTAATGCTAACGATATCGTTAGTTCTGTAAATAATGAAACGATTCATCAAATTGACACTAATAGCGTAGATGTTGTTTTCAAGTTTTTGTTATCCTCTAACTTGCTACTTGTAAGTAACAGTATTATAAAAAGCTTAGAGAAGGCCAGAAAAAATAAGTATTTCATGGCATTGGCTAATGTTTCAAAAATATTTTCCTATAAAATACCGTTGGTTAATCCTAATAAATTTTTAGACAATACTAAAGATATTGCTAATTTTTTATTTTCTAAATATTTTACTTACTTTATTTTATGTCTATTGGTCTTAAATACGTATTTATTAGCTAGTAACTGGGGTAGCTTCACTGATAGCTTACCATCGTTTAATAATTGGGGTACTCTTGTTTTAGTATTATTGACAATGGTGTTTACTAAACTCATCCATGAGTTTGGTCACGCTTACGCTGCAAAATTATACCATTGTACGGTTCCTGAGATGGGGGTCAATTTTATATTTTTTTATCCGCTAGCATATACGGATGTGGCAAGTACTATAACATTGAATCCTAAAGAAAGATTAGTTGTGTCTACGGCCGGATTGAGATTTGAAATATATTTGGCAATTGTGGCTGGTTATTTTTGGTTTTTATTACCAGATGGAACTATTTTAAAGCATTTGTTGTTTTTTATTGCAGCAGTTTCTTGGTTGCTTTCATTATTTGTTAATATTATGCCATTTATGAAATTCGATGGTTATTATATATTTTCAGATTATTTACGCATAAGAAACTTAGCTCCTCGCTGTTTTGCTGTGATGAAATATTATTTTCGTAAATATGCTATAGGTCTTGATACTGCTTTACCAGAGCTACACGACTATCATAAATACAAGTTTTTGCTAACATTCGGTATAATGATGTCCTTGTACAGAATTATATTGATGATATCAATTTTATACTTTTTATATTATATAGAAATTATAGGAGATGTATTATTTGTTCTTGGTGTCACGATGATGTTCATAGGACCTGTTGCAAAAGAAGCTTATAATTTATGGTTACTCAGGGAAAAAATTACAATTAATGTTCATACAATTAGCACTAGTATTATCATCGCTGTATTTTTCATTACTTTCTTTATACCATATACAAGATATATTTATCTTCCAGCTGTGTTCTATGCCAAGACTCAACGTATATATTCGCCATTTATTTCTGTGGTAGATCAGGTAAAAGTAAGAGTAGATCAAAATGTAATAGCTAATCAAGATCTTATTCAGTTAAAAAGTCTTGAATTAATGACAAGAGAACAGATTCAAAAACATAATCTACAAGCAGTAAAACAGATTGCAACTGAAGTACAGTTATCAGAAAAAGACCATAAAATTACAGAATTAAAATTAGCTGATGTTGAGTATCAAAAAACGATTGGTCAAAATATAGCTGCAAAAAACGAACAGCTACAGGTTAAAACTCCTATAAATGGTACTATTACGGCGATGTATGATGGCATATACCCAGGCATGTGGTTAGGCGAAAAAGATTGGTTATTAGATGTCGTTGACTTTACCGAATTAGATGTTGAAGCATTTGCTCGTTCTCAAGATTTAAGAAGTATGGATGTTAATCAAAAAACAGATATCATGTTTATTCCTGATAGCTTGGATTTTTATCCATGTAAAGTTGCGTTTATATCTTTAGCCACTGATCCTATAGGTAAGATTAAAAGTGAAGCTAATGTGGTACTTACATTAGCTAAAAGTAAATTGCTTAGCTCAAATTTATTAGCATTCGCTTCTATATATAATGGTTCAATTAACTTCAATATGGATGAAGAATCCAACTTGGTATCGGTTGACTCTTATTTTTCGCTTGACTTGCGAGCTTCACCTGATTGTAAAAAAAATGGTGACAGAATCGTCAAGGGTGTTGTTAAAATAAAAGGTTATAGTAAATCACTAGCTGCAAGTGCAGTCCAAAAAATAGGGTTGTTTGTTTCGAAATAAAATTCAATTTAATCAAGATCTTAAGAACTTATAAATATTTCTTACAAGCTTGAACTTTTAGCTGCATTATTTGTCTAATGATTATTATTAGTTAGTCCCGATGCAGAGATATGAGTACTAACCCCACTGATCTCAAAGATGTTAACGATACTAGATTAGCGCGGTTGAATCTCGATGCTCGCCAGGAGCTATACAGCTGTTTTCCAGAAGCTTTTACCAAAGATAGTGAAGATACTATTGACGATTGTATCTTCTATGCAGGTATATTAGGTGATGTGAATAAGATAGAAATGTTGGCTAAACATTTGCCTGATTTGATAGTTAATCCTTTGCCAGATCGCTTTGGTGGTAAAACTCCTTTGCAGCATATATTAGAAATTAATGGTGATATTAAAATAGAGCATGTTCATGCTGTCATTAAATTAATTGAATTAGGAGCAGATTCTGATTGTACTGATTACTTTGGCATGACACCGTTAATGTTTGTAGTTGCACATGGAGAATTAGAAGATGTTCAAAAACTTTTAGATCTATATGGGGACAAAGGTTTAGAAGACCACAAATATTATTTAAATGCTCAAGATAGACAAGGCTTAACAGCATTGTACTATGCAGCAGAAAGAAATAGATCAGATATTGTTAGAGCTTTATTAGGTGATGAAGCTGATCCTGGTTTGGCAGACAAAAATGGTCATACACCTTTGTGTTTTGCTGCAGACCATGGTTTTACAGATGTGGTCAAAGAATTATTATCGGAACCTGATTTTTTAACTTATGATCAACACGGTAATGTAGTGGATCAAGCTGATGTTATTAAACACATAAACTCTCAGCAACCACTGCGTGCAATATTTTGTGCTATGGAAGAACAACATCAGGACGTAGTCAACATCATGAATAAAATGGGTATTTCGTTAGATCCTGAAAGTTATAAAGAATTAAAATCTCTAATAGAATATGCTCAAGAAGATGATTATAAAAAAGTGGCAATAATGATGAAAAAAGGCTTAGACATTTCACCGTTAGCATACAGCGATCAAGAATTGATTAAATCAGTGTTGAGCCAAGCATTAAGTCAAAAAACATCTCCAACTCAACCTCCACTGAATTCAAAACCAATCAAGAGAGTATTATCATTCGCGTATAAACAGCCAAGGGATCAGGAGTCAAAAATAAATAAAGTTCGACCATCACCGCCTAAACACCCACCTCCACGTCTAAGATAAGATCACATATCCACATAATTCGGCCCACCTCCACCTTCAGGCGGCTGCCAATTAATATTTTGTGTTGGGTCCTTGATATCGCAAGTCTTACAATGTACACAGTTTTGGCTGTTTATTTGTAAATACACTTGGTTATTTTGATCTTTAAGATACTCATAAACCCCAGCTGGGCAATAATACTGCTCTGGTCCATGAAACTGTTCATAATTTATTTTGACAGCTTTACTCTGGTCGATAAGTTTTAAATGACTCGGTTGATTCTCATTATGATGAGTATTTGATAAAAAAACAGAAGAAAGTCTATCGAAAGTTATCTTGTTATCAGGTTTAGGATAATCTATGGGAGGACTATTTTTTAATAATACTTTATGATCTTGATGGTGTTTAAATGTCCAAGGTGCACGGCCATTTAATAAATAGTAATCTACTGCAGAATACGCAAGGCCAGCAAATAAGCCCAAATTAAAACTAGGACGAATATTACGGACTTTGTATAGTTCAGTAATTATTTTAGATTTATAAATATTGTCTTGGTACTGTTTAAGTTCTAGCAAATTACTTTCGTTAACAAAGTTTTCGATAATAGTTTTTGCGGCAATCATGCCTGAACTGATCGCATTATGCGTACCCTTGATTTTGGCAACATTTAAAAAGCCAGCGGCGTCGCCTACAATCAAGCCACCAGGAAAAGTTAATTTTGGAATGCTCTGATAACCGCCTTCAGTAATAGCTCGGGCACCGTAAGTTAATCTTGTGGCATTTTCAAATAATGGTTTTATTTTAGGGTGTAATTTGAATCGCTGTGCTTCTTCAAACGGGCTAAGATACGGATTAGTGTAATCTAAGCCTACTACAAAACCATAAGCAATTTTGTTATCAGGTAAATGATAAATAAAACTACCACCATAAGTGGATTTGTCTAATGGCCAGCCAATAGTATGTTCTACTCGGCCTAGTTTATGATGCTTCGGATCTATTTGCCAAATTTCTTTGATGCCTAAGCCATAAGTCTGTGGCGATTTGTCTTTGCTAAGTTCAAATAATTTAATTGCTTGTTTAGTTAAAGAGCCACGACAACCTTCGGCTAAGATTAATTGTTTGGTGTGAATAGCTATTCCTGCTTGGTATTGTGCTGTTTTCTCACCAGATTTATCTATACCCAGAGGATTGGATCTAACACCATAAATTTGTTTTGCGTTATTAACTAATAATTCAACAGCCGCAAAGCCTGGGTAAATTTCTACGCCTAAATTTTCAGCTTGCGCACCCAACCATTTGCAAAGATTACTTAAAGAAATAATATAATTATTTTTGTTAAGATTATTAATAGTCCCTGGAGTAGGTAAACGAACTTTAGTATTTTCTGTAAGATAATAAAACTTATCTTCTGTAACTTTGGTAAATTCAGGTGGATTTTGATTTTGCCAATCTGGAATTAAATCAGCTAATATATCAGCTTCAAAAACTGCCCCAGAAACAATATGGGCGCCAACAGTAGAGCCTTTTTCTAGCACAGCAACCGATAGGTTTATATTATTGCGTGTAGCTAATTGTTTAAGATGGATAGCGGATGCTAAGCCTGCCGGGCCAGCGCCTACGATAAGAACATCATAAGATAAAATTTCTTCTGGGTTTTCTGTATTTTCTAGATTGTTTGAGACTTCTTGATGCGACATATTTGATATCTGATTAACATAAATATATTATATATTTTTTCATATTATATAATATATAATATGCGAGGGTAATTTTAATTTTTATTAATTCAGTTTAGCTAGACTATATAAACTAGGCCATATAAATAAGCGAGATTATAAGCAATGACAGGTTTTAAAATCTTAGTACCTATTAAACGAGTCATGGATTACCGTGTCAAAGTTAGAATAAAGCAAGATAACTCAGACGTGGATTTAGCCAATGTTAAGATGGGAATCAACCCATTTGATGAGATTGCAGTCGAAGAAGCCTTACGCATCAAAGAAAAAAGTTTTGCTAATGTTAATTGTGAAGTTGTGGTCGTAAGTATTGGCAATAATGATTCACAAGAAACACTAAGAGCAGCTCTTGCTCTAGGTGCAGATCGCGCAATACTACAAGAAATCCCGACAGGTTTAAAACTATATCCGTTACAGATAGCAAAAATTTTAAAAGAAGTGGTTAATCAGGAAACCCCGGATTTTATCATTATGGGTAAACAGGCTATCGACGGCGATAATAATCAAACCGGACAAATGCTGGCTGGGTTATTAAATTGGCCACAGGCTACCTTTGCTTCAAAAGTAGTATTGCATGCTGATCAAAAGAAGATAGCTGTTACCAGAGAAATAGATGGTGGTTTAGAGACTATTGAAGTATCTATGCCTGCAGTTATTACTACTGATTTAAGATTAAATGAGCCTCGTTTTGCCAGCCTGCCAAATATAATGAAGGCCAAGTCAAAACCTTTGAGTATTAATAAGGTTGAGAACATATCTTTAGATAACTTGCCTGAAGTTATAGAAATAGCACCACCAAAAGTACGTGAAGCTGGTATAAAAGTGGCTAATATAGACGAACTAATAGAAAAATTACATAAAGTAGAAAAGCTAATTTGAATATGAAAATTTTAGTTATAGCAGAGCATGACAATGTAGCTCTAAAATCTAGCTGTCATGCCAGTGTGGTTGCTGCTACCACGTTATCAACTCATTTAAATTCTCCTGCTAATATAGACGTATTATTAGCTGGTGACTTTAATCAGGACAGTAAAAATAAACTATGTAATGAACTAATTAATTATAAAATAATAAATAAAATATTATTTGTTAGTCATAAAAATTTTGAGCATGGTCTTGCAGAAAGCTTAGCAGAATTGATCGCCAACGTTGGTAAAGACTATGATTATATTATTTTGCCAGCAAATACTTATGGTAAGAATATAGCGCCAAGGGCTGCAGCATTACTTGATATCAATCCATTGAATGATGTTATTGAAATCATAAGTGCCGATACTTTCAACCGACCTATTTATGCTGGCAATGTTATTGCAACTATTAGGCTTAAAGATAAAATAAAATTATTTACAGTTAGACCCACATCATTTGAGCATGAAGTTACGGGAAAAGATGGCTTAACTACTACTGTAGTAGAGTTAGAAAATAAAAATATTGCTGAGAAAAATTCCTCAAGATTTATTGATCATCAATTAAGTGATTCTGCACGCCCAGAGTTATCTTCGGCTAAAATAGTTGTTTCTGGTGGTCGCGCGCTTGGCAGTAAAGAAAATTTTAAACTTATTGATGATCTTGCAGATAAGCTAAATGCGGCAGTTGGAGCATCGCGTGCCGCTGTTGATGCTGGTTATGTAGCTAATGATTATCAAGTAGGACAAACAGGTAAAGTTGTAGCACCGGATTTATATATAGCTGTAGGGATATCAGGCGCAATCCAACATATTGCAGGTATACGTGATAGCAGAGTGATTGTTGCTATAAATAAAGACGCTGATGCTCCTATCTTTAAAATTGCTGATTATGGTGTAGTCGGTGATTTATTTGAGTTGATACCTGAATTCACCAAGAAAATTACTGAACTACGTAAGTAGTTTGTCATAACATAAATGGATCTTAAACACGGGCGAGAATAACTATGAGCCACCATTATAATTTAGATTTCAACTTGCCAGAAACAACAGGTTTATTAAAAAAGACTGTGCAAGAGTTTGCTAGTAAAGAAATAGCACCACGCGCGCAAGATATAGATCATAATAATCTCTTTCCACATGATTTATGGCGTAAACTTGGTGATTTAGGTGTGCTAGGAATAACTGTAGAAGAGCAATATTCCGGTGCAGGGATGGGGTATCTTGATCATGTATGTGCAATGGAAGAGATTTCACGTGCTTCTGCTTCCGTAGGTTTAAGTTATGGTGCGCATAGCAATTTATGTGTGAATCAGATTCGTTTAAATGGCACTGAAGCACAAAAGAAAAAATACTTGCCTAAATTAATAACCGGTGAACATGTTGGGGCGCTGGCAATGAGCGAACCTAATTCTGGATCTGATGTGCTAAGTATGCAGCTAAAAGCAGAAGATAAGGGCGATCATTTTTTATTAAACGGGAATAAAATGTGGATCACAAATGGTCCAGAAGCAAGTACATTGGTCGTCTATGCTAAGACTAATAATAGTGTTAAAGCCAGTGAAAATGTTACAGCGTTTATTATAGAAAAAGATTTTGCTGGTTTTTCGACCGCCCAAAAACTAGATAAACTTGGCATGCGTGGTAGCAATACATGTGAATTAGTATTTAATAACTGCAAAGTACCAAAAGAAAATATTCTAGGCCAATTAAATGGTGGTGCAAAAGTACTCATGAGCGGTTTGGATTATGAGCGTGTCGTGTTAGCAGCTGGTCCTATTGGTATCATGCAAGCTTGTTTGGATATAGTTTTACCTTATTTACGTGAACGCAAACAGTTTGGCAAAGCTATTGGTGAGTTTCAGTTTATGCAGGGTAAAGTAGCTGATATGTATACGGCACTTAATGCATCAAGAAGTTATCTTTATGCAGTTGCTGCTGCGTGCGATCGTAAACAGGTAACCAGAATAGATGCCGCGGGTGTTATTCTTTATTGCAGTGAGAATGCCACAAAAGTAGCGCTTGATGCTATTCAATGTTTAGGTGGTAATGGTTATATAAACGAGTATCCTACTGGAAGATTGTTACGTGATGCTAAATTATATGAAATAGGCGCAGGTACATCAGAAATTAGACGTATGTTAATTGGTCGGGAGTTATTTAAACATGACTAAAAATATAAATAACAATAGTAATCCGGTTGTTATTGTTTCAGCTTTACGCACGCCGATCGGTGCATTCCAAGGTGTCTATAGTAATGTTACAGCAGGCCAATTAGGTGGAGCGGTAATCAAAAGCATTATGGATCAAACAAAAGTAGATCCGAATTTAATAACTGAAGTGTTAATGGGCTGTGTGTTACCAGCAGGCCAAGGACAAGCCCCTGCTCGCCAAGCGGCAATATTGGGTGGTTTACCGAATACTATTCCGTGCACGACAGTTAATAAAATGTGTGGCTCAAGTTTAAAAACAATAGTATTAGCTTATAACCAACTTTTAGCAGATGAAGATAAGATTATTATTGCCGGTGGTATTGAAAACATGACACTCGCTCCTTATTTGATTCCTAAAGCACGCGCAGGTTTACGATTGGGACATGGAGCAATTCTCGATCATATGTTTTTAGATGGTTTAGAGGATGCTTATGAAAAAGGTTCCTTAATGGGACATTTTGCAGAGCTTACTGCTAAAAAATATAATTTCACGCGGGCGGCACAAGATGAGTTTGCAATGACTTCAGCTAACCGTGCTATAAATGCCGTAAAAAATAATATATTTAATCGAGAAATAACTAAAGTTGTTTATCAGTTTAAAAACCAAGAAGTGATGATAGAAGAGGACGAGACTCCAGGAAAAATTGATGTTAATAAAATTAGTAAGCTATCACCAGCTTTTGTGAAGCCACAAGATATAACCACTGGTACCGTGACAGCAGCTAACTCTAGTTCTATATCAGATGGCGCAGCGGCAGTATTAATGATGCGTTTATCTAAAGCAAAAGAATTAGGATTAAATCCTATTGCGCAAATTAATGACTATACAGAAGTTGCTCATGAACCATGCTGGTTTACAACCGCGCCAGTCAAAGCAATCGATAAATTATTAAAACAAAATCAATTAATAGTAAATAATATTGATTTGTTTGAAATAAACGAAGCATTTGCAGTTGTGACTATGGCTGCTATGCATGATTTAAAGATTACGCATGATAAAGTTAATATAAATGGCGGGGCATGTGCTTTGGGGCATCCAATTGGTGCAACAGGTGCAAGGATTGTAACTACACTTATTCATGCTTTGCATGCTAATAATAAAGAACATGGTGTTGCCAGTTTATGTATTGGTGGAGGGGAGGCGATAGCGTTGAGCTTATCTGCCATGTAACATGATTAAGGAATAACATGACTACTAATATATTTCCGACTAAAATAGATCACAATAAAACAGAGTTTAAAAATAATAAATCAAATCTAGAAGAACTAGTTGCTGATCTAAAGACAAAAATAAATATTATTGCCCAAGGTGGTGGAGAGTTATCTTGTGCTAAGCACAAAGCTAAGAATAAATTACTGCCGCGAGAACGAATCGATAAATTATTAGATCCAGGTAGCCCCTTTCTAGAACTTTCGCAATTAGCAGGTTTTGAGCTTTATAAAGATGATGTACCGGCAGGTGGTATTATTACGGGCATTGGTAGAATACATCAGCGTGAATGCATGATTATTTGCAATGACGCAACAGTTAAAGGTGGGACTTACTATCCTATTACGGTAAAAAAACATTTGCGAGCGCAAGAAATTGCTTGGCAAAATCATTTGCCGTGTGTTTATCTAGTTGATTCGGGTGGTGCAAATTTGCCGCATCAAGCAGAAGTTTTCCCCGATAAAGATGATTTTGGTCGAATCTTTTATAATCAAGCCAAAATGTCGGCTGAAGGCATAGCTCAGATTGCAGTTGTTATGGGTTCATGTACAGCAGGTGGTGCTTATGTTCCAGCTATGGCCGATCAAAGTATTATGGTAAAAGATAATGCTACAATTTTTTTAGCAGGTCCGCCATTAGTTAAAGCAGCAACCGGTGAAGTTATCGGCAGTCAAGAATTAGGTGGTAGTGAGGTGCATTGCCGCAAATCAGGTGTTGCTGATTACTTTGCGCAGAATGATGCGCATGCTTTAGATATTGCTCGTGAGATTGTTGATAATCTCAATATTAATTATAAAAAAGCGGTTCTTAATCAATTAAACTTAAAAAATAATATAGAGCATCTTGAGCCTATTTATGATATCAATGATATCTATGGCATAGTAGAGCAAGATACAAGAAAACCTTATGATGTCCGGGAAATTATAGCTCGTGTTGTCGACAATTCACAATTCAAAGAATTTAAATCACTTTATGGATCAACATTGGTTACTGGCTTTGCTAATATTTATGGCATGCCTGTGGGTATTATTGCCAATAATGGTGTCTTATTCTCAGAGTCAGCATTAAAGGGCTCGCAGTTTATTCAAATTTGCTGTCAGCAAAAAATACCATTAGTATTTTTACAAAATATTACTGGCTTTATGGTTGGTCAAAAATATGAACATGAAGGTATTGCTAAGCATGGGGCTAAATTAGTAACTGCTGTTGCTTGTGCGAATGTGCCGAAAATAACTATTATTATTGGCGGTAGCTTTGGTGCTGGTAACTATGGTATGTGCGGTCGCGCTTATGAACCAAGGTTTTTATTTATGTGGCCTAATGCTAGGATTTCAGTAATGGGCGGTGAACAGGCAGCTAATGTCTTAGCACAAGTTAAAGATGAACAATTAGAAAAAGCTGGAAAGTCCTGGAGTTCTGCAGAAAGAATAGCATTCATGGATCCAATCAGGCAACAGTATGAAACTGAAGGGCATCCTTATTATTCTTCAGCAAGATTATGGGATGATGGTATTATTGATCCTGTTGATACCAGAAAAGTTTTGGGATTAAGCTTATCTACGTGTTTAAACAAACCTATCGAGGAGACGCATTTTGGCATCTTTAGAATGTAGTAAAGTTATTGTAAGTAAATCCTATAGTGATGCAACGGTATTACTAGAAATTGATCAGTTAGGTGTTGCAAGTATTATTCTAAATCGAGCTGATAAGCATAATAGCTTGGATAATAACATGGTATCTGGTTTGGCGGAGAGTTTAGATGATTTATATGGCTATTTAGATAATAAACAGTACTCAGTAAAAGTTTTAGTATTAAAAGCTAGTGGTAAATCATTTTGTGCAGGCGCTGATCTCAAGCATATGCAGGCGATGGTAAATTATAGTTACGATGAAAACTATAATGATGCAATGGAGCTGGCTGATGTTTTGTCACGCCTGGCCAATTTTCCGTGTCCTACAATAGCTCTTGTCAATGGTTCAGCCTTTGGTGGTGGCGTTGGGTTAATATGTTGTACAGACTTTGCTTATGCAGTTAAAGAAGCAGAGTTTTGTTTGTCAGAAGTTAAATTAGGTCTAATTCCTGCGGTAATAAGCCCCTATATAGTTAATACCTGCGGCTTAAAAAAAGCCAAAAGAATTATTTTATCTGCACATAAACTGAATAGTGCTACTGCTTTAGATTATGACATTCTAACAGATATCGTAGACTCGCAAGCGGAATTAATAAATCGCGCAAATCAATTGATTATAGATTTATTAAATAACGGGCCTAATGCTATGATTGAAGCTAAAAAATTAGTTAATAATTATGGTCATTCACCTGAAGTAATTAATAAAACTGTAGAAGCTATTGCTAATATTCGAGTAAGCCAAGAAGGCCAAGAAGGTTTATTAGCTTTTTTATCAAAAAGAAAACCTAATTGGATAGTAACTTAAGATTTTAAGTAGGGATGTAAGCAGTATGATTAAGAGAATCTTAATCGCTAACCGTGGCGAGATAGCTGTAAGAATCATTAAAACTTGTAAAAAACTGAATATAACATCTGTTGTTATGTATTCAGATGTTGATAAAAACAGCTTATTTGTTGAGATGGCAAATGAGGCTTACCACCTACCTGGATCTTCTGCACAAGATACTTATTTAAAAGTTGACAGTATTCTACAAATTGCAAAGGAAGCCAAGATCGATGCTATACACCCTGGTTATGGTTTTTTATCTGAGAATAGCGCTTTTGCAACCAAAGTTATTGAGGCAGGTTTAATCTTTATTGGCCCAAGGCCTGATGCCATATCAGCAATGGGCTTAAAGTCAACAGCTAAAGAGTTGATGATTAAAGCAGGAGTGAATGTCTTACCTGGATATAATGATGTTGACCAAAGTGATCAAGTTTTAACTCAAGCCGCTGCGAAGATAGGCTATCCTATTTTAATAAAAGCTGCTGCTGGCGGCGGTGGCAAAGGCATGCGTATAGTACATCAAGCTTCCGAGTTATTGGCGCAAGTTGCAGCCTGTAAACGTGAAGCTTTAAAAAGTTTTGCAAATGATCAAGTTATTTTAGAAAAGTTTTTAAGCAATCCTCGTCATATTGAAGTACAAATATTATTTGATCAATATAAGAACGGTGTATATTTATTTGAACGGGATTGTTCTTTACAAAGGCGTTATCAAAAAGTTATCGAAGAAGCACCTGCCCCTGGGATATCTACCGAGTTACGTAATAGATTAGGTCAGCAAGCTCTTAAAGCAGGTCATGCTGTTGATTATATTGGTGCAGGAACTGTCGAGTTTTTGGTAGATAATAATCAAGTTTATTTTATGGAGATGAATACTCGCTTGCAAGTAGAACATCCTGTTACAGAAATGATAACGGGTTTGGATCTGGTTGAACAGCAAATTGCCATTGCTAATAACAAAAAATTAGCGTTTAAACAAGATGATATAAAAATTAATGGCCATGCTATCGAGGCAAGATTGTATTCAGAAGATGTTGATCATAATTTTTTACCTGCAACAGGTCGATTAGAATATCTCGAATTCCCTGCAAATGTACGAATAGACAGCGGGATTAAAGCGTTAGATGAGATTACAATTTATTATGATCCTATGTTAGCAAAAATAATTGCTTGGGGAGAAAATAGAGACAAAGCTATTCAAGCTTTAATAAGCAGTTTACAAAATACCTATATTGCTGGAGTTAAGACTAATACTAAATTTTTACTGACATGTTTACAGCACGATGCTTTTAGAGAGGTAAACATATCAACAAATTTTATAGATCAAAACCTAACTACTTTAATTGCTAACAATAGCAACAATGATATTTATTTAATCTGTGCTGCTATTTATTTGAACTTTTGTTCGGGTTCAGACCAGTCTTCGTATCAAGCCGATCCGTGGGGGAATTTGTTTAACTACCGAGTTTCATTACCTAATAAAGCAATTTATATTATTGAATCAAATACTCTAGAGCTAGAATATACTAATAATCAATCAGTAAATGTTACTTATAATAACAAAAAATATTTTTGTAATAATATTAGTGTTCATCAAGTCGCTGGAACAGTTAATGTTAGTCTGGTTATACAAGATAAAAAAATATTTATAAAAGTTGTAAAAGCTTCGAATACAATATATATTTTTGATAAGACTAATGGCGGACAGCATAGCTATCGTTTGAATGATAGTAATAATCTTGATCAATTAGATTCAGGTGCGCTGACTGCTCCTATGCCAGGAACAATAGTTGCAGTTAAAGTAAGTAATGGCTCCACAGTAAAAGCAGGTGATGCCTTGGTTATTCTGGAAGCAATGAAGATGGAACATACAATATTTTCGCCTATAAATGGCGTCGTAAAAAATGTTTTATTTAAACAAGGTGAGCAGGTTGCACTCGGTGCAGAGCTGTTAGTCATGGAATAACAATATAATAATACTGATATAATAATAAGTAGGCGGTGGACTATGCCTTTGCTCAGTTTTTTTAAAGCAACTAGCGCTAAATTAGAATCTACGGATGTGCCACGTGTTGTAATCAAAAAATTGTTACAGGTTGAGATTGCTAGAGGTTTACAGAACACTCCGGAAACTCGTGCGAAAATAAGATATATTTTGCAAATTTTAAAGCTAATAAATGATTTTAACTTATTACAAATTATCCCCCAAGAATATTTGCAAAGATTATTTACTTATTCAGCAGAGACTCTCAGTAGTATTCAAGCGCTTTGTAATTTATTGCATAATAAGGGATTGCTGAAGCCAGAATATTGTTTAGACATAATATTGAGCAGAGTAGATGCTAGCAGATTGATACTTGCTAATAATTGGAAAAATAAAGAGTTCAATGGAGAGGTCTTTCATAGACTTTTTTTATTTGAAAAAGAAAGAGTAGCTATGCGTCACATCAGACTAATAGATTTTAGCGTTATGGCTGAGACTATAATAAGACATAATGAGGCTAGAGAATTATTTACATCTGAACAACCTGAGGCAACTAGTCACCAATCACCGACTGCATCAGCTTTACAAGACCAGAGCGCACCCCAATCAAGAGTAGGTACGATGTATCACTCTCATTTTGACTGGAAAGTTCCACAAGAAAGGTCGCCATCGCCAGGAGTGATATCAACAAGTTCATCGCCTTTTGTGACTATTTCAGAGCTTTTAAAATCACAGCCTACATTATCAAGTCCTGCGGAGTCGAGTCCTGCCGAGTCTTTAGACTTTGAACAGTTACATTATGAGCCACCTGGAGCAAAAGTCACTGCTCCTGCGGTGTAACTTACTGATATATATCTATTTTATTACATAATTGTTTCTTAAGCTTGGCTATGGTACTATATGAATACTAACAAACTAAGATGTTTTATTTAAGAGGTTAAAAAAATGGCTGGTTTAACTCCGATGAGAGCGATAAAGCAAAATGCTGCTAAAGCAGCTGCACAAAAACAGAATAGTGATTCCAATGCTAAAGCAGAAGCGAATGCTAATGATTCAAAGCAAGGCAGTGCAGGTTTAGTTGGTAGTAAAGAAACTTCTGCTAAAGCAGCTGAAAAATCGCAAAAAACTCAACAGTCTAACAAAGACAATAAGACAACTTCTAATGCGGCTTCAGGCGCAGCTACTGACGGTAGTGTTAAAAGTCAAAATGCTGCTAGAGCTTTTGGTCGTCGCAAGTAAAAAGATTTCCTACAAAAATATATCTATAGTTTATTGTGCTTAAATATTCTAAAATAATATAAATCACAATAACCTATTGATATATATCTATGAACTTTAGTCCCTCAACCACTGTAAAAATAGTTGAAGTCGGGCCTCGTGATGGGCTCCAGAATGAAAAAAAATCTCTAGATACTCATACCAAAATAGAATTTATTAAATTATTAGCTGTTTCAGGCTTAAAGAATATTGAAATTGGATCATTTGTATCTGCGAATTGGATTCCACAAATGAATGATACTAATAAAGTATTATCAGGTTTAGTTAAAACTAATAAACTAATAAATTATTCAGCGTTGATCCCTAATCTTACTGGTCTTGATGCTGCCTTTGCTGCTCAAGAGCAATCTCAGAATAAATTAGGTTCTATAGCTATTTTTACTGCTGCCTCAGAAAGTTTTTGTAAAAAAAATATTAATTGCACTATAGAAGAAAGCTTTACTCGTTTTGAGGCAGTATTGCAAAAGTGTAAGCAACGTAATATAGCCGTTCGTGGTTATATTTCTTGCGCGCTTGGATGTCCATATGAGGGGGAAGTTAATATAGATACAGTTGTACAATTAGCAAAAAGATTGTACGAGTCTGGCTGCTATGAAATATCACTCGGTGATACTATTGGCGTAGCTACCGCCAATCAAGTTACAGAATTAATTAACAAGACAAAACAATGTGTACCTCTCGATAAATTAGCAGTGCATTTTCATAATACTTATGGTCAAGCTTTGGTAAATGTTTATGCCGCATTGCAGGCCGGTGTGCGTAGCGTAGACGCAAGCGTTGCAGGCTTGGGTGGCTGCCCTTATGCTAAGGGAGCTTCAGGTAATTTAGCTACAGAAGATTTAGTTTATATGTTGAACGGTCTTAATATTAAACACGATGTAGATCTAGATTTGTTAGTTAAAGCAGGTAGCTATATATGCGATCAATTAAATATTACACCTCGATCAAATGTTGCTTTAGTCAAACAACAATAATTAAGTAATGAATACATGCTTTTAAATTTAATCAAAGATATACTTTGACAATAATAATATATAAGAGATA
Organism: uncultured Gammaproteobacteria bacterium; assembly: GCA_964387745.1. Lineage (GTDB taxonomy): Bacteria > Pseudomonadota > Gammaproteobacteria > JAGOUU01 > JAGOUU01 > JAGOUU01. The sequence continues at coordinate 1,746 of CAYLXL010000008.1, read as the reverse complement.
ATAGCGGCGAAAATTATAACTATAATAAGTAGTAAGAGTTCATGCTTAATTATCTCGCTAAAACATTTATCAAAAAAATTGTTAGTACTGTATTAGTCACGTTAGTTATTTCTAATCTTATTAGTGTTCCCGCCCAAGATATGGAAGTGTTTTTAGAAGGGGCACAACAATATAAAACATTAGAACAATTAGAATTTAGCCAAGATAATAGAAACGGTAATCCAGACATTGACCATCCTGTTATAAAGTTTAGTTCTGGCTCAGAACAAAATACCAGCGACAATAATATTTTATTAAATGAGATATTATCCCCCACAGAAATCAATCATAAAATTACCCCTAACCCTAATGAATCAGTTGATTTATTTTCTGGCACATTAAAATTAGCGTATACAGATTTCTCAGCGCCAGTTGCGCCGGGATTAAATATGGAAATTAACCGCAGTTATAATTCAGATCATTACTATGCTGATGCTTATTGGAATTATACGAATTTTTACGGGGACAGGGTATCACAAGTATGGAATATCCAAAGGGAATACATTAGAGAAGCCAAATACTGCGAAGAGCGAGATAATACTTGCCAGCCGATATATGTAAACGCTAAAAGCCAAAGTATTACATTATTAAAAGATAGCAAGAATAAAAGTGAGTATCGTACGATTAATAATTGGCACGGTAGAAAAGTCAGTAATGGTTATGTATTAACTGCTCCCAATGGTTTCAGATACTTATTTACGTACGCATTTGATATGGTAAAAGTAAAAAGATATTATCTGGAGAGAATCGAAACAGTTAATGGGCAATATGTAGTTTATGAGTATGATAAAGCTAATCATAGAGATTTATTATCTAGAATTACTAGTAGCGTTGCCAATCAAGTATTAACATTCAGTTATCAAGGTCATTCTGAACACATAGAAGTTTGGAGCGAGAAGAAGGGCAGGTTCGTAAAGAAATATTACTATTATTATACACCGAACGTAATAAAGTTTAACGGTCGTGTGGTTGTAGAGTATTCTTATGGCGAACACGGTTATCAAGATGGTAAATGGACTGAATTAAATCAAGTTCGGATAAATAATAAATCATGGTCGTATGGCTATGGTGAATATAGAATGGAGAATAAGCGCTACGATGGTCATCTATACCGTGAGTTTTTAAATAGCGTGACTGATAACAATGGTAAAACTGTCTATAACTATTCAAAAGATGAGACATTAAGACTTACTCCTTATCGACATGCGATGCGATTGGATAGTATAAATACATACAATAACAATGGTGTTGCTAATGGTCATTGGTCAATTACACATTCTGATGGTGTTCCGGTTGAGGGTGTACGGACGAAGGTGGTAACAGTTAAGAATAACAATTTTGCTATTACTAACACGTATTTTAATTATCAGAATGGTAATATTTGGCGGCTTGGAGCATTAATTAACAGTACTGTATATAAAAGTCTAGTAACCAGTAGTGACAATATTTTGCAACAAACACATTATGATTATAAAGCCGTATTGCATAATAATGACCCATTTAAACTAGTAATATATTATAGTGAAGAACGACATAACAAGCATCATGTGGCAAATAAAGTAGATAGTGTTACTTACCGTCAGTTGTTGAATTCTGTTACTACCGTTAGAGATGGCGACACGTACATCACGCAATACAATGACTATGATGAATATGACAACCCTCGTCAGATTACTCAAACAGGTGGTAAAGTAAGCAGAAATATAA
>CAYLXL010000007.1:11360-63452 GCA_964387745.1 uncultured Gammaproteobacteria bacterium | reverse complement strand
CGGCTTGGGGTTTATTTTTAGAATTTTTTAGGCTTAAGAGTGCTGAAGTCGGGAGACAGGCTACGTCACATTTAATATTGTTAGCAAATTAGACGTTTTGACAAATTTTATAACTTTGCTCAATTTCATAATCAAAACTTTTTTCTATTATCACTAATTTGATGTAGTTTTAAATTTAATTTTACTCAAAAACCCAATTCTCTTCTTCATAGATTTTTTCAGCCTCTTGATTAAACAATGCAACTGCTTTCAAATCACCATCTTCAAGGTCTTCAAAAAATGTTTCATAATTCCAGGGTTCTGGTATAAGCTTTACAATATTACCTGAGGTTATAAACATTTTCCAATTAGATGGTAGATGTTGTGAAACCATTTCTATGCCATCTAACAAAAAAAATCTAGGTTGATGGTCGTTTTCAGTTTGTATATATACACTGATTCCATAATTTGGCACAACGAAAAGAGCGAGGACTAAATACTCCTTATCAAGCTGAATCCAAGGGCTGTGATTAAGTTGTTCTTTCGTTGTTTGACTAATTATTTTTCGCACCTTTACTAACATATATTTACCTTATTAATATTCACTCACCGGGTTTAACCTTATATTCTTGTTTGGGTCTACCCCAGAGAGGTACTGGATCTTTGATTTTAAAATCTTTGTGAGTGTAGTTTACTTCGCCAGTTAACACATTTCTATAAAAATGTACTTGAATAGATTTTCCTGTAGACATGTGGACTGAATTTGTCGAGAACTTACTCCAATCTTTAATTGAGCTGCCATCTTTAGTTAACTCTTGGACGACCGAGGGATTTGAGATAACACTACCCTGAGCTATAGCTGGTGCCGAACTTGCCAAAGCAGCCTTTGTCAATCGTCCATTAGAATCTAGAATATTAGCTTCTTTTAATGCCAATTCTGCCCTAAGTCTTAATGCATTTGCAGCACTATGAGCTTGAGGCGAAATGCCACGTGGTCTTAGCCCTGAAGGAGTTCCGGAACCTCCTCCCGCACCTCCGCTAGAAGGTGCTCCACCACCACTGCCACCAGCTCCAGTCGAAAATCCACCTGCATTACCTTGTGGAGCACTTGGTGCCGACGATCTTCCTCTGTCTGCAGCACTGAATGGTGAAGAGGCTGCAGCTGGTGCACTAGTATTAGTCGGCCTAAAACTACTACTAGCAGTTGCCGCAGCAGCAAATGCACGAGCAGCCGCAGCATTAGTTGTTGCAGTAGTTGTCCCTCTAAATTGTGCTGCTGTTGCTGCCGCTGCAGCATCTGTTGCCGCTCTTGCTTGTCTTGCTGCAGCAGCTGCTTGTGAAAGATTTATAAAGTTTGGTAATTGCATTGTGCTTTTACCACCTTGTATATTATCTGAAGCTAGTCTTGTTTGTGCAAGTTGCTGCGAATTTACATTAACAAAACCACTATTAAAACAACGATTGTGCAGGCTATTGTATTGTTCACTTCCTCTTTGTAAAACCACACCTCTTGGATTTACTAACACACCTCCATATGAAAAATGAACACCTTTTGCATTACGATTAATAATTGAAGGAACCCACAAGCATTTATCAGACAAATCTACTTCTTCATCGTGCATTTCAACAGAGCATAATGCCCTCTGTAAACTCTCTAAGGATTGCTTAGTTATAGGGTTTCTATCATTATCTACTAATACTCCTCCAGGAGTTTCTTTTTCGATCCTTTTTAGGTGTTCTAATGCATGTGTGTTACGTTCCTTTAGCTCCATTATATTTTTAATAAGAAGTGCTATCTTACTTAACTCGCGCAATCTACCAAATTCTGGAATATATCTTGCTAGTGCGTTATACCAATTTGTTAATTCTTGAGTTAAAACATATTCTTTTGAAAAGTTGTGATACCTTCCAGCCTCAGCAGTAACAATTTTAGTTAATTTATATATCTGATAAACTGTTGTTGCTGCTTGGCCTTCAACTAATACCTTACTAGCTTTGTCTCGTTGAAAGGTAAAAAGTTCACGTATTCTATGATCATTAAATTGAATTATATGTTTAGGAGATAGCTGTTTGTTTTCATAAAAATAAACATCAAACGAATCTTTAATAAAAATTAGAGTATTTCGATCTAAAGTTTTTTTGTGTTGTTTAAATAATCGTAATTCACTTTCTGCATATACAAAAATATCCCAGCCTTCATCTTTATCTGTTATATCAACCAAGTTGCCATTGACATCCTTTACCATTTTATTTTTTTTGACCACCATTTTCATATCACCAATAGCAAACCGAATTGTGTCCTCTTTGTGCGAAAGACCCTCTGGCACAATAATAGGAGCTTCTTCTGCAACTATCCAAAATCTATGAATAGACTCCTCAGTCGCTTTGTTTTTGCTCTTATGATATTCATCAAATATCTGTTTTAAATGTAGAGGCAACCTCTGCATGTAAGTATTGAGTGTCCTTGTATCAAATTGACCTCGAGATCTAACCTCAAGATTTTGAGTAAAGCATTTTAATATATAATCAGTTATTAATAGTGTATTAAGAAATTGAGTCCGATATATTCTTGATGGCCCAAACGCCATTTTTTGAAGAGGATTATAAGGTATATCTGGATCAATAGGATCTAAACTAAAGTATGCACCATAAATTGACTTGTCAAACATTTCAATTACATCATGAAAAGTAAGCACCTCATATGCAACTGGATCACCAACGCTGCCAGGGTGTAAGTTAAAAGATATTCGCCCCGTCTTTTTACATACTATTATTGACTCTAAAGACTGAAATTTCTTTATATCTGAGTGAACAGGGAATGGTATTCTTTCTTCTTTGCCAAACCAACCATTCTCATCTCGTTCTGTAGTATGCCATGGAGTATCCATGTTCCTTCTAACATCATTCATATTCCAATCTTTTTTAGCGAGTAAAGATTTCATTAATTCAACACGCACTTCCTCACCAATTTCTAGATTACTACCTACTTCATACCAATTTCTTAAACATGCTTCATAAACATGATTTAACAAAACTGCTCTATCATAGCTAAAATCTAAATTTTCAGAATATTCTTCTGAATTTAATGATTTGTATAAAAAATGTAACAACTCCCGCATTAGTGGTATATGCGATGACTCTGCAAATAATAATTTTATATTTGTATCTTGTTTTTGTAAAAATGGAAATACATCTGCTAAAATAAGAGCCCTTTTTTGATATGCCTTGATTATTAATGATAATTTATCATCTGCATGTTTAATCAAAGATATATATTTTAGCACGTGAATGAGTGCATAATATTCTGACTCTGGCTCTGAAATTTTACTAACTGTTACAGCTAATTCAAACATACTCAAAGCCATTTGTTCATTAGCTATTTGTAAATTTTTGTTAATTTCTGATTCAGCTGCTTTAATAAATAATAAACCAATTTTCAAAAATATGTTTGCTCTTACTTTATAAGTAGAATACTGCATAATTACTGGTATCCAATCAAGAAGCTTGAATGCTTTTTCGCGAAAATAATCAGAAGTTAGATCAGGCTCAAAATTGAGCTTAGAATCATCTTCAAAATTACGCAACATTACTATCTGCCTCAGATGTTTTTTTAAATTCGACTTAGATGTTGGATCACCATCAACTCTTAATAATTGGCTTTTTAGATCATCAAAAATCTTCTTCGAAAATTCATCATCAGCTAATTGTAAATCAGCTACAACTGATTCTGAGTCAAAATCCCAGTACATATGCAAGCACTCTGAAACGAGGTTGCGATAATATTTATTCGAAAGTAACACGTAAAGCTCAACCATTTCATGGTGAACGCTAGCAAAACGCGTAATAAAATCTAATGAGTTGATGAGTGTAGGTAGAGTTTCTTTAGTTAATTGTTCAATGCAAAATATATTACAAATACTTTGATAGAGAGTGAGGTATGATTGATTTGTTTGTTCCAGCTTTAGTTGCTCTATTGCTGTTGAAAGATATTTTTTAACCTCAGTTAATGCTTCACCAAAACATTTACCATTTAAAAATTCATTAAGCAGATTTAGTGCAATTTTTGGACTGATCTCAATTTTTGAATCAAAAGTAAAACTGCAATGAATTTTTGTTTCAGTCATTACATTTGCATATAAAAAGACACTACTGATTCTGAACGACTCTAATACATATATATCTGATTCAAATACGGAATAATACTGTTTCGGTGTTTTTTGCTCCGCCTTATGATATGCTTCTTGTTTGCACAGTTCATTAAACTTTTGTCGAAAAACTTCAGAAAAAGGCGCATCATTTGTTGTGATCCTAAGTGTAGTAGAAACAGAGCCTTTTTTAGCATCCATGTAAACATCTTGAAAAAAATCAAGATCTTCATCGTAGCTTTTCCTCTCTTCTTCTGATAGAGAAACTAAAAAACTATATGCATCATTAACTTTCTTAAACATTTCTGCGCAAGCATCACCACTTTTATCTGGGTGATACTTTAAAGCTTGCTGCTTGTAAGCTTGTTTAATCTCATTTTCTTTAGCACCCTTTTTGAGCCCTAGAATTCTATATACATCATCTTCTAAAATCATAAAAAGTATCCGAGCTTTAATTCTATATGTTAAATAAATCTCTTTCTAAACTTGACACATCTCTCTTATCCCGCAGCTCGCTTGATTCAACATGTGATGATTGAACAGGATATGAGTAACTAAGAAGTTTTCTAGGCTGACTATCAGATTTTAACAACGAAGATATCTTCTGCTTTGTGGCTTCACACAGTTGATTTTTTATGACTTCTAAATTATCTCTGGCTTCTTTAGCATTTTCACCAGCCAAATATGCTTGCATAAAATACCTTGCAGCAATCTCATAGTTTTGTTTAATTTCACCATTATCAACCATGTAGAACATTCCTTTTTCAAAATTACTTATAGTCTTATCAACTCTTAATTCAATCACCGATTGGGGATCTGGTATAATAGCTGAGGATGAACTAATCTCCTTTTGTGTTTCTTCCCGTAGTGCATCTGATGCTTCTGTTAAAACGGATCTTGGTGAATCTGATATTTCTGCTATATCAGATCTTAGTATATCGGATCTTTTTGCTATATAAGGTATATCTGATATCTTTACTATATACGATGTTGATATATCTGACATTTCAGCCACGTCTAATCTCAATGTATCTGACCTTTCTGCTCTATCTGACCTTTCTGCTCTATCTGACCTTTCTGCTCTGTCTGAACTTGATATATCTCTTATATCTGATCTTGGCGTGTCTGGACTTCCTGTTGCGTGTGACCCTTCGCGTGTATCAGCAGCTTTCGACTCACAATGTCGAGAGGTAAAATCCGGGTTTAATAAAATAGCATCTAGACTGATCTGTGCTTTTATGAAACCTTGCTGGGAAGCTAAAGCAAATAATCTTGCTGCCTCTCCTAAGTTTTTAACTTTACCATACAAGCCATCTGTGTATATACAACCTAGTTTATATTGGGCCTTAAAATAACCATTATCAGCAGATTTGATATACAATTTATGCATTTTATCAAAATCCTGGGCCACGCCATGCCCGTTTAAGTACATTTTTGCTAAACTATATTGAGCAATGGCATGCTCCTGATTCGCTGCTAGTTTATATAACCTAAATATTTCCTGATAAGTCTGCGACAAACCAAACCCTTTTGAATATAACCTTGCTAAATTATATTGAGCTTCTACTAGCCCTTTTTCTGCTAGAAGTTTATACAATCTTATTGCCTCCTGATGATTTTGTGACACTCCTTTATCATCAGAATATATTTCTGCTAATTTGAATTGTGCTTCTTGATTTTCATTGCTAGCAGATAACCTGAGAAATCTAATAGACTCATGTATATCTTGTACAACTACTTCATTACCTTCAAAATATACAACACCTAATTTATATTGTGCTGTAGATGAGCCTCTATCAGCACACAAGTGATATAATCTAATTGCTTCGTTTATATTTTTTTTAATATGTTTGCCTACAAAATAGAGTCCTGCAAGCTCTAATAGTGCCTCCTCACTATCTTTATCAGCGGCAAACTTAATCAGTCTAAACGCCTCTACGGAATCCTGCTCTAAACCCCATCCGTATAAATGCATCAAACCTAAATTATAACTTATAGCTTCACACTCTTGATTTAAACCTCTATACAATAAATGTTTTGCTTCTGCATGATTTTTAGAAACACCTAATCCATTATTATACATTCTAGCTAAATTGCTCAAAGCATATGGATAAACTGGTGTAGCCGAGGAATTGTATAGTTGCTTTGCCTTCTCATAAGTTAAATCTCTTGTACCCTTACTAGTTTTAAATGACCAAGTGATGTTATATCGGTCAAGATTAGTATTTGCAACAGCCAATTTATAAAGCTCAGCGGCTCTTAAAGGATCTGATTGCCCAACGATGCCATTTTCGTAGCATTCCCCAAGAGTATTCTGTGCCACAGGATAACCTTGATCAGATAAAGACTGAAAAATATCTAACGCTTTCTTAATATTTTTATTTGTACCATGTCCTAATAAATAAAAAACTCCTAAACTATAGAGCGAAGCATTGCACCCTTCGTCACTAGCCATCTTGTAATATTTAAAAGCTTCAGTATAGTCCTTGTCACCTGATCGGCCTAATTCAAAGATTTCAGCAAGATTTGATTTTGCGCCTTTTGACCCTTTGCTCGCTGAAATCTTGTAGTATTTTATAGCTTCTGGATAATTTACATCCGTAGCAAGCCCTTCAGAATAAATCCAAGCCAGCGTAAATGAAGGTGAATGATTTTCTTCATACGCTCTCTTCTCAAGCATTTTAATCAGATCCTTCATTCTTTCCTTTGCTAGTTTTAGTCCTTTGCAATCCGCTTCTTCAAGCAATTTTGCCGCTGTAAAAAAACTTTCAGTTACACCATTACCCGTCATATAAAGACCAGCTAATCTATACAATGCTTTAAGATGGCCTTCCTTTCTAGCTGCTTCATACAAACTTGCAGCCTCCTGATGATTAGTCGGATTTAAATTATAATCCAAATCTTTACCATCATGCATAAGCCCTAACCTGTATTTAGCAGAGCTCAATCCCTTCTCAAAAGCTAACGGATAGGAGATGTAATATATTTCTTCTTTATGATTGATGTTTACTTTACTATAAGTGCAATCTAACAAGCTTGATGAAATATTATAATAATGACTGTGTTTTAAAGTCCAATCACTCTTCAATTCCGCGATCAGCTTATTCAGTTCTGAAACACTCATGCTTTTATAAATGCCGTTCAGTTTAGGCCTCGCGGTCTTATCCCCTTTACATCCAGCGAGCCTATACATTACGACCGCTTTGACCAGACTTTTTTTTCTCAAAGAACCGTTATAATACATATCACCCAGTAAATTAAACACTTCTGGCTGACTTTGAGCACTTGCTCTCTTGTAATACTTCACTGCTTGAATAGGGTCTTTCTCTAAAATGCCACCCTTTTCATACATTTCACCAAGCTTCATATTTACTTTATATCCTACAAAAGTATTTAGGATGCATTGTTTTTTATTCGCACTTGATAGGGTAGAAGTTGCCAGATTTTTTCGCGTGGTAATATCTATATCAGATATTTGTTTATATAATCTTACTGCCTCTGAGTAGTCTCTCTGAACACCATTACCTGAATAATGTAAATTTGCTAAATCATATGTATGTTGCAAATCAGCGCTTACAGAAGCTAAAAATTTTAATTTCATTAATTCAAACATATTAATATATATACCCAGTCGTATAGGAAGTTATAAACCTACATTCTAACAAGTTATGTGATATAAGCAATCTTTCATTGCTGTCGTTTTAATATCGCTGGTAAAGTACTCTAGCAGTGGAGGGACTAGGTGATGGTGAACTGTTTAAAAGTTAAATAAATCGGGTTACAAAATGGTTACATTTTTTTGTTTATCCATGGAAGACTTAAGTTCTTAATCACTAAGATTAATTAATGGCTTGATTTTTATAGGGATAATTGGTGGGCCCACAAGGACTCGAACCTTGGACCAAAGGATTATGAGTCCTCTGCTCTAACCGACTGAGCTATAGGCCCGAAAAACGGGATAAGTGACAATTATAACAATTTTTATTATCTTGTCACTATTATTTAGTTCTAAATACGCGTCTATTTATCCTCATCTTCCATAAAGCTGCGTAATTGTTCTGATCTCGATGGATGTCTTAATTTACGTAGTGCTTTTGCTTCAATCTGACGGATACGTTCACGGGTAACATCAAACTGTTTGCCGACTTCTTCAAGAGTGTGATCAGTATTCATATCGATACCAAAACGCATTCTTAAAACCTTAGCTTCCCTATCCGTTAGATTTTCTAGAACACCACGGATAGCAGCAGCTAAACCTTCGTTAGTAGCTTCATCTAATGGTGAGAATGAAGATGTATCTTCTAAGAAATCGCCTAAATGTGAATCTTCATCATCACCTATTGGTGTTTCCATGGAGATTGGCTCTTTAGCAATTTTTAAGACTTTACGGATTTTATCTTCAGGCATAAACATTCGTTTGCTTAACTCTTCTGGTGTTGGTTCACGACCAATTTCTTGCACCATTTGTCTTGAGATTCTATTAAGTTTATTAATAGTCTCAATCATGTGAACTGGGATACGGATAGTTCTAGCTTGATCAGCAATCGATCTGGTTATTGCCTGACGAATCCACCAAGTAGCATAAGTTGAGAATTTATAGCCGCGACGATACTCAAACTTATCAACCGCTTTCATCAGACCAATGTTACCTTCTTGGATTAAATCTAAGAATTGTAAACCACGATTCGTATATTTTTTAGCGATCGAAATTACTAATCTTAAATTAGCTTCAACCATTTCTTTTTTTGCACGGCGAGCTTTAGCTTCGCCTACTGACATTTTACGATTAAGCTCTTTGATCTCAGTAATCGTAAGATTCGCAGCCGACTCTAAGTTCTTTAAAATATTTTGTGCTTTATGAATATCTTTGACGTGTTCAGCAATAATATTTGAATACGAAGCTTTGGCATTGATATGTTGATCAGCCCAACTCAAATCAGCCTCAGAGCCTGGGAAAGTTGAAATAAAATTACGACGTGGCATATCCGCTTTTGTAACGCAGATCTTCATAATAACCCGTTCTTGATCACGAACTAAGTCTAACATTTTACGCAAGCCACTAAATAAACGATTGAATAATTTGGTCGTAAATTTAAACTGTAAAAAGCATTGCGTTAACTTTTCGCGAGCTTCTAAAGCTTTTTGATGATTCCTGCCGTGTTTTTTCTCAATCTTAACGATCTTGTCATATTCTACTTTTAATTGAGCAAATTTTTCGAGTGCCTCTTCCATAGATGGTCCACTATCACCATCACCATCACCTTCTCCAGCTTCGCCCTCAGCTTCGCCTTCTTCATCAACCTCAACTGCAGCTCCTTTTTTACCAGCACCAGTTGCTATGACTGCCGAATCATCATCTTCATCATCTGACTCAGTAGCATCATCACTGTCTGCATCTAACTTAACATCAACATCTAAGTCGTCACGCGATGTTGGTAATGCACTACCGATATCGGTCGCAACAACTTCAATGTCGTCTATATTTTCATTGACATTAACAAAACCAGTAACAATATCCGATAATCGGATTTTACCTTCCTGTGCTTGACCAAATAAGTCTAAGATTTCACCTATACATTCAGAGTAAGATGATAACGCTAAAATAACTTCACGAGTACCTTCCTCTATTCTTCTGGCTATAGCTATTTCACCTTGTCTGGTTAATAACTCGACAGTCCCCATTTCTCGCATATACATACGAACAGGATCAGTCGTACGACCGAATTCGCCATCTACTGCAGCTAGAGCGGCAGCGGCAGCCTCCATTACGTCTTCGTCAGTAACTTCAGCATCGCTAAGTAGCATGGCGTCTTCTGAAAGGGCTTCCTCACAGACACGAATGCCTAAGTTGTTAAGCATGCCTACTACTTCTTCGAATTGCTCAGGATCAACGATATCTGGCAAGTTATCATTGATATCAGCATAGGTAAGATATTTTTGCTCTCTGCCAATAGCAATCAATGACTTTAATCTGGCTTCTTGTTGATCAGGCATGTCTTTCATTAAAGCGACTCCGAAAACTGTAAACTATCTAGAGAAAAAATATAATTCTGTAATACGAACAATCAGAACCTCGTGATATTAGCATATTTTCAGGTCGATTTGTATTAAACTTGAAACTATTTCACTATCGGCAGTTATCTAACAATAAATGCTGTAACCGTTGTTTTTCTGCCTGGGTAAGACTGCCCATACCCGTTTTAGCTACTTTATTCTTTAAATCTTCCATCTCAATCTCAGAGTTACCCTTAAGAGTATATTTCAATAAGTCTTTGAACTCCGTTTCAGCCAATTCATCACTGACCATAGGATCCATATCCAGGTAATCGATGATTATTGCTTTAATTTGGCTATTATTAGTGGCTAATAAATCTATTAAAGCTGGAATAGTCTTGGCTTTTTTTAATAACTCGTAGATTTCGGTGAAAATTGCTAAATCCTGATTATTGGTACTGCTCATATGTAATTTAATATCATCTGCTGAAATAAACTCTATGAATCTGGGATTATGTATCAATAATAAACTTGCTTTACGCCATATCGACAAAGAATTCGATGATGCTCTATATGGTCGTTTTACTATAGCTTGCTGCTCATTAAATTTAGAGTCAACGCTAGGTATATTAGATCTATATTCAGACTTATCATTGGGTTGTGATAGGATTTTTTGCAGATTCATCTGGGTTAAATTACATTTAACTGCCAGTTCATTCTCTAAGATTGCCCTATAAGTACCTTCAGGAACTTTATTGAGTAACGGCTTACACAGATTTACAAACTGTACTTTACCTTCTATAGAAGATAAACCATGTTCGCCCAATAACTGCTCTTGGTGTTTGAATAAATATTCTGTAAGCGAAACAGCATTATTCAATTGCTGCTCAAACTCATACTTACCGTATTTTTTAACATAACTGTCGGGATCATGCTCGCTCGGTAAAAATAAAAAGCGTATTTTACGACCATCGTAGAGTGCAGGTAAACTATTTTCTAAAGCTCGCCAAGCAGCCGTTCTACCCGCTTCATCGCCGTCAAAGCAATAAATAACCTCATCACAATATTTGAATAATTTAGCTAGATGGCGATAAGAACTTGCGGTTCCCATAGTAGCTACCGCATAGCTAATACCATGCTGAAACAACGTAATGACATCTATATAGCCTTCAACAATAACAAATTTATTGATTTTAACTTTAGTAACCGCTGCAACTTGAATTGCCTCATACAGACCATATAATTCTGCTGATTTATGAAACAATATTGTTTCAGGTGAATTCAAATATTTTGGCTTGCTCTCATCTAAAACTCTACCACCAAAACCAATAACCCTACCTTTAGTGTCTCTAATGGGAAACATTAATCTATTTCTAAAACGATCATATCCCTTATATTCTGGCTTATCAGACTTATCAGACTTTTCAGCCCTATCAGACTTGATCCATAAACCTAATTTCTCTAAAACTTCTGTAGGATTCTCAATTTTTTTGTTAGCTAAAACTTTTGAAAGATGATCCCAACCGTCTGGAGCATACCCTAATAAAAAAAGATTACTGATATCCTGATCTAGTGACCGATTAGCTAAATATTTTAAAACGATAGGATTATTAAGATTAGCTCGATAATATTCTGTTACATGATTTAAGACATCATGAAAAAATTTGTAGCTGATATCATGATCATGGTTATCTTTATCTTGCGGGATCTCCATGCCTACTGACGCTGCCAGCTTTGCGACACTGTCTACAAAATCAATATTGTCAAAAGACATCACAAACTTCAATGCGCTCCCTGCGATACCACAGCCAAAACAATTAAAAAATTGTTTATCTGGTACAACACTAAAAGATGGTGTTTTTTCTTGATGGAAAGGACAGCAAGCCATATAATTACGGCCAGCTTTTTTTAAAGGAATTCTTGAATTGATAACATCAACAATATCGACGCGCGATAGCAAATCTTCAACAAATGATTGCGGAATAAAAGCCATAAATTTAAATCTATTGTTTGGTTATGATAACAATTCTTTGATTGTTTTGCTGACTTCACTTACATCAGCACGTCCCTGAATCTTAGGTTTAATATCAGCCATTACTTTACCCATATCGCGAATAGAAGTCGCGCCTAAAGTTTTAATAGCATTATTAATTAAATCGTTTAATTCTTGTTGCGACAATTGTGGTGGTAAAAATTCTCTAAGAACACCCATTTCGTAAGATTCTTGCTTTGCTAAATCTTCACGATTTGCTTGCATAAACTGTGTATAAGAATCTTTACGCTGCGCTAACATTTTATCGATTACCGCTAGCACGGCTGGTTCATCTAATTCTATTCTGTTATCTACTTCACGTTGTTTAATTTCAGAAGTTAATAAACGAATAACAGTAACGCGCAGCTTATCTTGACTGCGCATTGCTGCTATCATTTCTGACTTAATTTTTTCTTTTAAGTTAGTCATTGTAAGATTTTTGTCCTATCTAGCGAAGTTGCTAGCATTATTAGGTCTAAATCCACCTGAACTGTTCCCAAAAGCTGGCTTACGCTTTGCAGCGGCTGGCCTACGTTTATTTCTCTTGCGCAAGAACATGTTGTCTTTTGAACGACGTTTAATTTCGCGTTTGACAGCTGCTATTTTTGCACGTTTTCTAGCCGTGGTCGGTTTTTCATGGAACTTACGTCTTCTAGCAAGAGTTATCACCCCAGACTTTTCAACTGAACGTTTGAAACGACGAACGGCGCTATCGAACGGCTCATTCTCACGAACCCTAACTGATGGCATACAAATCACCCCAATTTAAATACATATTAGTTAATAACAAAACTTAATGATTTTCTCACTAAGTTATAGTATTCTATCTCAAATTTATATATTTACAACGATTAATGACTCTAGATGGCTAATAATATCCAAAATGTACTCGGCATTGAAACTTCTTGCGATGAAACGGCAGTTGCTATATATAATCGGGAAAAAGGCATAACTAGCCATAAGATCTATAGCCAAATTAAGTTACATGCACAGTATGGCGGCGTGGTCCCTGAATTGGCTTCACGTGATCATATTAGAAAATTGTTGCCTTTAATAGATGATTGTTTAAGCTCTGCAAATTTATCGCAAAAAAATATAGATGGCATAGCCTATACCAAAGGCCCAGGATTAATAGGCGCGTTGTTAACAGGGGCTGTTTTAGCTAAGACCTTAGCTTATTCTTGGCAAATCCCATGCCTTGGTATCAATCATATGGAAGGTCATCTTTTAGCAGCATTATTAGAATCGCAAGACAACCAACCCTCTTTGCCATTTATAGCCTTACTAGTCTCTGGTGGTCATACCATGATTGTCAAAGTAGCTAAATTAGGCATCTACGAAATACTAGGTGAGACTATTGACGATGCAGCTGGTGAGGCATTTGATAAGACGGCTAAGCTATTAGGCCTGGGTTACCCTGGTGGCAAAAAATTAGCAAAGCTTGCAGAATCTGGCGATGACGGTAGTTTTAATTTTCCGAGGCCCTTGACCCATGCTAATCAAGCAAATCTTGATTTTAGCTTTAGCGGTCTTAAAACTAGTGCCCTGCATGCTTTTAACAAATCTGACAAATCAGCAAGCACCAAAGCTAATATAGCTGCATCATTTCAAAAAGCTATTATTGATACGTTATTTATTAAAGTTAAACGTGCTCTTGAGCAAAATAATATTAATCA
Organism: uncultured Gammaproteobacteria bacterium; assembly: GCA_964387745.1. Classification (GTDB taxonomy): domain Bacteria; phylum Pseudomonadota; class Gammaproteobacteria; order JAGOUU01; family JAGOUU01; genus JAGOUU01. The sequence goes on along the minus strand of CAYLXL010000007.1, from coordinate 49,626 downwards.
ACTAGTTATTGCCGGTGGCGTAAGTGCCAATACTGAGCTTAGAAATAAATTAACTAATTTATTAAGCGACTTAAATGGTAAATTATATTTACCTCGTACTGAATACTGTACAGATAATGGCGCAATGATTGCTTATGCGGGCTTCTTGAGATTAGCGGCTGGCCAATTTGATCCAGTCTTTAACACTGAAAATATTGTTACACCACGCTGGCCTTTATCAGAGCTTACTGCAATCTAATTATTTAAAATGAATCTGAGATTCAACCCCATCATGTAAGCGTAAAATATTAGCTTTGTGGCGCCAAAGTAAAAACAACGACATAGCAAAGATAGGTAAAATCATCTCCAGCTCATAGAGCATTAATAAATAAATAGGGGTACTGGCTACAGCAATTATTGAGGCTAACGACGAATATTTCGTAGTAGCAGCTATGAGCAGCCATATAGAACAAAAAATAACCGCTGCTGGGTAAAATAAGGCTAGTAATATCCCTATGAAAGTCGCTATCCCTTTACCACCGCTGAAATTGAAAAAAACCGGGAATAAATGACCAATAAGTGCAAAAAAACCAATAAAAGCTAAACTAAATTTTGAAGTCAAGACAAAGCTGGCGACAAAAACTGGCAGCCACCCTTTAATTCCATCTAAAATTAATACCAACGCTGCAATTTTAGTATTCGCGAGTCGCAACACATTCGTGGCACCTGGATTACGTGAACCCTTTGAACGTGGATCTGGGTAACCTGCAATACTACATAGTAAAATAGCGAAACTGACCGAACCCAGTAAATAAGCACAAATACTTAACAAAATAAAATTTAACATAAGACTGATGACAACAACATATAATCAAGTAATATAAGCTTTGGGTATATATTATAGATTTGTGCGTTATATAACAATACTAGTTAAAACATCTGCGGACATTTATGACATCTAAAGACATCATTTTTATCAATAATCTGGTGATAAATACAGTTATAGGTGTCTACCCCCATGAACACCAGGCCAAACAAGAGTTAATCTTAGACTTTGAATTGCAGATTGATGCAAAAAAAGCGGCCCTATCTGATGATCTTAGCGATACCATAGATTATGATTTTTTTACTGAATGGCTGACAGAACAGGCAACTCAAAAAAAATTTAATCTTATTGAAACCCTTGCCGAGTTTCTCTGCAAAACCATTATTGAAACTTTTCATATACCCAAGGTTAAACTCAAGATTACCAAACCTTATGCCATTACTGCTACTAGAAACCTAGGGGTAATTATTGAGCGTGGTTTTCAAGATTATAACTTTATTGAGCGACCCGCATCTACGGCAATAATTTGACCGGTAATACTATTATTTTCAGCTAGAAAAAATACTGTCTTAGCAACATCTTCTGGCGTACCTAGCCTCTTTAGCACAGTTTTTTTGATCATCTTTTGATTAAGCTCATCAGTCTCACCACCATCACGATCACTAGGCCACATAGTAGGTCCAGGAGCAACGGCATTGACTCGTATTTCAGGTGCGAGCTCTCGAGCTAAACTTTTGGTCAACATGTTATTAGCTGCTTTAGCCATACTATATACAGTATACCCTTTGAGTGGACGAGCTGCATGGATATCGGAAATGTTAATAATTGCCCCCTGAAATTTTTTTAGTATCTTAGCTAGTGCTTGCGATAAAAAAAAGGGCCCACCTGCATTACTGATCATTAAATCTCGCCAATCACTAAGATTAGTATCCCCAATCGGTGTCGCAAAAAAAGTTGAAGCATTATTTACTAAAACATCTAATCTACCAAAACAGCTAGCAACCTGGTCTACCATTTGGGAGCTAAAATCACTATTAGCACATTTCTCAAGCTCAAGCTGAATACATACTGCAGAATTAGCTCTAAAATTATTTAACTCAGCAGTGAAAGACTCTGCAACTGATTTATTATGGCCACTTCTATAGTGAACAATAACATTATACCCATGTTGATGAAAATATTTGGCTATTACTGCACCTATTCTATGTGAAGCCCCTGTTACCAAAACAACTTTATTATTTACAGACATTAATTTCTCAATTTTTTGTATTTATTTTATATTAAAGTATCAGAAATGTTGGTATTTCACCACCTATGTTACTAGAACCATTACACTTTGTCTCAGCCAAACAGATTGGGTCTTGTATAATGGCTAGTTTGGTCTTATAATCTAGCGTATTCCTCTAGTATCAATCAAATTAAATGCTTAAATTAGTAAAAAGTTCTGTTTTAAAGTCACAGCTCCCTGAACCTACAGCTGAGCAATTAAAACATAGTGATTGCTTGACCCAAGAAATCCATTATAAAATACGTTCCAATGAAAATTGGATCAGTTTTAAAGACTACATGAGCCTGGCTTTATACCATCCAACTTATGGCTATTATACTTCGGGCTGTGCTAAGTTTGGCGAAGCAGGAGATTTTATTACCGCTCCAGAGCTTGGGCCCTTGTTTGCTTTTGGCTTGGCTAAACAAATGGTCCCTATTTTACAACAAAATAATAATCTGAATATTTTGGAATTTGGCGCCGGTTCAGGTAAATTAGCTATTAATTTATTATTAGAACTAGAAAAGCTCAATAGCCTGCCTAATCATTATTATATCCTTGAAGTAAGCGCAGAGTTACGAGATCGCCAACAAGCCAATATTGCAAAACTTTCTAAAAAATTACAAGCTAAAATTATTTGGTTAAACAATTTACCAGAGGACAATAGCTTCGACGGCATAATTTTAGCAAATGAAGTTTTAGATGCTATGCCTACCGAACTATTTGAATATACTGATAATCATCTTATGGAATTAGGTTTAACTCTAAAAAACGATAATCTAGTCTGGCAAATTCAAAAACCAAATATTACTCTCAGTAATTACTTTGAAGAAGCTGTTTTACCCGCTATAAAAGCATCGGATTTATCTGTAACTCATATAGATTCTTATCTATCCGAGGTAAATTTATTAGCTAAAGACTGGCTAGTTTCTATTAGCCAAGTTTTATCATATGGTGCAATCATCATTATTGATTATGGTTTTAATCGAGCCGAATACTATCATCATGATCGTAATCAAGGGACATTGATGTGTCACTACCGACACTTTGCTCATCAAGATCCTTTATTATATCCAGGACTACAAGACATCACCGCGCATGTGGATTTCACTAGTATTGCAGAAACTGCGATTGAAAATAATTTAGATGTCGCAAGCTTTTTGACTCAAGCGCATTTTTTATTAGCTAATAATATTACAGATTATTTTAATAATACTGAATTAGATCAAAAAAATGTTTTTGCTTTAAAACAGCAATTAAAGAAATTAACTTGTCCAAGCGAAATGGGAGAACTGTTTAAAGTTTTAATTTTAAACAAAGGCATAGATTATAGTTTCTTTAGTAATTTAGAAATTTTTGATCGGCGGTATCAGTTATAACCTGTTACAGATTATCGTTTTTTTGGTTTAGACTTTGATGGGCCTATCGGACCTGAAGCTGGCCCTGCTTTAGGTTTTTTAAACAGTCTTCCTTGCGGCCTATTCGACGGCGGACGCCCCTTATCTTTAATTTTTGTTAGATTCGTATCATCTGGAGATTTATCGTTGTCTTTACCCATAAAATAGCCTATCGTAATTTCTATTAATCTTATTATAATTATAGTAGATAAATAGAGAGTATACCTATTTGGTTTGGTTTTTCTATAATATAAATCAGTTAGTTATGCCTTTGGGGGGAAGTGTGAAAGAGTCTTTTACCAGAGAAATAGCTTGGATTTGCGCCTCATACATCGCATTGGCAAGATCTCTACCTTCATAGCCGTCTTCTATAAATAGCGCAGATTTAATACTTTTGGCCGCTTGGTAACATGCTATTAAGTAATCAGCTTGTTGATACTCTATATTCTCAAATCCTGTACGACCACGACTGTCTGCTTTGCAAGCTAACAAAAAATCAAAAAAATCATCAGGGTTTCTAAAAGCATCCAATTGTTTTAATAGTCTTGCTATCGTATCAGGACGTAATTCAAAAGCACGATGGCATTTACCATGTAACTCAGCGACTTTAACGCTAAGTTTTTGATAATTTTTTGGAATTTTATATCGCTCACAAAGTTTATCAACGAGTTTAACACTACGCTCTTCATGACCATAATGTTTTGGCCATAAGTCTTTTGGTGTTGTTGCTTTACCTAAATCATGCACAAGAGCTGCAAATCTCACACGAGGATTATTTGATATCCTGGCAGCTTGTTCTAACACCATCATAGTATGAATTCCAGAATCTATTTCTGGATGATGTTTTGGTGGATTAGGTACACCATAAAGATTATATATTTCTGGAAAAAGTTTTTTTAAAGCACCGCAATTATTTAATACTTCAAAAAAAACTTGTGGTGCATCTTCACCTAGAGCTCTTTCTGTTTCGCGCCAAACACGCTCAGCCACTAATGCATCAACTTCACCATCATCAACCATTGACTGCATTAACGCATTAGTTTTAGCATCAACTGTAAAATCAAGACCAGCGAACCTTGCCGCAAATCTTGCTAGACGCAATATCCTAACTGGATCTTCAATAAATGCGGGTGAAACATGTCTTAATATTTTATTTTTTAAATCTATTTGACCGTTAAAAGGATCAATAATATTGCCTTCTTCGTCTTGGGCCATAGCATTGATAGTCAGATCTCGACGCTTAAGATCATCTTCAAGAGTAACATTTTTTGAACAATCCGTAGTAAAACCCGTATAGCCGGCAGAGATTTTACGCTCTAATCTTGCTAAAGCATATTCTTCTTTTGTATCTGGATGTAAAAAAACTGGGAAATCTTTACCCACAGATTTATATCCTAGCGCAATCATTTCTTCAGGTGTACCACCAACAACAACGTAATCACGTTCTTTAACTGGTAATCCCAATAATTGATCTCGTACAGCCCCTCCGACTAAATAAATTTTCATATCTGTTCTGCTGCTAGTATATCTTCTGTCCTAGTTATTGTTTGCATCTCAGATTCTGCGACTAAATGAGCTGCAAAAATGTCACTAATGACATTAGTAGCAGTTTGAATCATATCATTGATTCTATCGATACCGGCAATCAACGGTAATGCAACCAAGGGCAGGCCCATAGTAGATATAACTGCACTCATCACAACTATACCAGAACCAGGTATCGCCCCTGCTCCCATGGTAGTCAATATTACTGTAGAAATTAAAGTAATATAACTTGCAGGTTCTAACACTACTCCTGTTACATTTGCAGTGAATATTACTGCGAGCGTTAAATAAATAGCAAGCCCAGCTAAATTAAAATTACAGCCTAATGGCAGCATAAAATTAGCTATCGCTGATGGTACTTTCAGCCCCTCTTCTGCGCACTTGATAGACACAGGCAATGTTGCGCCACTACTAGTTGTACTAATAGCAAAAGTAATCGCCGGTGAGATCTTACTAAAAAAATGCAAAATTGATTTTCGCAAGTACACCATTGAGATCAGTCCATACACTAAACCTACAAGTAAAAGACATGTTACAAGCAAAGCGACAATAAATTTTACTAAAGGCAATAATGCTGATAAACCAAATTGACCAAAAGTCCATGCAATTAATGCATACACACCTATCGGTGCAAAATACATAATGATTTGTGTAAGATACATGGAAACTTTCGACATAGATGCAAATAAAGTAGCCAATGGTTTACCCTGTTCACCAGACAAATTAATTGCTATTCCTAAGATAATACCAAACACGACTATTTGTAAAATATTTGCATCCACAAACGCCGCAAATGGATTGCTCGGAATCATTGCAACTAAGATTTGTAAAGCGTTTGGTGGTGTTACAGGTATCTGTATAGCCATCGGATCAACAGACGGCATACTAATTCCTACTCCAGGCTGAAACAGGTTACCCACGAAAATAGCTAATAATGTGGCCACCAACAAAAAGCCTAAATAAATAACAAATGCTTTGGTAGTCACTCGACGCATCTGCGAGAAATCTGCAACAGAAGTAACTGCTGTAACTACTGCACTTAAAATAACCGGCACAATAATCATATGCAAAGCATTTAAAAATGCATCGCCTATAGGCTTTAATACCTCTGTTCGAGCACCAAAAGTCACTCCAGTTACAATCCCTAATACTAAACCAGCGATAATCTTTTGCCACATAGGAGCTGAACGCAAGCGCATAAATAAATTATTTTTTTTCATATGAATATGGATATGTATATTTAAAACTATAGAATTTATTATGGGTATTAGTGTGTGATATCTAAAACCCGAATCTGATATATGACCACATAGGGTAGTAAAAGTCAATTACAATCTTCAAAACCCACAATAATACTCATTAAAATCAATGGATTACATGATCTCTAACTTTGCAACTTCTGCAATTAACCATTTTATACCATGTTTGTCAAACTTAACCTGAACCCGCGCTTTCTCTCCCTGTCCCTCAGAAGAAATAATAACACCCGAACCAAATACACCATGCTTAACCATCTGGCCTAATTTATACTTAGCTGTTGGATCTTGAATAGATTTAACACTCGAATAACTATTACTATTATTAGTGTAACTACTGTTTGACTGATAACCACTAGGACTTCTTATAGTTGTCGTAACTTGCTCTTGCTTTAATAATTCTTTCGGTAGCTCTTTTATAAAGCGTGAAGGCAGATTATACCGATCATCACCACGCATTCGTCTGACTTCACAATAGCTTAAATATAATTTTTCTTTTGCTCGCGTTATCCCCACATAGCAAAGCCGACGCTCTTCAAATACTTGATCATCATCCCCCAAACACATTTCATGCGGAAACAATTTTTCTTCTAAACCAACCAAGAAAACAACTTTGAATTCTAGGCCTTTGGCAGTATGGATAGTCATCAGATTCAAGTTATCGGCCTGTTCTTTATCCTCTTGGATCTCTCCGGATTCTAATACTGTGTGCGCCAAAAAGGCTTGTAATGACGTTACCTGCATATCGACACCAGTACTGCCTAACGCTGTCATGCCCATAGAAAACTCTTGTTCAAAAATAGAACAAGCAGTAATTAATTCATCTAAGTTTTCAACCCTGCTTTTTACTTTACCTTTTTCTTCTTTAAAATAATAATCACGTAAACCGCTAGCATTAAGTACATGCTCAACTAACCTTGGTAAGTTATTACTTTTGCTATAATCATTGAAAGATTTAATCAAATCAACAAAACCCATCACAGAGCTTTTAGCTTTGTTTTTTAATAAATCTTGACTAATAATATTTTGTAGTGATTGCCAGAGACTTAAATTATTATCTCTCGCATAAGCTGTTATAACATCTAGACTCTGTTTACCAATCCCACGGGTTGGCCAATTAATAATCCGATCAAAAGCAGAATCATCAAATGGATTGACCATGATTCTCAAATAAGCAAGAGCGTCTTTAATCTCTGCACGCTCAAAGAAACGCTGACCGCCATAAATCTTATATGAGATTCGAGCACGCAATAATTGCTCTTCAAACTGTCTTGATTGATGATTGGCACGATAAAGAATGGCCATATCACTCAAAGGCACACCTTGACGATGAAGGTTTTTGACTTGTTCGACTACAAATCTAGCTTCATCGATATCATTGAATGCCTGATAGACAGTAATTAAATCCCCTTGTTTGCCGTCCGTCCATAAATCTTTACCCATGCGATTCTTATTATTACTAATAAGGTTATTGGCAGCGGTCAATATTGTTGCTGTTGAACGATAGTTTTGCTCTAAACGTATAACTTTACTGTTTTTATAATCATGTGAAAATTTCTTAATATTTTCTACTTTAGCACCACGCCATCCATAGATAGACTGATCATCATCACCTACCATGGTAAAATAATTAATATGTTCAGGATTGTAAAATAATCTTAGCCATTGGTACTGTAGGCCATTAGTATCTTGAAACTCATCAACTAAAATATGCTTAAATCTATTTTGGTAATGTTGTCTTAATTCGTGGTTATTAATTAATAAATCTTTAGTTCTTAATATAATCTCAGCAAAGTCAACCAAACCTAATTGCTGACATTGCTGCTCATAGACTTTATAAATTTCTTGTAAGTATTTTTTACTGCGATCACTTGTATACTCAAGATCTTTGTAACGACGTCCTTCATCTTTTTGATTATTAATATAATACTGCGTTTGTTTAGGTGGAAAATGCTGATCATCAATATTTAATTCTTTTTGAATTTTTTTGATAATTCTTAATTGATCATCGCTATCTAAAATTTGAAAAGTTTGCGGCAAGCCTGCTAATTGCCAGTGAATTCTTAGTAGCCTATGAGCTAAACCATGAAATGTACCTATCCACAAACTTCTTACTGAGATACCTAATAATTGCTCTATGCGGTGCTGCATTTCTTTAGCAGCTTTATTGGTAAAAGTCACCGCTAAAATAGCGTGCGGAGAAACTTGTTCTTGTCGAATCAACCACGCTATACGATGCACCAGCACACGCGTTTTACCACTACCGGCACCGGCTAGAATTAAAAGATTACCCGGAGATGCCGTTACAGCATCATATTGTGCCTGATTTAAATCATTAGTTATAAAAGCTAAACTTGAATTATTGATCATATTCATGGGCTGTATTGTGACATAGTGGCTGTTTAAGCTCAAATATTTAAATTTATTTCTTCACCCAACCCTATTCATCTATGCATAATATCTTTTAAGCATATTCTCAGAATGTCTTTTTAAATTAGGATATTTACCCGCTAACTCTTTTAAAGGTGTATTAATATTAACAAATACTATTGTACCAAATACACCAAAGAGCAAAGCATCGAGCGAAGAAGGTTTATCGCCAAAAATGTATGGTTTATCACCAAGGTAATCTGATAGAGCATCAAGATCAACTTGAGCACGATTTAATAATTCATCGATAGAAAATGTTCTTATGGCTGCTTGTTGCTCCAAACGTCGAGAGATTTTCTTGCCTAATCTATTAGCAACTAGAAATTTAACAATTTTTGGTGCTTTAGCAAATATGATTTCTTTAAACTGCTTCCATCCTTGTGGATAAACCCATCGAAAATACATCATAATTATAGAAAGATGATTTTCTAATAACCTTTGGAAAGATTTTGCGACCGCTTTTTGTTCTGCTGTTAACCAAAAATCAACCTTATCACCAAACTTGCTTACTAATTTATCAATAATGAAACTAGAATCCCCAAGAATAATATTATCTAATTCTATATAAGGCATCTGTTTTTTTGGATTTCTCGAAAAATCTAAAGTATATATATTTTCATAAGGAATTTGTGCCATTTTTAGATACAACTCTAATTTTGTACAATAATGACTATGACTGAGTGAATTCTTTGGGCGCGGGAATTGATATAATTTTAACATGTTAACTCCTGTTTTTTGTTTGTACTCCATCGTATGCTAATCCATGCAAGTCAGCATTATTCTTATACCCATTAAATAAATACGAGGCAATGATGTTTATTAATGGATCACTCATACCATTTAAGAATGCATAATTTATATTATCTGACATATGATGATGCTTGTGATGGTCTTTTGATAATAAAATACCATACTTTTGTAACTTGCTTATTATAGTGTTTTTCTTCTTGGCATTATGACACCAGTAATGAGAGAGTTCTGCTAGAGATGATAAAATAGCCACACTTACTAGAAAAAAATTTGTTTCCCAAGAACAAACTGATTTATGTTCTAAAAATACTAAAACTAATAAATATATCAGCAACCAATTTTTTGCTCCCGATTCGTAAAAATATACCTTAAGCGGATGCATTGTTCTATATATTGGCTGTTTGTGATGTAAATGAAAAGCAGCTATTAGTGGGCCAACTATAGAAGTATAGTTAGTACTATTGTCTATAATCATATGTACTATGCCATTTATAAAATCTGTAAATACAAAGGCTAAGATAAATATAAAAAATAAACTGAATATTTGCGGCATCCCTGAATAAGAAAAACCCATTAATAGCTTAATCAAACAAAAGAATTGCAGGGCAACAACTCCGAATGCAACAAATATACCAAGCTTATTATAGAAAATATTATTGTTATACCGTTGCATCGCTTTATTAAATTCTTGGATTTTTTGATCTAACATATTTTTATAATTATTTTTTAGTTTTAACGAGTCTCCATACAAAAGAATAAATACTATGATACTCATCTGCATGAGTATAGTTACATATCAACTAGATAATCAAAATTAAACTAATTGCAGTTAAATTTTATACGTTGACGCTGGCTATGCTTCTAATTTTCATCTTTACCGTCTTGTAAGAAGCCACCTACTTGACTAGCCCAAAGTTTAGCATAATGGCCATTTTGATTTAATAATTCATCATGGCTTCCATCTTCAATAATTTTGCCACCATCAAATACAAGAATTCTATCCATATCTAATAAAGTTGATAACCTATGGGCAATAACAATAGTAGTACGGTTTTCCATTAATAACTTTAAACTTTCTTGGATCATTTTTTCTGTAACTGTATCTAAAGCAGAAGTAGCTTCATCAAGAATAAGAATCTTACCGTTTTCTAACATAGCACGAGCAATAGCAATACGCTGACGTTGCCCCCCTGAAAGCGCTGCTCCCCGCTCACCAACAATAGTATTGTAACCTTCAGGTAACTTAGTAACGAATTCATGACAATGGGCTTTTTTTGACGCTTCGTATACTTGCTCATCGGTCGCAGCTTGATCACCATATTTAATATTTTCAAACACTGTGCGATGGAACAATGTAGTGTCTTGCGGGATCATAGAAATATTATGTCTTAGACTTTCTTGCGTAACTTCGGCAATATTCTGACCATCAATCGTAATCACACCCGATTCCACATCGAAAAATCTTAATATAAGATTAACAAAAGAACTTTTACCACTACCAGAATAACCCACTAACCCTACTCTTTCACCAGGATTAATAATAATATTCTTATTGTTAAATAATTTTGTGCCTTTATTATAATGGAATGTAACATTCTTGAATTCTATCTTACCCTCAGAAACATGTAATTCTTTAGCACCAGGTATATTAACGATATCAAATGGATGTTGGATTAACTGTAATGACTGACGAATAGTACCAACCACACGAAATAACTCTGTTAATGCTTGGCTAAAATACCAAAATTGATTAATGATAATAAAAGAACTATTAATAACAAACACAAAATCACCAGTGGTAATCCTGTCTTGTTGCCAGTAATAAATAAGTGAATAAAGCATGACCCCCATCATAATGGTAACAGGTATATCAATCCACCAACGATAAATATTAGCAGCTAGTATTAACCTTTTATTACTTAACTTTTCGATATCTTGGGTTTCTTGCGCAAGACTTTTTTCATAATTTTGTTTAGCAAATAATTTAACAGGAATAATATTACTTAATATATCTACAAAAACACCACCTAGATCACTTTGATTATCAGCGTTAATTTCAGCAATATCATTAACCTTTTTAGCTTTAACAATGATAATAAGCATGCTGATGACAATCCACACCAGCATGATTAACGAGAATGTTAAATTTATTGTCATCATAGCGATGATAGCAGCAAGAGTTACTATACAAGTAGCGATAATGTTCCATGTGACAGTAAGTCTCAAGGTTTCCATAGCAACCGCTAAATCATTAATCTTGTTAGATAAAGTGCCTGTAAATTTATTGCAAAAATATTGATAAGAATGATTAGTAACGTAATCTAAAACTGTCATCCTAATATCAGCTTGAAACTGAGGGACAACATAAGCCTGCCACCAATTTTGCAGTCTAATCAATAAGATCAAAGCAATCCACGCCGTTGAACCCAAAATAACTGCTGGTTTAATTACTTGAAAAATATTCTGTTTGTCGCTATTCCCCTCAACCGCATCAATCACCATTTTAAGCGCATAAGGAATTACAGTTGAATCTAAGATCAACACTAGAGGCGCTATAAAGAATAAGAAAAAGGATATTGGCTGCTTTTTGTAGAAGTAAAAACTAAGTCCAGTAATGGTAGAGGGGAGTCTTTTCATCAGTTTGTGGTATGTTTCCTATACTTAATAATATTTAATAAGCTAAAAGTGCATATTATAGTACACTGCTAAGATTATAGCTAGACTTTACTTGGTAGGCTTAATAAAATTATATTTTAATTTTTCCCTTTAAAATCATGGCGTTACGTGTATAGCCGTATAAATTCAAAACGCTATCTTAGATGACCTTAGCTACTTCAGGATGCCAATGTAGGAAGGTAAGAAGGCAGGAAGGTAGGGTGGTCTAGAACTCACCAGATAATTCTGTACAAATATGTTTTGCACGGTACAATACGCCCAAATTCAGCAATAATTATGAGCACTACTCAACATGCATTCACTTACAAAAAAAATCTTCACTCTATTCTTTATTATACTTAGCTCGATCAATTTAGGATTTGCCAATCCAGGTAAGTATTATATTTTAGCCGGAGGGGAAACGGGTGTCTTATCCATGCACAGATTCAATAGCAACTGGAAAGAAAAATATGACACTTTAAATTTAACTGGTGGTATAGATTATGGTCAGTACTTCTATGAGTCAGGCTTCAGTTATGCTTTCCCAATAACAGGTGGCATGGCGATTAGTCGAGGACCACAAACAATATATCTTGATTATGAACATAAGTTTTATAATTCCTATGTTGATGCTAATCGACGTTTTGCAGTCACTGATCGCATGAACATTATTACTGGTGTTGGTCTTGGATTGTTGAATGAAAAAACTTCTATAAAAGCACCACGTTATTTAAATTATGGATTAACCGGAAGCTACAAGTCTCAATCTCAGGCACTACAAGGAAGAGCAAAGATTGGCGCGCAATATCAATTTACCGAAAAATTTAATACAACTATAAATCTTCAAGGACAAGGAAGTATAATAGACGCACCTCGTATGCTAGGCGTAAATCTTGTTTTTAAATATGACTTCTAGCAATTAATATTCTCGCTAAAACAAAGGATTGCTTTAGCGAAGTTAACTTCTCCAATCTAGTTCAAAAATACTCTTCAGTCTGCTATACTCGTCAAAATTTTATTACCTAACAAAAACATATTCTTTTATGCATGGATTTTATCAAAACTTATCTGATCAAATTGACAAGTTAAAAACTGACGGTTTATTCAAACCTGAACGTGTATTATTAACCCCTCAACAAGCCGAACTGCAAGTTAACAATAATACATTAATTAATTTATGTGCTAATAATTATCTGGGTTTAGCAGACAGCCCAGAATTGATCAACGCAGGTCAATCTGCTCTAGAACAATACGGCTATGGTATGGCCTCTGTAAGATTTATTTGCGGCACACATAATATTCATAAACAATTAGAACAACGCTTAAGCAACTTTTTAGGTATGGAAGATACTATATTATACTCTTCCTGCTTTGATGCTAATGGTGGTTTATTCGAAACTATTTTAACGAGTGACGATGCCATTATTTCTGACAGCTTGAATCACGCAAGTATTATTGATGGCGTACGTTTATGTAAAGCCAAAAGATATGTTTATGAAAACAATAATATGGAGCAACTAGAACAGCATTTGATTGATGCCAATAAAGCAGGTGCACGGTATAAATTAATTGCAACTGATGGTGTTTTCTCTATGGACGGCATTATTGCTAATCTAAAAGCTATTTGTGATTTAGCAGATAAATATAGCGCTTTAGTCATGGTTGATGATTCACACGCTGTTGGCTTTTTAGGAGAAAACGGTCGTGGTAGTCATGAATATTGTGACGTGATGGGTCGAGTGGATATTATTACTGGAACTCTAGGCAAGGCATTAGGTGGCGCATCTGGTGGCTACACTTCTGGTAAAAAAGAATTGATTACTTGGCTAAGACAACGTTCGCGTCCTTATTTATTTTCTAATAGTTTAATCCCTGTAGTTGCCGCCACGTCAATAAAAGTACTAGACTTATTAGAAAGCAATTCTGAATTACGCAAAAACTTACAAGCCAATAGCAAATATTTCAGAAATCAAATGACTAAGTTAGGATTTGACTTAGTTCCTGGTGATCACCCTATTATTCCTGTTATGTTAGGTGATGCCAAACTTGCATCATTGATGGCAGAAGAGTTACTTAAAGAAGGCGTTTATGTCATTGGCTTTTCGTTTCCAGTAGTGCCGTTAGGTAAAGCCAGAATCAGAACGCAAATGTCAGCAGCATTAACCAAAGAACATTTAGATAAAGCGATTAATGCTTTCTCTAAAGTAGGCAAAAAATTAAATATTATCTAAAAAATTATGAAAGCATTAGTAAAAGCAAAAAGTGAAATAGGGTTATGGCTAGAAGATCAACCTCTGCCTAGCATGGGAACCAATGATGTCTTAATTAAGATTAATAAAACTGCTATCTGCGGTACAGATATCCATATTTATAAATGGGACGATTGGGCAAGAAAAACTATACCTGTTCCGATGATTGTCGGTCATGAGTTTGCAGGCGTAATTGTAGATATTGGGTCTGAAGTAAAAGGCTTAACTATAGGCCAACGTGTTTCTGGCGAAGGTCATATTACTTGTGGACACTGCCGTAACTGTCGCGCTGGTAAAAGACATTTATGTCGAAATACTCTTGGTGTCGGTGTTAATCGAACTGGTTGCTTCGCAGAATATTTATCTATACCGGCAACTAATGTCTGCCCAATTCCAGATGATATTACTGATGACCAAGCATCAATATTAGATCCTTTAGGTAATGCCGTGCACACTGCTTTATCTTTTGATCTGGTTGGCGAAGATGTGTTAATTACTGGCGCTGGCCCAATCGGTATTATGGCTGTAAGTATTGCTAAAAAAGCTGGTGCTCGCTATGTTGCCATCACTGATGTTAATGATTACAGATTAAACTTAGCCAAGAAAATGGGTGCTGATGAGGCGATTAATATTAACCGCCATAATATTAAAGATGCTATGAAACAGCTAAAGATGCTTGAAGGTTTTGACGTCGGTCTAGAAATGTCGGGAAATCCCGATGCTATTGTTGATATGATTGAAAATCTTAATCATGGTGCCAAAATGGCCCTGCTTGGCATACCGCCAAAAGATTTAGCTATTGATTGGTCTCAAGTTGTTTTTAAAGGACTTCACATTAAAGGCATTTATGGTCGAGAAATGTATGAAACTTGGTACAAAATGATTAGCATGCTGCAAAGCGGCCTAGATATAAACCCCGTTATCACTGATCATTTTCATATTGATAATTTTCAACAAGCATTTGACAAAATGTTAGCTGGCAATACAGGAAAGGTTATCTTAGACTGGAATTAGGTACTAATTTTATTATATTGTTGATCAAGTAATATTATGTCATGATGATATAAATTAAAGCATCAACAATATAGTTATGAACCAAGTAGAATTACCAGAAAACGAAGAAGCACGTCTACGAACTCTCTATCAACTAGAGCTGTTAGATACACCGATTGAACATAATTTTGAAAAAATTACTCGCCTAGCTAAAAAAATTTTTTCCGTACCTATCGTTGCTATAAGTCTTATCGATAAAGAACGACAATGGTTTAAGTCCGTACAAGGATTGGATATCAAAGAGACTCCTCGTTCTGAGTCAATTTGCAGCTATACTATTCTCAATAAAGAACCTCTAGTTATAAAAGATATCAGCTTGGATCCCAAATTTAAAGATTTACCTATAGCTATAAACCCTCCGCATGCTAGGTTTTATGCTGGCTGCCCTATTACTATGGCTAATGATCTTAATATTGGCACATTATGTTTAATCGACATTACACCCAGAGAGTTTACTGAAAATGATATTAACTGCTTGAAAGAACTCGCCTGTTTTGTAAAAGATGAAATAACTAATCACGTTAACAGTTTTGTAGTCAATTATGAAAATAAATTATTAACAGATGAGTTATCCAAGCTACAACGTGTAGCAGCTATTGATCCCCTTACTCAGCTTTGGAATCGTGTAGGTGTCAGAAAATTTTTTGAAAATGTTAGAAATAAATGTTTACGCAATGGTACATCATTTGCTCTAGGATTAATTGATCTTGATCATTTTAAACAAATCAATGATCAATATGGCCACACCGCTGGTGACGTTACTCTCAAACAAGTTGCTACTATCTTAGTTAATGCAGTACGACAAATGGATACTGTCGGCAGATGGGGTGGTGATGAATTCTTAATTATATTAGATACTCATGAAATAGACAAAATTAAAGAAATCTTTGAGCGTATCAAACAAAATATTGAAAATACTTCTATAAAATACAACAATGATGTATTTTCTTTATCTGCTACAGTTGGTGTGACTATTTTTGAACCGAATATTAATCACACAAATGATGAACTCGAAGTTATTTTAGAAAAAGCTGATAAGAGCCTATATGAAGGTAAGAAATCTGGAGAAAGCGGACAGGTTATCTATTATAACATAGCCTAATAGTAAGCCTGGTGGTAAGCCTAATGTTGTAGATGATTTTCTAAGCATGTTTCTGTCAATGCAATAGGTAACTTAACTGACAACATGTCACTAGTCGATAAATAATCTAGGATCACTTCGGCATTTATTAAAGATTCAATTAAACTATGATGCTTTAGTAACGGTAATTTTAATTTCTCAGCAAGCACACAATCCAGCATCGCGCTTTCAACTTGGACCAAACCCGTATAGATATCCATATTTTTTTTCAGCATGAGATACAAGGTCCAAGCGTGACCATAGGTATCATCAATCCGCGATAGACGATTTATCTCTTCCCTATTTAATTCTAGCGCCTCACCCATAGGTTTCCCAGTTTTTGTTGTGTAGATTAATAATGGTACAAAGCTTAGAAAAATTCAAATGCCTAGTAAATGACATTAGATAACACACTTAGCTATGCGCGTGGCTCAGAGTGATAATTTTCGGCAGACCAACGCATAAAGTTTATTTTACTAGTGCTTAAATTATTATTAACTAACCAACTTTCGTATTCATTTATTACAGTTTTAAGTAATTCTTGCTTCCTAAAAGGTAAAAAACCCTTTTCCCAGCTAAATTCTTCACGCGCTTTTTCTATACTCTCATCATTGAGCAAAACAGCTACAGCGGACACTAAACCTGAACGATCAACTCCACGCATACAATGAATCAACAATGGTTTTGGTGAATTATTAATTACTTGAATAACATTTTGCAATTGACTTGATGTCGGTAATCTTCTCGAGGATAACCTGATAACACTAACCTCTATGCCTTCATTTTTAGCATAAGTAATAGCTTTTTTAATATTACCTCGCTCTTCATTGCCTCTTAAGTTAAGTATGCTTTTTATATGATAAGAATCACGCCAACTTTTTATGTGTAATGCTGAAGGCTGTGCACTGCGATAAATTTGCTGCGGTATAACTTCTCTGAAGTTATTCAGAAAAATAAAACGATATAGATAAAAACTTATTACCATACCTAAAAATGCTACAAAAACTAACAAAAACTTGTGACGCAGTGATTTCTTAAGCACGCTTACTCCCAGCTAATAGGTACAATTTATGTTATATTATACATTGAACCTAGATTATTTATGTAGTATTGCTGTACATTATTTATCTATGTGTTAAATTATAAACATCTTTATTTTTAACATGGAGCTAACACATGTTAGATTCTTTTGATCCTGTATTACTCGCAAGAATTCAATTCGCTTTCACTGTAAGTTATCATATTATTTTTCCGTCGTTTACAATTGGTCTAGCCAGCTTTCTAGTTGTTATTGCAGCTTTGCGCATAAAAACTAAGGAAGCTATTTTCGATGATATCTATAACCTATGGGTGAAAATTTTTGCTGTTTCCTTTGGTATGGGCGTCGTATCGGGCATAGTTTTATCATATCAGTTTGGTACTAACTGGTCCGAGTTTTCCCATCGTGTCGGCAACGTAGTTGGACCAGTCATTGGCTATGAAGTCTTAACAGCGTTTTTCCTTGAGGCCTCATTCTTGGGTATTATGCTTTTTGGTCGTAAAAGAGTTTCACCAAAAATGCATTTTATAGCCACCTGTATCGTTGCCCTTGGAACATTAATATCAGCCTTTTGGATTTTATCAGCCGTTAGTTGGATGCATACCCCTACAGGTTATTCTGTAGACAAAAATGGTATTTATCAGCCAGAAAATTGGTTAGAAATTTTATTTAATCCTTCTTTCCCGTATCGATTTATACACATGGTTACAGCTTGTTATCTAAGTACAGCTTTTTTAATTGGTGGCGCGAGTGCTTGGTATCTCTTAAAAAATAAATATGTAAAACATGCAAAGATTATGTTTTTTATGAGTATGTTAATGGCCTTATTTGTTGCACCTATTCAAATCGTGCTTGGTGATCTACACGGACTTAATACCTTAAAGTATCAGCCAATAAAAATAGCCGCCATGGAAGGTGCTTGGGACACAGAGACCAAGGCACCATTTAGAGTCTTCGCTGTTCCTAAACAAGCTGAGATGAAAAATGACTACAGTCTTGAAATCCCATATGCTGCCAGCTTAATTTTGACACACAGCTTTGATGGTGAAATCAAGGGTCTTAAAGATTGGCCAAAAACTGAACATCCTAATGTACCGTTTGTATTTTATAGTTTTAGAGTGATGATCGCCTTAGGACTCTTAATGTCACTAACTGGGATTATCGCATTAATTTTATATCGCAAACATAAATTATTTACGACGAAATGGTTCTTACGCTGGTGCATTCTAATGGCACCAAGCGGTTTGATTGCCATACTAGCCGGTTGGTTTGTTACAGAAGCCGGTCGACAACCTTACTTAGTTTATGGGCTATTACGAACCGTTGACTTAGCTTCTAAGGTACCGGCCCATCAAGTTTTATTGTCTTTGATAGCATTTATAGTAGTTTACTGTTTTATTTTCACAATGGGAGCTTATTACATGCTCAACTTAATCAAAAAAGGTCCTGCTTCAACTGAAAATAAAAAAGATGAAGACCTCGAAATCTACGGACAACATAGTGTACTTAAACCCTTATCAATAAATGAAATTTTTCATTTAAAAAAATAACCTAACAATTTATAGATTGAGAATAGATCATGTTTGATTTCGGCACTTATATAGATTTACCTTTAGTATGGGCAGCAATAATAGGTTTTGCTATTTTTGTCTATGTAGTCTTAGATGGCTTTGATTTGGGTACTGGCATCTTGTTTCCTTTTGCTGCTAGTGATGATTGCCGAGATAAAATGATCATGTCAATAGCCCCCTTCTGGGATGGTAATGAAACTTGGCTTATCTTAGGTGGTGGCGGCCTATTTGCAGCATTTCCGTATGTTTATTCCATAGTCATGCCTGGTTTTTATGTACCCCTAATATTTATGCTATTAGCATTGGTTTTCCGTGGTGTTGCTTTTGAGTTTCGTTTTAAAGCATCTGGTAACATGCGGACATTTTGGGGTTATTGTTTTCATTTTGGTTCTCTTGTTGCTACTTTTGCACAAGGCATCATATTAGGCGGAGTAATTACAGGACTTAACATGAAAAATGGTAAGTTTGCCGGATCGCCTTTTGAATGGCTAACAGCATTCTCTTTATTTTGCGGTATTGCCGTTACTTTTAGTTATGCGCTACTTGGCAGCACTTGGATAATCATGAAAACTCATGGTGAAACGCAAGAATGGGCTCGTAAAACAGCTAGCTATATTAGTATTTATGTTTTATTTTTTACTGGCTGCGTCAGTTTATTTTCGCCACTGATTAATAATTATATTTTTGACCGTTGGTTCAACTCTGAACATATTCTAATTATTGGCTGGCTACCTCTTTTAGTTGTTACTTGCTTTTTTTTCTTGTATAAAAATTTATATAATCTTACTCCAGAAAATGATCATCGACCATTCTTATTAACTATTGCCATATTTACATTGTGCTGCTTAGGATTATTATTCAGCATATGGCCTTATATTATTCCTTATGAAGTAACTATCTGGCAGGGAGCTACATCATCACGGGCACAATCTTTATTATTAGTAGGTGCAGTTCTTGTTGTACCTGTTATTTTAGCTTATACAGCTTATTCTTATTATGTATTTAGAGGTAAAACTGATCTAAAACACTATTAAGATTTGTGATGTTATAATGGCAGTCTTCTTTTTGGCGTCATATCGACATCTGCTGCTTCGCTGATTGCCTGCTTATCTAGCACCTTTTTTATTTCTAAGTAAGCAGCACGGAATATAAACTCAAGATCTGTTACTGGTGGTTTATCACAACTAAATACATCAATTTCTTGAGAATGTGTAAATAATAGTTGTCCATTTTTATCTAAGATTTGGATTGTTGTGATTATTTTTTTTGCAACAATTATTGCTTTGAAACCATGAGTTGTTAACGTATCTACTTGGTCATACTCAGCAATAGTTACTGAATAAAAAACCTTATCAAAATTATTTTCGAATTCTTCAAAAGATAATAACCTATGGATTAATCCTTCACTAATCATCATTTGAGTATTAGCTGCAGCACTACCTATAACAAAATTTTCAATTGCCTGTGGTTCTACAACTTCTGGGCAAATTGAATAACCAATGATATGTAAAATTTCTTTAGCTTGCGCATATCTATGTGACGTTATACTTTCTGGTTTAGGTACATCTTTTGCCGCTATACCCAAAACTGAAGATTGTGTTCTCGCTTTTTCTCTGGGTCTAGTTTTTATATTATATTGAATATCTGATCTGGTAATTATTACTTCTTTATGTATTGTAGGGGATAGTACTTCATCTGAAAGTCTTAAAACTGGGCGTAGCTCACTATCAGTTTCAGTTTCAGTTTCAGTTTCGAATTCAGTAATTCTTGATCTAAAAAGCACACCTTTTTTACTTGAATAAAACGCTATCGGCGCACCATTTATTGAATGACAACTATGCCTTGCACTTAATTCTAACTCTGTGCCACCTGGGGTTTGCCAAGTTGTGTTTGGAGGAGTTTTTAATGGAGTCCCTTCTACTTGAACAACCTTAGCTGCCAAAGGTCGCATAGGACTAGGACTCTCGAACAGAGGGCCTAAGCGACTAACAATCTCTTTTTGTGGGGGAGAAAATGTTACGGGTACTAAAGTTTGGCTCTGAATTACAGCTATAGCCTTTCTATTCGGGTCAGTTTTTAACTTACGAAGATGGAATAATGGACTGGCATCTTTATGAAACTTTTTTAACTGACTGTTTTTTTTAGGTTTTTTTGTTGGCTTACCGTTTGGCATAAAATAAAAGGCTAAATTATTTAGTCATTATGATAAATCAAATATAAATATTTTGCAATAGGTAGCGACCTAGATAGTGAAACAGCGAATAACCTCAACATTTGCGAAGCAAATATTTTTTCTCCCTTTGTAGATACTAATGCTTTGTAAAGGGAGAAAAAATATTATTCGCTGCGCGAATAATCTCACCCGTTAACTCTATTCTACAAAACTTATAATAAGTATTTACTGGTGAAATTTTTATCCGCTCACTTCTTCTTAGACCTGTAAATTATGCCTCAAAACGCAATTTATCTAAGCCACGAAAAGCTATAGCCTCAGAGAGATGGTTCACTGACACTTCGGAATCTTCTGAACCTTGAGCTAAATCAGCCACAGTTCGAGCTAGTTTCAAAATACGATGAAAGACTCTGGCAGAGAAACCTAATTTATCCATAGCATGCTGCATAAAGCTTCTTGTAGTTGAATTTAATCGACATATTTTTTCTAAACTTTTATGATCTAATTCACAATTTAAAACATTTTGGCGATTTAATTGTAATTGCTGACATAAATAAACCTGTTCTCTTATTTTTATAGAGTTAAGAATATTTTGTTGTTGATTATTGTCTTGTTCATCTGTAGAAGTTATTAATTCTTTACTAGATAAAGCTTTGACTGCTACATGCATATCTAATCTATCTAATAATGGTCCAGATAATTTTTGCCGATAGCGTTTAATTTGTAAATCGGTACAACGACATGGCATGCGTTCATCACCTAAATGTCCACATGGACAAGGATTCATCGCAGCTATTAACTGAAACTTAGCTGGATACTCAATCTTATTAGCCGCTCGCGAGATCACAATTTTGCCAGATTCTAATGGTTCTCGTAAGACTTCTAAAACCTTGCGATCAAATTCTGGCAACTCGTCTAAAAATAAAATACCGTTATGAGCTAAAGATATTTCTCCAGGTGTCGGATTCTTGCCGCCACCAACTAAAGCAACATGTGAAGCTGTATGATGTGGAGTTCTAAATGGTCGACACATCAAACTCTCAATCGATAATCCTTGCTGACTTACAGATTGAATAGCTGCGACTTCTTTTGCTTGATGCTCATTTAAATCTGGCAGTAAACCTAATAAACGATTGGCTAATAAAGTTTTGCCGCTACCAGGAGGGCCAAAAAATAAAATACTATGACCGCCTGCTGCCGCAATAGTCAAAGCACGTTTGGCTTGATACTGGCCTTTGATTTCATTGAGATCTAAATATTTATTATTATTTATATATTGCTTTTGAGAAATATAAGGTTCTAATCTTACCTCTTTTCTAAAATGACGACATATTTGATCTAAATTCTCAACTGCGTATACCGTAACGGAATTAATAAACACGGCTTCATCGGCATTAGCTTTAGCGACGATCAAATGACGGCTATCATCTTTAAGCGCCATTGCTGACGGTAAAATGCCTTTTACCGGCTTTAGATCACCCGACAATGCAAGCTCGCCGATAAATTCATATTCTTGTAATTCGTGTTTAGGGATTTGCCCGGTTGCAGCTAATATTCCTAAAGCTATCGCTAAATCAAACCGTCCCCCTTCTTTGGGTAAATCAGCCGGACCCAAATTAACTGTAATGCGCCTGATTGGAAATTCAAATTTAGAATTTAAAATAGCTGAGCGCACGCGATCTTTACTTTCTTTTACGGCAGCCTCAGGTAAACCTACAATCGTAAAAATAGGATTGCCATTAGAGATATGGGTTTCAACAGTTACTAGCGGGGATTTTATTCCATGTTGCGCACGAGTATAAACTAAAGATAGTGACATTAATCTCTCCATGTATAATATACATAAATTTTAGAGATTAATGTAACAGATTTCTTATGAACACACTAGAGTTTATTTAAGATTTTCTAATTCTGTAATTTTATTACTTAATAATTCTAATTTTTGACGAGCTTGATCTAAAACTTTAGTTTGAATATCAAACTGCTCTCGCGTGACTAAATCTAGATTACTCAAAGTTTTATGCAGGACTGAATGGACCGTCGTTAAAATCTCTTCTTTTAATGAACCAGTATTTAAACTACTACTAGTTCTTAGATCATTCATACATTTATCGACTAATTCAGTAAGTAAATTTTTATCTAACATCAGCATTTATCTTAATAACACAATAATAAAGTAAGATTATACCGCAAAACTTAAGATTTATCATAACTACTATCAAGACGGACGATATCAGTTGTCCGGAAGTTCCGGACAGCTGGACTAGAAGGGATAATTACAGGAAAATGTCCTCTCCTAAACTCGTGACGTTCTAAATAGTCATATATTACAATAAGTTATAATTGGGTTGAAAATCAACGAGTTATGTCTGTGCAAATGTGCTAACCTGTTAAAGACGTTAGTCAATCCTGAGCGAAGCGAAGGATCTGATTTCAAACACCTAACACCTCCTCGCCAACGCCCAGAGCGAAATATTTTTAATATGCGTCTTCTGCAACAACTTAGCAACTGCCGCCACCGTACTACCTGTAGTGACCACGTCGTCTATAATCACAGCAGATTTATATTTAACTTTTTTATTTAAACAAAAAGTATTTTCTAAATTACTAACCCGACCCTGTTTATCTAATCCCATTTGCGGTTCGCTAGCTGCAAACTTTGCTACTAATGACGTATCAATAGGTATATCTAGTTTTTTCGATAAATGTCGTGCTATCTCAACAGTCTGATTAAAACCACGCTGTTTTAATTTAGTCTTATATAAGGGCACGGGAATTATAACTTCTGGTAGTTTAGCCAGATTATCTAATTTAAATAAACTGGTATTTAAATATTCTAAGAACAAATCTGCTAATAACCTACCCTTGGTTAAATCACCTAAATATTTAAACTGCTGGATTATCTTATCTATCGGGTGATTATAACCAAAAGCTATTTTTATATCGGACCAAACAAAGTTATCAGCATCATTGTGATTAAAAGTATGTTTGTCAGCAACTGTTTGCTGAACACACAAGTTACATCTGGACATACTGGCTAATAATGGCCAGTGACAACGCTCACATTTCTTTTCTAACCTTAGTAATAGCTGATTACAATACAGACAGATGTTTTTTTCATAGATAGTAGATTTACAGAGCAGGCATTGCCTCGGTAGAGTAAAGAAGTCTTGATAGGTACTTACTTGATTGTTAACCTGGTCGACTATAATAGTTGACAATTTATTCAGTAGCTTTATCATATTAACAAATCTCTATATACATAACTAAATAGATGCAAACACAAATCAGGCACGATTGGACTACTACAGAAGTAGCAAACCTCTATACTCTACCGTTTAACGATCTATTATTCAAGGCTCATTGTGTTCATCGTGAAAATTTTAATCATAATGAAGTACAAATTAGTACTTTGTTGAGTATTAAAACTGGTAGATGCCCGGAAGACTGTGCTTATTGCCCGCAAAGCGCGCATTATAAGACGGCTACAGAGCCTGAGGCTTTGTTATCTGTTGAAAAAGTTATTGAGTATGCAACGATAGCTAAGAATAAAGGCGCAACGCGTTTTTGTATGGGAGCAGCATGGCGTAACCCACCAAAAAAAGATTTTCCTAAAGTTATCGAAATACTAAAAGCTATTAAAGATTTAAACTTAGAAACTTGCATGACCTTAGGCATGCTGTCTGACGAACAAGCAGCAGAACTTAAAGCTGCTGGTTTAGACTACTATAACCATAATATTGATACTTCCCGTGAATACTATGAACGAGTGATTAATACTCGTGATTTTGACGACAGACTAGCTACCCTAGATAGACTTCGCAAAAACAAAATTAATGTTTGTTGCGGTGGTATCATGGGTATGGGCGAGACTACAGAAGATAGATATAAGTTCTTACAAGAGCTTGCTAATATGCCAAGTCATCCTGGCTCTGTCCCGATTAATCAATTAATTGCGATCCCTGGTACACCTCTAGAAGACAGTGCTACGGTTGACTCTCTAGAATTTGTCCGGATAGTCGCTGTAGCCAGAATTATGATGCCTAAATCTTATATTAGGCTATCAGCAGGCAGAAAAAACATGTCTGACGAATGTCATGCCTTATGTTTTTTTGCTGGTGCCAATTCTATTCACTATGGCGATAAGTTATTTGTAACCCCTCTACCAACCACAGAACACGATCAAAACTTATTTGCTAGATTAGGCATAAAACCTGAACAATACCCTCATCAACAAAACAATGAATGCACTACCGAACAAGCAAACTGTGCAGTTGGTTAAGGAAAGCCAAGATAAGCAAAATAATAAGCAATCTATACAGCATCAGCTACGAAAAAAGTTACAATCACACTATGAGAGTAACTTATTTCGTTCTCGTCTAAAATATATTGCTAATGCAAATATTGAACAAAAAAACAAATTAAATTTTGCTAGTAATAATTATTTGGGTCTTGCTAATGACGCTAGTCTTATCAAACAAATACAAGATCTCTTGCCTAACCTTGGTCTTGGTAGTGGCGCCTCTAATTTAATCACAGGTTACCATCATATTCATCAAGATCTTGAGCAAACGATAGCTAAGCAATTAAATTGCGATGAGGTTATTTTATTTTCATCTGGCTATATGGCTAATTTAAGCATAAGCGATGTGTTACTTAATCTAAACCAAGATACTATTGCTATTCATGATCATAATAATCATGCTTCTTTATTAGATGGATCAAGACTAGCAGGCTGTAAATTAGCCAGATTTAAACATAATGATACAGAACACCTAAATTTATTGTTAAATAAATATAATCATTATCAAAACAAATTTATTTTTACCGAAAGCTTATTCAGCATGGATGGCGACTTTGCGCCATTAGATGATATTGCTTTATTAGCTAATCAAGAAAATACTAGCCTAATCATTGATCACTCGCATGGCTTTGGTTTATTTGATTTGAATAATAATCAAAACTTAAAAACCATAAATAATAAAATTATTATGGGTACTTTTGGTAAAGCCATAGGTTCTTCAGGTGCCTTTGTAGCTGGCCCAAAGTTATTTATTGAAAGCTTGATTCAATTCGCACGTCCTTATATCTATACAACAAGTATGTCGCCTATCGCTGCTGCAGCTAGTTTGTTAAGCATCCGCGCCATACAAAAAGACAACAGCATGCGAGAAAAGTTATTTACTAATATTGATTATTTCTGTAAACAACTGTTGCAAATTGGCATTACTCCCATTAATAATCAATCACCCATTCAGCCAATTATTATTGGCACCAGCATTGATTGTATTCGCGCTGCTGAGTATTTAAATAAACATAATATTATTGTAACTGCGATTAGAGCACCTACTGTCCCTAAGAATCAAGCAAGATTAAGAATTACTTTATCTGCCGGACATAGCTCTGATAACATTGATTATTTTATTAAGATTTTAAAAAACTTAATAGAAGACTTAAATTTAAATGTAATTAAAAATAATGAACAATAAAACAAATAATCTAGTTTTATTACACGGCTGGGGCTTTAATAGCTCTATCTGGACTAATAATTTAGATGGGTTTAAAAAATATTATTCTAATATTATTACTCTTGATCTAAATGGCCATGGCCAGACTCCATATGCTGCAGAACACAATAATATAGACTATTATCTACAAGATTTGATTACCCGTATCCCCCATGGTTCATCTGTATTAGGCTGGTCCTTAGGCGGAGTCATTGGTCTTTTGTTGAAACATCATTATCCTAATCATATTAGCCAAATAATACTATGCGCGAGCAGTCCCTGTTTTATTAGTTCTAATAATTGGTCACATGGAGTTACCCAAGACAACTGGGATAAATTTTATCAAAAATTAATTACTGATCAAAAAAAGGCCCTGCAAGAATTCTTGTTGTTACAGACTTTAAGCCATCCCAACTCTAAAGCTTTGTTTAAACAATTATTAGCAATACATAATAATTCTGCTTTGGCGTCTCTTGATGGCTTAAATTGGGGATTAAATATTTTATCAAAAGACTATAGATATATATTAAATACGATTAATCCTCATCAGATAAAATTTATTTTTGGCCAAAAGGATTTACTAGTCAATACCAGTTTACAATCCTGGCTTAATGACAATTATCCTGTAATAAAAACATATATGTTAGAGCGATCTGGACACATGCCTTTTGTCACTGAAGCAAATTTATTTAATGAGTGTTTATTATAATGACCCATACTGATTTCTATAGCAAAATTAAACATTCTTTTAATAATGCCGCACTTAATTATGATGCTAATGCTGTTTTACAGCAAGAAATAGGCGCACGATTACTTGAGCGCTTAGAGTTTTTTGCTATTAATCCGCAAACTATTTTAGATTTAGGCATGGGTACAGGATTCGTTACTAAGCAATTAGCTTATGCTTATCCTAAAGCAGATATCATAGGTCTAGACTTTGCTGAGTCTATGTTAAAAGTAGCTCAACATAAACGCAATAATGATACTCCAAATTATCATCTAATCTGCGGTGATATAAATTTATTACCTATAGCAGACAATAGCGTAGATTTAATATTCTCTAACTTTAGTTTCCAATGGTGTGAAAACATATCTGAATTATTCGCGCAGTGTCGTCGCGTACTTAAAAATGATGGTTTATTAATCTTCACCATCCCTGGCCCACATACTTTATATGAACTACGTTCTGTTTTAAACGATGTTGATCCGGACTACGAGCATGTTAATAATTTTATTGATATGCATAATATTGGTGATATTTTAGTACAAAATAAATTTGCTCATCCTGTGATGGATAATGATGAGTTTACGCTGACTTATAGCAGTGTGATCAAACTTATCAAAGATATTAAATCTATAGGCGCTAATGTTAAATTAACTGATAACTACAGAACTAGTTTATTTGGTAAAGAAAAGTTTCAACAGCTTTATCATGTATACAACAAATTTAAATTAGCTGACAATACTTATCCGCTGACTTTCGAAGTAATATATGGCCATGCTTTTAAATTAGCTAAGCCAGTTAAAGTTAAGCACCCAGAGATCAGCGGAATCGAAGAAACTATGATACCTCTTGATAAAATTATTAGGCCAGGTTCACGAGAAAAATAATCATGACTAAGACTTTTTTTATCACTGGTACAGATACTAATATAGGCAAAACTACCAGTATTGTTGCTCTTACAAAATTTTTACAGAATAATAAACACTCTGTTTTAAATCTAAAACCAGTTGCTACTGGCTGTACTATAGAAAATAATAAGCTCTATAATTCTGATGCTTTAGCATTACAACAGGCAAGTTTGATATCAGCCAGTTACGATGAAATTAATCCTTTTACTTTTCTAGCACCTGTTTCACCCCACCTGGTTAATAATGATGCTGATAATTTGATTACTATTGAAAAGCTAAAGCAACACAGTGTAAACATGATTACCAAATTTACCCCAGATTATTGTTTTATTGAAGGCGCTGGCGGATGGCTATGCCCCCTCAATAATAATCAATATTTAAGCGAACTCTCGGTTGCATTAGATATACCTGTTATCTTAGTGGTTGGTATAAAATTAGGCTGCTTAAATCATGCCATCCTAACTGTCAAAGCAATACAAGCTCAACATGTTAATCTGCATGGCTGGATAGCCAATTGCTTAGAGCCGAAACAAGCATTTGATAGTGACAGTAATATTAATTATTTAAAAACTAACATCCCAGCACCATTATTAGGTACTATTGACTATTGTTCAGATAACGTTAATTTCAGAGGATTATAATTATGCAACAAAGTTTTACAAAAATGTTAGAGGGTTATAAGGCCTTTAGAGAAAAATATGCTTCAGGTGATCAATCAATACTTCAAAACTTATCAGAACATGGTCAGAAACCGAAGATTATGGTTATTGCTTGCTGCGATTCACGCGTTGATCCAGCTTTAATTATGCAATGTGATCCCGGTGATTTATTTGTAGTCCGTAACGTTGCTAATATTGTTCCGCCCTATGAAAAAGATGAAGCACACCACGGTACGAGTGCAGCACTTGAATTTGCTATCTGTTATTTAAATATTAAACATCTTGTGCTGCTTGGTCATAGTCAATGTGGCGGTATCCAAGGATTACTTAATAAAGATGATTTAGATCAAAATGACTTTATTACTAATTGGGTTTCAGTAGTAAAATGTAATACCGATGTAGATAAATCTTCTGATACCTATGTCGATGACTATGCTAAGCAAGCATTACATAAATCATATGAGAATTGCTTTACTTTTCCGTGGATTAAACAGCGAGTTGCAGAGAACACTCTTAGCATTCACGAGTGGTTTTTTGATATCAAGTCTGGGCAAATCTTTACTTATTGTAAAGATACGAAAAGCTTTTCTGCTTTAGATCAATAGTAGTTACACCCATATAGTTAACGTCAACATTTAGCTATATGGGTTTACGCCTGCACAAAATAAAACTCACATCATCTTGTTTAAGTAACTTTAGTTTATTTATAACATTAATATTTTGCACTACCGAAGCCTGTAAAATTTGCGTAGTCTCAATCAAACTACCCGACCGAATTATATCAACTAGTTCTTCTGAAATATAATTATCGAATAAACCATCAGTTGCTAATAATAATGTATCATATTTAGAGATCTTATTAGTTTTATTAGATTTAAGCACTTCTTCGCTCAGAAAACTCGTAACATAAAATTTAGGATGTCCTAAGACATTACTAACAATGTTTAACTCAGGATGCACTAAAGCATCTTTTTCACTGATTTCTTGTTTAAGCAACATTTCACCGACAAGCGATTGAAATGGTGTCATAAATTTTAATCTACCCTTAAGACCCGTTAATAACGTGCCTGAATCCCCCACTTGAAACACCGTTATTTTTTTACTTTGAATAACGGCCATAGATAACGTGGTTTGCGGAGTATTTTCTAAATTAAGAATTTTTGTGTTAATCTGCTGTAGTTTTTTACAGATATCATCTGCAAAAACAGTATCTTTGTTTTCATAATCATAATTAGTAAAAAAATTGTTTAGGTCATTCAGTACTTGACCCACAGCGCGGTAACTCTGGTAACTGCCACCAACACCATCGGCGACTACTAACGCTACTCCCCGCGGGATAGAAAATATACCTATACCGTCTTCGTTGATAAGCTTAGACTCTAATTTTTGGGTATAATAGACTATTTCGTAATTCTGAATAAAGGTTTGTTCATAACTGCTCATTGATGTTTCTACAACAATGATATTACTCATTATAGGCTTCGTCCCATATTATATTTTCAAGATAAACTCGTAACATTGTGGCATTTTTGAATTTCTTAGTAATCAGGCTTTTTTTAAGACCCATACAAATGTCTTTGATTTGTTTAGGGTGTTTTTTATAAGTCTTGCGTCCACCCAAGCATTCATATAATATCTCGATGACTTCATGGATATCATCTAAACTTTTAACCTTGCAATGACTACCCCACCAATGCATATCAAGAATCTTAATTTTAAACCCTAAACCATAACGGTTGACAATGATGTTATCAGAATGCAAATCGCCATGCAGAATTTTTTTTGAATGCATGAATTCTAAGCCAATTAATATAGTATGAATCAATTGAATAGCCAAAGTTCGACCTATTTTTTTACCAGGTTGACGCTCAATATAATCCGATAGTATCTCGCCCTCTACGTATTCTGAGATCAAACATGTAATAGGCTTTCTATCATGCATAATGGTTTCATGAGTGTGATAATGAATAATCAATGGACACTCGGACAACTCATGCAGTAATTTAGCGTATCTAATAGCTACTTTATTATTTTTATTACGCTCATAGTAAAAAAACTTAGCAGTTCGGACAATCCCTGTCGTTAACTCTTTTACTTTGTAAACTTCACCCTCGTAACCAGAACCAAGCAGTTCCAGAACAAGATACTTGCCACAAATTATTTTATTAGCTGGGAAGTTAAATTTACTTATCTTTGTCATTAATATTTAACCACAGTTTGTTCAATCGAACCAAAGATTGAATTATCGTTTTTATTTATCATTTCAATATGCACTTTATCATTAAACTGTAAGAAAGGTGTTATTGCCTTACCTGTTTCAATGATTTCTAGACATCTCTTTTCTACAATACATGATGATCCCACAGATCTATCTTTATTAGAAACTGTCCCTGAGCCTATTATAGTACCGGCAGTTAACTCCCTAGTTTTTGCTGCATGACAAATTAATTGCGGGAAGTTAAATGTCATATCAACACTCGCATTAGGCTTACCAAACAACTTATCATTTATTTTTGAAACAAGCGATAAGTTTACTTTACCATCATGCCAGGCATCTTCAAGTTCATCTGGTGTTACAGCCACCGGCGAAAACCCGCTAGATGGTTTACATTGAAAAAAGCCGAATCCTTTAGCGAGCTCAGCTCCTGCTAAATTACGTAAAGAAACATCATTAACTAGCATCAATAATACAATAGAATTTTCTGCAGTTTCTAAATCACAAGCCATTGGCACATCATTAGTTACTACAGCAACCTCAGCTTCAAAATCAATGCCATATTCAGTACTGGCGACTCTAATGTCTTCACGCGGCGCTAGGAACTTATCAGATCCGCCTTGGTACATTAAAGGATCAGTCCAAAAATTAGCTGGCATTTCGACACCACGAGATTTACGTACTAATTCGACATGGCTAACATAAGCACTACCATCTGCCCATTGATATGCTCTTGGAAGTGGCGCCATAACTTTATAAACATCAAAATCAAATGCATCTTTTATTTTATTATTATTTAGATCATTATAGACCTGTTCTAATTTTGGTTTATGCTCTGTCCAATTATCTAATGCCTGCTGTAATGTAACAGCTATTTCAGGTACCTGTATTGCTCTAGTCAAATCTTTACTCACAACAATTAACTGACCATCGCGCGTATTGTTGTTTAATGTAGCCAACTTCATCTACAAAACCCCTCTTTGAATTTGATCTAATTCTATTGATTCAAATAACGCACGGAAATTACCTTCACCGAATCCTTCGTTGCCTTTACGTTGAATAATTTCAAAAAATACTGGCCCTAGCATATTCTTAGTGAAAATTTGTAATAATAGCCCCTGCCCTAAAGTTGGTGCACCATCAACTAAGATCCGCAATTTTTTTAATTGCTCGACAGGTTCATTGTGCCCTTTGACTCTATCATTTAATAAATCATAGTATGTCTCTGGCACATCTTGAAACTTAATACCATTACTAGATAAACCATTTACTGTGCTATAGATATCACTGCTACCTAATGCTATGTGCTGAATACCCTCACCATTGAAGTCACGTAAATATTCTTCTATTTGAGATTTATCATCCGTACCCTCGTTAATTGGTATTCTAATTTTTCCGCAAGGACTAGTCATAGCTCGGCTCAATAGACCAGTCAATTTACCTTCTATATCAAAATAACGAATTTCTTTAAAGTTAAATAATTTCTCATAAAACTTTGCCCAGACATCCATTTGCCCTTTATACACATTGTGCGTGACATGATCTAAATAGACCAAATTGTTGCCCACATTTGCTAATGATTTATCAGTAGTAATGGGTACAAAGTCGGTGTCATAAATAGTCTCTGAACCATAGCGGTCGACAAAGAAAATTACACTACCACCAATGCCGTATATTGCAGGAATATTAAGCTCGCCAGAGGCAACTTTGCTAATGTATGGCTCAGCACCTAACTTAATGGCTCGATTATAGGCAGCCTCGGCATTTAATACACGGAAACCCATTGCACATGCTCCAGCGCCATGTCGCGCAGCAAAGTCCTGTGCAAAGCCCTTCTCTTTATTTAAAATAAAATTGATTTCACCCTGTCTATACAAAATAACATCTTTTGATTTATGTTTTGCTACAGCTTTAAAACCTAAGTTTTCGAAATCTTTTGCTAATTTATCTGGCTGCATTGAGGTGAATTCTAAAAATTCAAAACCGTCCGTAGCCATCGGGTTTTCACCAAACAAAGTAGCTGCAACCTGAGGCTTTACTGTAATAGTTTTATCAGCTAACATATTTTCTCCAATTTACAAACTTTTTTTGGTATTATACTTTGTTATAAGGTTCGGTTAAACTACTACTATAATAATAGTTCAGATAATAAGGATTTTTATACTCATGAGCGATAATAATTTAGCTTTACCTCATATAAAAAACTTACAAAAATATATTCCAGGTAAGCCTATTGAAACTCTGGCACGTGAAAAAAATCTTTCTAAAATTATTAAACTAGGTAGTAATGAAAATCCCTTTGGCGCAAGCCCACTAGTAGCAAAAGCAATAAATGAGAGCTTAACTACGATACAGTTATATCCTGATCCAGATTGCTACCTGCTCAAAACTAGTTTATCTGAGTTATATGATCTATCTAATAACATGCTCGTGATAGGTAATGGATCAGATGAACTCATTCGCTTAATCATGCAGACCTTTGTTGATAGCCATAATGATGTCATTGCACCTCGATATAGTTTTTTTAGTTATCTTATCGCAACTCAAGGAGTTAATGCTCAATATATAGTTGCCGAGATTAATGATGATTGGCAAAATAATTTAGACAATGTTTTAGCTAAAATCAATGATCATACTAAAATCATTTGTTTTGCTAACCCTAATAATCCTACGGGAACTTGTCTTAACGAACAAGCCATCCAAGATTTCATGTTAAAAGTCCCTGCACATATATTAGTACTTTTGGACGAAGCCTATTTTGAATACTTAAAATATAGTGCTGCAGAACAGTACTATGATTACAGTATAAATCTAGTAAAAAAACATCATAATCTTATTCTGTTAAGAACCTTCTCAAAAGCGTATGGGTTAGCTGGTTTACGTGTTGGTTATGCTATCTCGCACCCCGATATAATAGCCGCAATTAATAAAATACGATTACCTTTTAATGTCAATAAAATAGCGCAAGTTGCTGCAGTTACTGCCTTACAAGATCAGGATTTTGTTAAAAAAACTGTGCAAATGAATACTATACAAAAAGAATTATTATACAAAGCATTTGCTGATTTAAAAATTAAATATATTTCTTCAATGGCTAATTTTGTTACTATTTATTGTAGCAAAAGCCAACTTCTCTATAATCAACTTCTTGATCATGGGATTATAGTACGACCAATTGACAACTACGGCTTAATTAATTATTTAAGAATTACTGTCGGCTCTCCTGAAGAAAATGAATATTTAATAAAAACTTTAATTAACATTAATGCCAAGGAAAATTTATGGGCTTAGAACATCACAAAACTCCGTCTAAATATACTGCCAAGAAGACGGATGCTAATGGTTATGTTACTTATGATGATATAGAAAACCAAACCTGGGCAACTTTATATGCCAGGCAAATACCCATTATCCAATCAGCTGCCTGTAAAGAATATATCGATGGCGTGCAACTATTAGACTTTACTCATAATAAAGTTCCTCAACTTCCTGATGTAAACAAAAAATTACAAGCCGCAACTGGCTGGCAAGTTGCACCAGTTGCCGCCTTAATCAGCTTTGATAAATTTTTTAACTTGTTGTCTGAGCGAAAATTTCCAGCAGCAACTTTTATTCGTATTCCAGAAGAATTAGACTATTTACAAGAGCCAGATATCTTCCACGAACTTTTCGGCCACTGTCCGATGCTTACTAATCAAGCATGTGCTGAATTTACAGCTTACATTGGTAAGTTAGGTGTTGGCGCAGCACCCAAAGTACAAAAATTATTAGCGCGTCTATACTGGTTCACAATTGAATTTGGTTTAATCAAAAATATAGAGCTTAAAATTTATGGTGGTGGTATTTTATCTTCTATCGGTGAAACTGATTACTCATTAAATAGCCCGTTACCTGAACGCAAGCCATTTGATTTAATGACAGCGCTAAGAACACCCTACCGTATTGACATTTACCAGACCGTCTATTTTGTTCTTAATAACTTTGAACAATTGTATAATTTGACCAAAGTTGATTTAATAGATGCTATCAATCAGGCAATCAGCTTGGGTAATTTCGCACCAACCTATCCACCTAAAATGAAAGGCCATAGTGTATGACAAATCTTAGTGACAAAAAATGTGTGCCCTGTGAAGGCGGCGTTGCCAAAATGGCTAAAACTGAAATTAATAATTATTTGAAATTAGTACCAAACTGGAATGTTAACGCTGATTATACTATCATATCACGAAAGTTCGATTTCAAAGGCTATTACAAAACTATCAGCTTTGTAAATGCTATCGCATGGTTGGCTAATCAAGAGAATCATCACCCTGATCTCGAAGTTAGTTATAATTGCTGTTTAGTCAAATTTACGACTCACGCGATCAATGGCTTATCAGATAATGATTTTATTTGTGCAGCAAAAGTTGATAAGCTATTACTAGAATAAATATTACTCATATTGGAATATAATGTGGAAAGCTACGGACAGTTTGCAAATAGTAAACTAAAAAATATTTTACTAAAGCTCGATGAAGTCAAAGCTATTGTCAAGCAACATAGTTGTATAGATCATCAATGTATAATCAACGAGACAATATGTCAGCGGCTATCGCAATTTACGACAGACATCACTGCCTTAGCTGATAGCAACGAGTTAAAATATTACAAGCTATGTGAAGAGATCTCTGTTGTTTATTTTCACTTAAAACAATTAGATCCGATACAGCTTGATCAGAATATTCTGGAAGTATTCTTTAGTTACTTCAAAAGTGAAATCACTCAAAGTGACCATTATCATTATCAAGTTAGTCAGAATATGGTAGTTGTTTGAGAAAACGAGTTCACGCAGGGACTAGAGCTCCGTCATCCTGAGCTTTTGTCCTCCACAGTTATTGTTAAGTACACTTTAACCACACGACAAAAGCGTCAGGATCCAGTTGAGATTTTGATTTATAAGAAAAAAAATGCAATCATGTTTGCTAGTCTGAATTAATGGTACCAGTAAAAGAAATCTGCACTGGATCCTTTCAAAAAAGTCGTGAGAGTAATTTATTTTTTTTAAGTTCTCGGACGACTTTTTCTTAGGATGACGGATTCAGATAAACGATTACGTTTGAGATTTGAGACTTAATTGCTAAGTCAGCCTAAGGTCTTGCTACTGCTCTAGGAATTAAGCCTCGTTCTATAGCTTTATCTTCAATCGTTCGCATAAGCTCCTGCGTTTTACCAAGCTTCTCAGCACGTGGCATTATTTTCATGTTACCGGGAGAAGATATTGCAGATAACATAGGCAAGAACAGGGTGGTCGGACCAACTGGAGGTATATTCTCACCACTTATAATTTTTGTAACAACATCGTTAATACATTTTTGTTGTGTAGAAAATTTCTTTTTGGTAGTAACAGCAAGTCGTCTCAAAAACATAGTGATTAATTCTTGATCTTTGATATTATTATCATCAATAATTTCTTGACTTAATGTTCTCCATTCAACTTTAAGTTGATTCAACACCCTCAACAACTCATCAATCTTTCGATCCTCTTCATCGCTACGTTTACGCGGCTTCTTTACAGTCAATAAGTTCAACTTTGTCGTTAACTTATCAGTTAGTTCTTGATAAAATTTAGCAACATCAATTGCTTTATCCGCAAACAAATCCTGTAATTTATCAGTTACAGCATATTCTTGCATCCAGCCAAGAGTATAAAATAACTCTTGAAAACCGCAAACTAAACCCTTGAATAACACAACACTTAAAGATGCACAGGCAGGAATTAGAAAAAATAATAAAAAGTCATTAAAAAACGGCGCAAAATAAATAAATGTTAATAGTATTAGTATGATAGGAATCGCTACTTTGACACCAAACTTGATTTTTTCTAATACAGAAAATTTTGCCTGAGCACTCAATTTTTCTTTTTCTGCGAATAAATCAACATAATACTTAAACAACGGACCATAAATAAAATTTATAACTTTTACTAACGTTTGAAGAATCTTGTTAACTTGTAAATTTTGAGTGAGCCCTGAAAATAATAAGGCTTGAAACCAATCACCCATAGTATGAAATGATAAAATATAATTAACGTAGATTCTGCGTAAAACATTTTTAAATCCACTTCTAGCCTGACGAGAAAATAACTCGTTATATTTTCTGCTTAGTATGTTTTTAATAGTTTCAATATTTAAAAGCGTATCGCTGGTATATCTGGTAATAAGTACATGAAGATCATTATAAAGTAAAATATTTGATTCCCGTAATTTGACACGCAATGGAATTAGAGCCTTCTTATCTAAATCCGCCAATTGCTCTGGTGTTGAAATTCGACTCGCAATTGTTCGGCCAATATAATCATCAATAAACTCATCTGCTGCAGCCTCATTAAGATAAGCTTTAATAAATGCGTGCATTTTAAAATTATAAATAGGCGAAGTCTCGACGCTTGCCGAAGAAAGCAAAAACCTCGTTTGAATTTCTTTAATTTTATTTAATGCCAGCTTTAAACAGTTTTGGTAG
Organism: uncultured Gammaproteobacteria bacterium; assembly: GCA_964387745.1. Classification (GTDB taxonomy): domain Bacteria; phylum Pseudomonadota; class Gammaproteobacteria; order JAGOUU01; family JAGOUU01; genus JAGOUU01. The sequence continues at coordinate 11,805 of CAYLXL010000007.1, read as the reverse complement.
CGTTCTTCCCATTGATTGATATGTTCTCCTATAATTATAAATTCTGCCTCATCTGCTCGTTGAGCTCTGGTGTCTTTGAGGGGGTTAATGTAAGCCAAGAATCTCCCTGCAAAACTTGGTGTTAATTGTTCACGCTCTTGCTTTAACTTGTTAATTTTAGACTTCATCTCAAAGCAAAACTTGCAAACTTCATCTAATTCTTGCAACGCTTGCTCTTGAGCATCTGGTGCTAAGATCGCTCTCAATATACTCGCTAATCTATCCGCAGCTACGTCGCTAACCGATTGACTCTCATTAAAGATTTTAACTAATAGCTGATCAAGATATTTGAGCTTTACTTCTAAAATTGGTGTTTCTGGAGCACTAGGCTGCAATGGCGCTTCAGGCTGTAATGGCGCTTCAGGCTGTAATGGCGCTTCAGGCTGTAATGGCGCTTCAGGCTGTA